>CAZOYR010000061.1:0-19508 GCA_964584105.1 uncultured Alteromonas sp.
AAGCGCTTTCTTTTACCCATGTCCGCTGAAGGTGGCTTGTGTGATAAATGCGTTTGACGTTCATTTTGTAACAGGGACCAAAGGGAAAACCGGCGTAACAGATTACTGTTATCTGTAAGCGCTTACAAGAAAGCGGACGTTGTTAATCAGGCTGGGGAAACACATGAAAACTACTACATTTAATAAAACACGTATTGCGACATGTTTGTCGCTTGCGATGGGTGCGATGTTATCGCATCAGGCTATGGCTCAGGAAGCACAGGCCGATGAGCAGGAAATTGAAGCAGGTAACTTCGAAGTTATCGAAGTAAGCGGTATCCGTGAAAGTTTGACCAAAGCAATGCTGACAAAGAAAGCAGCATCAGGTGTGGTAGATGCTATCTCAGCTGAAGATATTGGTAAATTCCCGGACACGAACCTTGCAGAATCACTACAACGTATTACCGGTGTTGCGATCGACAGAAGCAACGGTGAAGGTAGTCGTATTACTGTTCGTGGTTTCGGCCCGGACTACAACCTGGTAACGCTGAATGGCCGTCAAATGCCGGCTGCAAACATTGAAGCGACCAGCGCATCATCTTCTCGTTCTTTTGACTTTGCCAATCTGGCGTCAGAAGGCGTATCGGCTGTTGAAGTATTTAAAACCAGCCTGGCATCACAGCCTACAGGTGGTATCGGTTCTACTGTTAACCTGGTTACGGCAAAGCCACTGAGCAACCCGGGCCTTAAAGCCAGCGTAGGTGCCAAAGGTGTTATTGATAACTCAACGGAAACCGGTAGCACTATTACACCAGAAGTTTCCGGTATCTATAGCCAGACATTTGCTGACGATACATTCGGTATTCAGTTAATTGGTTCTTATCAGGACCGTGATGCAGGTGCAGCAGTAGCTGAAACCGGCAACGGCTGGTACACCATTCGTGGTGACGGCGGTGACTGGGGTTCACTACCACGTGACGGTAGCTTCACTAACCTGCCTGGTCAGAACGACCTATACTCTGTACCTCGTAACCTGGCGTACAACTTTGATGAGATTCGTCGTACCCGTACTAACGGCCAGCTGACTTTACAATATCGTCCTATCGACGATCTGACAGCGACACTTGATTACACGTATTCAGAGCTTGAAACACGCACCATGCGTCAGCAGCTGTCTACCTGGTTCAACGGCGTACCAGCATACGGTGAGTATACGCCTGGCACCAACACTGAAGGTTCAGTAATGGGTCCGGTAATCTATGCTGATGCAACCTGCTGTGATATCGGTTTAGGTACCAGCGATTACACTGCAGTTAACGAAAACAATTCAATCGGTCTGAACGTTGAGTGGATGGCGACAGATAACCTGACGCTGGAAGTGGATTACCACGTATCTGACGCCGAAGCCGGTCCTAAGAACAATCTGGGCAGCAACAACGTTGTGTCAGCGGTTCAGTTCGACCGCGTTCTGACCGAAGTAGACTATTCACAGGATTTCCCTGTGATGGATATCACATACGCAGACGACGTAGGTTTAAGTGCTGATCGCATGCTGACGTCCGGTACGTCTATCCGTAACAGCTACATGAAGTCTGAAATCGACCAGCTTCAGTTCCGCGGTAACTACTACCTGGACGAAGGTATCATCACCAGCATCGATTTCGGATTATCTGCCATCGAAGTGAAAAACCGTTCAGCTTACTCAGTAGCACAGCGTGATACGTGGGGTGGTTACGGTACACCGGAAGATTATCCGGATGATATCTTCATGCAAGAGAACCTGCCAGGTCGTTTTGATGACGTACTGGGCAGCAACGGTGCCGATCTGGAGCCGTTCTACTATGGCTCTGATCTGGGCGACCTGATCAGCGCAATTTCTTCAATCGCAGTTGCAAACGGCGACAATCTTGGTCCGTGCGGCACAACACTGTGTATGGATCCTAACTACCAGGTTGACCGTCGTACGACAGAAGAGCAGTGGTCTGCTTACCTGCAGGCGAACATGCAGTTTGATATTGGCAACATGCCAGCATGGTTGTCTATCGGTGCGCGCTATGAAGATACAACTGTAGATTCTAGTGCACAGGTTCCTGAAATTGCGTATCTGCGCTGGGATGGCGCCAACGAATTTGGTCTGGTCCCAGGTGACTACCAGTTCACATCACTGGACGGTGGCTACGATCACTTCCTGCCTTCTGTTGACTTCAAAGTTGAAGTACTGGAAGACTGGTTTGTACGTGCCTCTTACAGCAAAACCATCACACGTCCTGGTTATGCTGATATCCAGGGTGGTCTGACGGTTAACCAGCTGGCACGCTTTAATGGCGGTACCGGCGGTGCGGGTAACCCGAACCTGTTACCATTTGAATCAACTAACTTCGATATCTCTACCGAGTTCTATTATGGCGAAGGTAGTTACGTGTCTGTTGCTTACTTTGATAAAGAAGTAGATAACTTTATCGGTACTGACACTTACACTGACACCTTGTTCGATATCGCAACGCCAATCGGTGGTCCGCGTTACGACGAAGCTGTTGCAGCGGTGGGTGACGATCTGGGTGCAATCCGTGACTATTTCATCAGCCAGGGTTATACCAATGAAGCCGGTGAGATTGTAGGTCTGGACGGCGAAGATCCGTTACTGCCAATTACGGTTACTCAGCCGGTTAACTCTGATGCCAGCCGTTCAGTAGATGGTATGGAGTTTGCGGTACAGCACATCTTCGGTGATACTGGTTTCGGCGCTATCGTTAACTATACGATGGTTGACGGTGATGTAGAATATGATAACTACAGCACTGAAACACAGTTTGTACTGTTAGGTCTGAGCGACACTGCCAACGCAGTATTGTTCTACGAAATGGATGCATGGGAAGTGCGTGCAGCGTGGAACTGGCGTGACAAGTTCCTGGCAGCAACCGTTGATGGTAACGGTGGTCAGAACCCAACGTATGTTGAAGCCTACGACCAGTTAGATGTTAATGTTCGCTATGCGGTTAACGAAAATCTGGAAGTGTTTGTTGAAGGTATCAACGTGACCGGTGAGTACCAGCGTTCTCACCAACGTCATCCAAACATGCTGGTTAACATCGCTGACGTAGAACCACGTTACAACATTGGTGTACGTTACGCGTTCTAATTAGCAGTACGTCTCTTAATGTGGCATCGCCGGTTACGGCGGTGCCCTTTAAGTAACGCTCAGTAAGTTACCAGGTACGGGTGATTTACTCAGCGTTATTTTTGTTTATGAATCTGGTGATTACGATTCGTCGTCGTGTCAGGAGTTTACCGTGTATCAGTCTGACTCAGTTAATTCCATCATCGTGCTTGGCGGTGGTACAGCAGGCTGGCTGACAGCCGCCGTTATTGCTGCTGAACACGATATTGCAAAACGTCAGGACCTGACGGTTACTGTGGTCGAGTCACCGCAAGTCAAAACGCTGGGTGTAGGAGAAGGAACCTGGCCCACCATGCGCGATACACTGCGCAGGATTGGTATTAGCGAAACTGAATTTCTGATTCGCTGTGATGCATCGTTTAAACAGGGTACCTGTTTTAAACAGTGGACAGGCACCGGCGGCGATGACATCTATTACCACCCTTTCGATTTACCCACAGGTTTCTTTGAGTCTGATCTGGCGCTTTGGTGGGCTGCCGAAAAACCCGATGCTGACTTTGCCGATATGTTTTCTGCCCAGCCCGCTTTATGCGCTGCCGGCAAGGCGCCCAGACAGCTGCAAACACCCGCTTATGCGGCGGTGGCTAATTATGGTTATCACCTGGATGCCAGTAAATTTGCTGACATGCTTCGCGAACATTGCGTAGACGTGTTGGGCGTTAAGCACATCAGCGCGCACGTTCAGGATATTCAGTACGATAAAGACAATTACCTGACGGCACTACGCACTGAAGCCGGAGACATCCGGGGCGACTTGTTTGTCGATTGCAGCGGCTTTGCCGCACGACTGATTGGTCAGCACTATGGCAGCGTCTTTAACAGCGTCTCAGATGTACTTAAAAATGACACGGCAATGGCGGTGCAGGCGCCGTATGCAGACACTGAGTGCGACATTGCCTCTGCCACAGTATCTACTGCACATAAAAATGGCTGGATTTGGGATATCGCCCTGCCCCACCGAAAAGGCGTAGGCTGTGTGTACAGCAGCGAATTTTGCAGCGATGATGAAGCAACAGAAACACTGCTGTCCTATCTTAAAAATGACCCAGTCACCGCACCGGTGAATGCCGACGCCATCAGAAAAATATCCTTTACGCCGGGTTACCGCGAAACGCCGTGGATTAAAAACTGCGTAGCCGTAGGAACATCTGCCGGCTTTTTTGAGCCATTAGAAGCTTCTGCGCTGGTAATGACGGAATTAGCGGCCTTGCATATCGCGCGTCAGTTGCCGCGCAGCAAACATGAGCTGGCGCCGGTCAGCCGTCAGTTTAATCGTAGTTTTGCCACTAAATGGCAACGTATTATCGACTTTCTGAAGCTTCACTATGTATTAAGCGCCCGGACTGACAGTGACTACTGGCAGGCAATGGCTAATACAGACAGTGCCTCTGATCAGCTTCAGGATTGGCTGTACATGTGGCAACACCGTCCGATTAATCAGCATGACTTTTTATACCAGGATGAGGTTTTCCCTCAGGCCAGCTATTTGTATATTCTGAACGGAATGGGCTTTGCTCAGTCTGCCCCTTACCATCACAATAACGATACCAACCGGTTCATTCAGCAAAACGAAAAACGAAAGCAACAATTACTTGCGGGTTTGCCCTCAAACCGTGATTATCTGAATGCCCTCAATCAGTACCGGCAACAAAGCGCCGGGTAAACAGGAGTGCCCATGGCAAATCATGTTCTGCTTAATAATGTTGAGCACAAAAATTTGAAAATTCGTCAGGTACACGGCGAAAAATAT
This sequence comes from uncultured Alteromonas sp., assembly GCA_964584105.1. Lineage (GTDB taxonomy): Bacteria > Pseudomonadota > Gammaproteobacteria > Enterobacterales > Alteromonadaceae > Alteromonas. Next base: position 4,908 of record CAZOYR010000061.1, read on the forward strand.
AATGAAAATCAAATGTGTGTACCTGTCTTTCCTGCTGAAATGCGCCTGGCACAAGCGCACTACCCGCTGATGTTCGCCAAAGATAAAGACGGCAATTATCAGATGGTGGCATTGCTGGGCTTTGAACAGGGTGAAAACCTGTTTTTAGACGGTGACCAGTGGCTGGCCAGCTACAAACCTTTGGTTATCGAGAAAGGCCCGTTTCTGATTGGCCGCAATGACCAGCAGCCTGATCAGCTCAGTATCCACATTGATATGGATGATGACAGAGTCAATGAACAGGACGGTGAAGCCGTATTCTTACCTCACGGCGGCACCACTGAATACACAGATAACATCAGTAATGTGCTAAGCGCCCTTCACGAAGGTCAGCAAGCACATCAGGCATTTATTGAAAAGTGTGACGCTTTGTCGCTGATCGAACCATTTGTATTGGATATCGATATAGACAATGCCGGCACGCAACGACTGGCAGGCTTTTTTACTATTAATGAAGACACCTTTGCCAGCCTGACCAATGAGCAAATTATTGAGCTGCGCAATGCCGACTGTCTTGAATCAGTCTATATGATGCTGGCTTCACTCTCGCAGCTATCTTCACTTATCCGTAAGAAAAAAGCCGCCTGATATGCAACCGGTAGCCACGGCCCCCTGCCCCGACGACAACCAGTTATTGGCGCATCTGCGTAGTTTGCGTGAGCCGCAGGTCATGCGTGGTCTGGTGGCCCACTGGCCAGTGGTAAAGGCCGCTAAGACATCCAATGAGGCGTTGGTGGATTATCTGTCCCGGTTCGACAACAACACTGTGGTGGACAGCTTACATCTTGAGGCCAGGCACGACGGTCGGATGTTTTATAACAAAAACATGGACGGCTTTAATTTTTCGCGCAAGCGCCAGCCGTTTATGTCAGCACTGCATGCGTTATTGGAGCGTCAGCATTCAGCTGACGCGGATTCGCTGTACGTCGGCTCAACCAGCGTTGCGCATTGTCTGCCGGGTTTTTTAACTGAAAACCCTATCGCGCTGGAAGAGGCCGATCCGTTAGCAACGTTATGGATAGGAAACAAGAGTCGTATTGCTGCGCATTATGATGCACCAGATAATCTGATTTGTGTCACTGCAGGTAAGCGCAAAGTCACCTTATTCCCGCCTGAACAAGTGGAAAATTTATACGTGGGCCCGCTGCATATTACACCAGCGGGTCAAGCAGTAAGCCTGGTAGACTTTCACGCGCCGGATTTTGAGAAGTTTCCCCGATTCCGTGAGGCACTGACGCAGGCGCAGACAGTCGAACTGGAGCCGGGCGATGCCCTCTTCATTCCGTCGATGTGGTGGCATCACATAGAAGGGCAACAAAGCCTGAACATGCTGGTGAACTTCTGGTGGCGCGACGCGCCGGCGCATCTGGGCAGAAGTGAGAATGCGCTTTATCATGCGTTATTAGCGCTAAAAGCCCTGCCGGATAAAGAACGCCAGGCATGGCAATCCATGTTTAATTTTTATGTATTTGGTCAGGATCAGGACCGGTTCGACCATATTCCCGATGCGCTTAAAGGCCCGTTGGGCGAGCAAAGTGAGCAAACCCAGCGGCAGTTTCGCGCCTGGCTGGCAAATCACTTAAAGCAGTAAAAGGTGAGTAAAATGAATCAGGCCCAGAAAAAAACCCGGGTAGTCATTGCCGGCGGCGGTACCGCTGGCTGGATGGCAGCGGCAGCGCTGACCCGGGTGCTGAAAAATAAAGTTGATGTCACTCTCGTTGAAAGCTCTGAAATCGGCACGGTGGGTGTCGGCGAAGCTACCATTCCCACACTGGTGTTCTTTCATAAACTGCTCAAACTCAGCGAGCAGGAATTTATGTCTGAAACCAACGCGACCTATAAACTGGGCATCAACTTTGAAAACTGGAAAGATCTTGATCACAGCTACCTGCACGCCTTCGGCGTTACCGGAAAGGACTGCTGGGCTGCAGGATTCCAGCATTTCTGGCTGCGCGGTCTCAAAGAGGGGCTAAGTGGCGACTTCGGCGACTATTGCCTGGAACGACAAGCGGCAGAAGCTAACAAATTTGCCCATCTACCCAATAATGGCCTGAATTACGCTTACCACATTGATGCCACCAGCTATGCAAAGTTTTTGCGCAAGCTGTCTGAAAAAGAAGGGCTGACCCGCATTGATGCGAAGATTGATAACGTCAATCTGCGTCAGCAGGATGGTTTCATCGAAAGTCTGGATTTAGATAACGGCCAGCGTGTAGAAGGTGACTTTTTCATCGACTGCACCGGCTTTAAAGGCCTGTTAATTGAAAAAGCCATGCACACCGGTTATGAGGATTGGTCACACTGGCTACCCTGCGATAGCGCAGTCGCCGTTCAGACCGAATCCACCAGCGCGCCGTTACCTTATACCCGCTGTATCGCTCATGAGGCCGGCTGGCAATGGCGCATTCCGCTGCAACATCGTGTGGGTAACGGTATGGTGTATTGCAGTCAGTATCAGTCTGATGATGAGACCATCGAGAAACTTATGGCCAATATCGACGGGAAACCTCTTAACGATCCGCGCGTCATTCACTTCAGAACCGGGCGCAGACGTAAACAGTGGAACCGCAATTGCCTGGCACTGGGACTGGCCAGCGGATTCCTGGAGCCCCTTGAGTCCACCAGTATCCACCTGATTCAGCAAGGGATTGTGCGTTTTCTTCGGATGTTTCCTGAAGCCGGTGTCGTACAGGAAGATATCAATGAATTTAACCGTCAGGCAGATTTTGATATCGAACATATTCGCGATTTCATCATCTTGCATTACCATGTGACCAATCGTACCGACACACCTTTCTGGCGTCATTGCCGCCAAATGGATGTGCCCGACTCATTGCGTCACAGAATCGATTTGTTTGTAAAAACCGGCCGCATATTCAGGGAAGGCAGTGAATTGTTTGATGATTCCTGGCAGCAGGTAATGATTGGTCAGGGCCTGATGCCAGAAAGTTACCATCCGATTGTGGATACAATGAGCCGCGATGAACTTGAGGCGTTGTTAACACAAATTACGCTGCAAATCCGCCGGACGGTCGAAAAACTTCCCCCTCACGAAGAATATCTCAAGCGTTTCTGCCAATAGCAGCACGCAGAATGTATTGTCAGAGAGCAACATGAAATTATCTGCGCCTGCGGGCTCTATCTTCGCTTCCCCCGACTTTACGGTCGGGGTCGCTACGTCGTCATTTCAGATTGAAGGTGCGGCAGACGCACGTGAGGCCTCCATCTGGGACACCTTCTGTCAACAACCTGGTGCCATCGCTGATAGCAGTGATGGAGTACTGGCATGCGATCACGTTAACCGCTGGCAGGAAGACCTGTCATTGGTTGCCTCACTGAATGTGGATGCCTACCGGTTTTCAGTATCGTGGCCGCGAATTATGCGCGCTGATGGTAGCGTTAATCAGGATGGACTGGCGTTTTACACGCAACTGCTGGATTTTCTGAACACGCACAACATTAAAGCTTATGTGACGCTGTACCATTGGGATTTACCGCAATATTTGGAAGATCGCGGAGGCTGGCTAAACCGGGATACCGCACACGAGTTCGCCCGTTACGCCGAGGTGGTAGCCACTGCATTTGGCGATAAAGTCTTTTCTTATGCAACATTAAACGAGCCATTCTGCAGCGCCTACCTGGGCTATGAAACCGGCGTTCACGCCCCGGGTAAAGCAAGCCGGGCTTATTCAAAGAAAGCCGTGCATCATCTGTTGCTCGCCCATGGTCTGGCAATGCCGATACTGCGACAGTGCGCACCGAATGCAGAATCAGGCATTGTTTTGAATTTTACACCGTACTATCCGGCCTCGGATAGCCCGGCAGACAGGACTGCGGTTGAACTGGCCCATGCCCACCATAATGACTGGTATGTGCGGCCTCTGCTTACCGGTGAATATCCTGCCTTGCTAGACGACTTACCCGAGGAAGAAAAACCGGAGATAGTACCGGGTGATATGCAAATTATCAGTGCTAAAAACGACTATCTTGGCGTGAACTATTATACCCGCGCAAAAGTCGGCCATGGTGATGACAGAGGTTTTCAAATTCTTGATCCCGACTCTGAGGTTCCGACCACAGCTATGGGTTGGGAAGTCTACCCGCAAGGCCTTACTGACCTGTTGTTACAGCTTCATCGCGATTTCACACTGCCACCGGTATTAATCACTGAGAACGGAATGGCTTGTGATGACACCCTGATTGATGGCAAAGTAGAAGATGTAAAGCGCATCGAATATTTGCAAAGCCATATGAATGCCGTTGATAAAGCAGCCCGCGAAGGGGTGCATATTACCGGCTACTTTGTGTGGAGTCTGCTGGACAATTTTGAGTGGGCACTGGGTTATACCAAGCGCTTTGGTATTGTTTATGTTGATTATCCCACGCAGCAGCGCACATTAAAGCAAAGTGCGAAGGCCCTCAGATCGATGCTCGCAACACGGTGTTCTCAGGCAGAACTGCAGGATTAATTACGGCGGTATGACATTAATGGTAAGTGCTCGCGAAAAAATCGCCTACGGACTGGGAGACACTGCCAGCAACTTTATTTTCCAGTCGGTCATGCTGTTTTTAACGTTCTACTATACCGATGTTGTCGGCATTCCTGCCGCCGCAGTAGGTACGATGTTTTTGGTTATCCGTGTCATGGATGCCATCACTGACCCACTGATGGGCTCGCTGGCGGATGCTACCCGAACCCGCTGGGGCGCTTACCGCCCTTACCTGATGTGGCTGGCGTTACCCTTTGCTTTGGCCAGCGTACTGGCGTTTACCTCCCCGCAAGGCCTTAACGACAGCGGCAAGCTTGTCTACGCCTACGCGACCTATGCGTTTTTAATGCTGACCTATACAGCCATCAACATACCTTATTCCGCACTGGGCGGCGTCATGAGCGCCCAGGCCAGCGAGCGTGTGTCTATTCAGGCCTACCGTTTTGTTTTTGCCATGGTCGGCGGACTTATTGTCACCGCTTTTATGTTGCCTTTGGTCGACCTGCTCGGTCAGGGAGATACCGCCCGTGGTTACCAGTTAACCATGTTACTGATGGGCACCGTGGGGATGGTGCTCTTTCTGCTGTGTTTTGCAGGAACCCGGGAGCGGGTGAAACCGGCGGAACCGAATATGCCGTCACTGACCAAACAAATCCGGCTGTTATGGCAAAATGATCAGTGCCGGATTTTGTGTATCGTTGCCATGTTAGTGTTAACTGGCGTGGCACTTCGCAATACCATGGCGATTTATTACGTAAAATACGCACTGGGGCGGCCTGAACTGGTTACCCCTTTTATCACTGCAGGTATGCTGGGAAGCATTGTAGGCTGTGCACTGGCAATCAAATGCAGTCAGAAGGTGGGCAAGGTCAGGTTGTATATCTGGCTGCAGGTCGCCAGCGCGCTGATTTGCCTGTCTAACTTTTTCATTCCGTTAGATGCGCCGGATGCTGCCATTACCCTGCAGTTTATCTGGGGACTGGTGTTTCAGATGTCCACTCCATTACTGTGGGCAAAAATTGCGGATGTGGTTGATTACGGGGAGTTTAAAACCGGTGTACGAATGACCGGCGTCACCTATTCAACGGTCGTGTTTTTTATTAAAGTAGGCCTGGCCACAGGCGGGGCGCTCGCGGGCTGGTTGCTGGCGCTATATAATTATCAGCCAGGAATATCCAATACACAGGTAGCGCAGGGAATTATTATGTCGTTTTGCCTGGGCCCTGCGCTGGCTTCTTTAGCAGTGGCTTATCTGATGCGCGGGTATGCATTAGATAACAACAGACTGGACGAAATTCAGCAGAAACTGGCGTCCGGGGCACACTCCCCTTATCCGGAACGCCCGGTTTCCCACAGCCATGACTAATTCGTCGGACAGGACAATATGGTTACAATTAAACAGGTAAGTGAAAAAGCAGGCGTGTCGTCTGCAACTGTATCCAGAGTGATCAACAATACTGACACCGTAAAAGAAAAAACCCGTCAGTTAGTGCTCACTGCCATGGAAGAGCTGGGATACCGGCATAATGTTATCGCCGCCTCGCTGGCATCCAACAAAACGAACACCATCGGCTATGTCGTTCCGGAACTTCACGGTTCTTTTTTTGGTGCCATGGTTGCCGGTTCTGAGCACATATTGCGCAAAGCCAATAAACACATGTTCGTGGTCGCCGGACACAGTGATGACAAGCTCGAACAAAATGAAATTGATGCACTGCTAAGCCGTCGCTGTGATGCGCTGATATTGCATGTTGAGGCGGTCAGCGATGACTACCTGATCCAGCTTGCCAAACAAAAGGTGCCTATGATCATCGTCAACCGCTACATTGAGGAAATAGGCGAACAGTGCATCAGTCTGGATAACGAAACAGGCGGCTATCTGGCAACCAAACATCTGATTGATCAGGGACATACTGACATTGCCTATGCCGCCGGTGCACTGTTCAAAGCGGATGGGATAAACCGTCTTAATGGCCACAAGCGCGCACTGAAAGAAGCCGGTTTACCGGTGGATGAGACGCTGATAGTGGAAGGTAACTTCCAGGCGCAGTCTGGTGAAGCCTGTGTAAACGAACTGCATAAGCGAAATGCGCATTATACCGCTATAGCCTGTGGTAACGATGAAATGGCAACCGGTGCCATTAACGCGCTTCGAAACCTGGGCAGGAATGTTCCGGAGGATGTGTCAGTAATTGGATTTGATAACATTGACTACGCCAGTTACCTGACACCTAAGCTGACAACCATCGATTATCCGGTCAGAGAAATCGGTGAAATGGCCGCGCGCTGGATCCTTAATCAGGCCTATGGCGATGCCCGTCAGTCGCTCACCCACATACTGTCACCCGATCTCATTGTCAGAGGCACCACCCGGGCTCATGCCTGACCCCGGGCAGGTGTCGGTTATTCTATTATTTTTTAATTTAATTCAATAAAAACAAATAGCTCTGTTTTACGTTTACTTGCGTAACAAGCTGTGAATAGTCATATTGACCTTATCGCTTTCGATAAGTCTCTGATAAAAATTAAGCGTCGCTAATAAGTGGTTGCGACCAGACAATAATAATTCACGCTTTGTTTCGGGGCTATTATGCAAAACAGCAAACCGCAGGGAAAACTCAATCCACCCGTTTTTTATACTGCCATCTCACTGATTGGCATTTTGGTGCTTCTGACCAGCCTGATGCCTGGTCAGGCCGAAAGCTGGTTTAACAGCTTACAGTCAGGAATCGTACAAAACGCCAGCTGGTTCTATGTACTCACTGTCGCACTGATTCTCATCTCTGTTGTCTATCTGGGCTTATCCCGTTTCGGCGATATTAAGCTGGGGCCGGATCATTCCACACCTGATTATGGTTATATCACCTGGTTCGCCATGTTGTTCTCTGCCGGTATGGGAATCGGTTTGATGTTCTTCGGCGTGGCTGAGCCGGTCATGCACTTTATGAGTCCACCGGTGGGTGATGGCGAAACCGTGGACGCTGCCCGGCAGGCAATGAAGCTGACCTTTTTCCATTGGGGCCTACACGCATGGGCAATCTATGCTGTGGTGGCGCTGATATTGGCGTTTTTCAGCTACCGACATGGTCTGCCCCTTACCCTGCGCTCTGCATTGTATCCCCTTATCGGCGATAAAATTTATGGCCCGATTGGTCACGCTGTCGATATTTTTGCGGTAATTGGTACCGTTTTTGGTGTAGCCACATCGCTGGGCTACGGTGTGTTGCAGGTTAATTCCGGGCTGAACTATCTGTTTGATGTGCCGGTTGGGACCATCACACAGATCGTCCTTATCATAGGCGTCACCCTGCTGGCGATTATCTCGGTGACTACCGGTCTTGATAAAGGCATCCGCCGGTTATCTGAGCTCAACATGGGCCTTGCTGTTATTTTGCTTCTGGTCATTCTGATTCTTGGCCCTACCGTATACCTGTTACAAACCTTTGTGCAAAACACCGGTGGGTATGCCGCCGACCTGGTCAGAAATACATTCAATCTGTTTGCGTACGAGAAAACAGACTGGCTCGGCGGCTGGACAATTTTGTACTGGGGTTGGTGGATGTCATGGGCGCCGTTTGTCGGTCTGTTTATCGCGCGCGTTTCACGAGGCCGTACCATCCGCGAATTCGCCATGGGTGTGCTGTTCATACCCAGCGGCTTTACCCTGCTATGGATGACGGTGTTTGGTAACTCCGCCATTGATCTTATTATGAATCAGGGTGTGGCGAGTCTGGCAGATGCTGTTGCCGAGGATGAAGCGATATCGTTATTTGCCTTTTTAGAAAACTTCCCGTTCTCTGATGTGTTGTCATTTATCGGCACCTGTATGGTTATTGTGTTTTTTGTCACTTCGTCTGACTCTGGCTCTATGGTTGTCGATATGTTGTGCTCAAATGGCAGTGACAACACCCCATTATGGCAACGTATTTTCTGGGCCAGCGCTGAAGGTGTGGTAGCCGCGGTGCTGCTATTAGCAGGGGGACTGGGCGCGCTGCAAACCATGACGATTGCCAGCGCCCTGCCCTTTGCCGTTGTATTGTTGGTAGCCACCTATGGCCTGATAAAGGCTTTGCGAGTCGATGTGGTGAAGCGCGAGAGCCTGCAAATGAATATGCGCCCTTCCACGGTGGGCAACCCGGATGAATCGTCGTGGGAAAAACGTCTGGCCAGTATTCTTGACCACCCGGATAAGAAAAACGTTAACGACTACATTAATACCGTTGTTAAAGAAGCCATGCAGCAGGTTAAAAAGCAATTAGCCAAGCATGATGTGCTGGCTGATGTGGAAGAGGTTAAGTCAGGACGTTTTATTTTGTCTGTTGCCCTGGAAGAGGCCTATGACTTTCATTATGAGGTGCGCCGGTATGCCTACGATCGGCCTGCCTATGGTCAGGATGATGATGACGATGAAGCCGAAGATGTTTATTACCGGGCTGAGGTGCACCTGAAAGAAGGTGGGCAGGATTATGACATCATGGGCTGGCCTAAAGATGCAGTGATCCATGACATCGTGGAGCACTATCAAAAACATATGCACTTTTTGCATTCCATCAGGTAGCAGGTGTGAAAAGGCATGCGCAGTAGATTCATCGCTTTTGTACTCATGACCAGAGCATAGGCTTTGCGTCATTACTCTAAAAACGTTATAAGGACGATTCAATGAAAAAGTTATGTTCACTGGCCCTTGTCGGCGCTGCTGTTACGCTGGGTGGCTGTGGTGTAAGTTCAGATCCGCAGTGTACAACCCAGGCTAAAGATACCTGGATGGATGAAAATGAATTTCAGACCCAGCTAAAAGATGAAGGCTACACCATCGATAAGTTTGAAGTCACTGATGGTCAGTGTTATGAGATTTATGGCAAAGATGCCAATGGTAAGAACGTAGAGATCTACTTCAACCCGGTTAACGGTGAAGTGGTCAAAGAGGAAAATGATTAGTGTCTGAGCAAAGAGTCTATGTCTGGAGCCTGTTAGTTCGTTTGGTACACTGGGCACTGGTTATTCTCTTTGCATTTAATTATTTCATACTTTCACCGGGCGGTGATATTCACGAGTGGGTCGGCTACATCGCTGTATCCTGTGTGCTCGTCCGGTGTTGGTATGGCTTTACCAGCCATGGTTTTGCCCGCTTTTCACGCAAGGCGTTTAGCAAGGCCGCATTTCAATCTCACTATTCCCATCTAAAGCAGCGCCACATTCCCGCCCGCACGGGCCACAATCCATTCGGCTGGATGATGGTTTATGCGGTATTTGCTGCGTTTACGATACTGGCTACCACCGGTTTTTTACTCGAGGAAACCGACTACTTTTTTGGCAGTAGCGAGCTTGAGCTGATTCATTCGGTAACAGCCGATACCTTGTTTGTGCTGGCCTGTATGCATATTGCTGCGGTAATTGTTACCAGTATTATCGGTCGGCGGAATCTCATCCGGGCCATGCTTACAGGCTACCGCTTTATTAAAAAGTGATGCCTGCCCGATACACATCCGGATACATTTTCCCATCGCACTTCAAACGTATACCGGTTAGTATAAATTTTAAACTTCATATTGAGCCCTACTCATGAAAAAGATGGTTTATTTGCTTATGCTGGTGTCGGCTTCTGCCAGTTCGCTGGTATTGGCGCATGGCGATGCACATGAGCACGAACAGCCCCAAGGTCAAACGCTGCAGACTCTCGAAAATTTGCGTACTGACAGCCCGAGCATGATGAGTTCGGGTTTACCGTCTGAAAAGCAATTCGAATTGTTAAAAGATAAAGGTGTGCATACGGTTATCGATTTGATACCCGGCGACAGAAATAGCGAAAAAGACATTGTCACAGAATTGGGGATGGCTTATCACAATATTCCTGTGGACTGGGAGAATCCGACGGTCGAAAATTTCGCTGAGTATGTTGAAGTCATGGATGCCGCCCAACAACAAAAAGAAGGTATTGTGTTGACCCATTGCCGGAAAAACTGGCGCGGTGCGGTATTTACCTATTTATATCAGGTCACCCAGCTGGACGTACCTGAAGCGCAGGCTAAAGAAGCGCTTGAAGCCACCTGGCAACCAAATAAAACGTGGCAAAAGTTTATAAAGCGAACTAAAGCAGAGTTTTAGCCTCACCTGGTATTCCTAAGTAAGCAAACCGCTGCGCTGTCACAGAGCTGCAGCGGTCTGTCTGGCGCTATTCCATCAGCCACATTCTGGCTGAACGTCCCGGCACATAGAAGTTGTGCCATTGACTGGAAATATACTGCACATCTGAAGACAGCGTGTCGCGATAATTACGATACCACCATAAGCCTTCCGCATTGGTGTCTACCCACACATCCTGTCCGGCATCGCATTTATTGATACCCACCACACCGACGTGTTCGCGCTTGAAAAGTAAAAAGCAATCGCTGTAGTTAATCACTTCCATGCTGCGGCCCTGCGTCTGGTTATGGAAGGTAATCATGTTTTCTATATCGCTGCGGTTATAGAGCCCGTCCCAGCGCCCATCCCCGCTTTCATTATGATCTGAGTACATCAGCGGTACCCCGCCATCGCGTCCCAGAACATACGCATTAGCCAGCTTTTCATCAGTGGGGTCCAGTAACTGATAGCGAAAGCCGTCATTTAACGGGATATCGTGTGTCACACTAAACGTGATGGCCTGATCGCCTGGCAGTGCCTGACCATAAGCCCCCGGGTCAACCAGCGCGTTCATTGAACCGCCGTAGCTAAATGCACTGCGAATTTGCGCAAACAGCGGGAAGTCATAGGCATCGTGACCTGTCTGGCTGATATACGGTGCCAGAAAGTTATCATAGTCGCCACTGCCAGCCCCGCCGGTCGTGATAATTTCACCAAAGACATGAGTGCCTTGTTTGATATTGTCTGTGAAGACCTGGTTGATATGATAATTCGTCATATGTTTTGCAGCATCAACGCGAAACCCTGTGACGCCGAAAGATTTAAGTGCCTGCAGATATTGCTTTTGCTTTTCGACCACCCAGTTATTTGAGTCTAAGTCAGGCAGGCCAGGATCGGGTGGCGCGCCGCACAAGCGGTTATACTGCACATCACCAACATCATTATAGTTGCTGATACATTGCGGCCCGTCGGGGTCGTAGGTGCCATGAAAATCATTGCCTGAAAACAGCCCGTTACTAACATCGCCGAATAGCGTGATACTGTCGTAGTAAGCATCACTGGCTGCGTACTCATTAAGTACGGCAGTCCCAGGGTAATTTAAGTCACTACGCTGGGCCGCTTCGTTTGCCATATGATTGAAAACGATGTCAGCATATGTCTCAACACCCTGCGCTTTGAGGGCCTGAACCATCGCTTTAAAGTCATCCGTGTCCCCTAGCGGATTGTCGATAACCCGGTAGTCCTGAGGCTGATATCGCGCCCACCACTGGCTACCTGTAGATTTGTACGCCGGCGAAACTAATACCTTTTTGTAGCCCAGGTCGGCAATTTCCTGCGCCTTGGCAGCCACTTCATCATATTGCCAGTTGAATGCGTGAAGAATAACATCAGCCTGCGCCGCTGATGAAAGCATAGCGCCTGATACTGCCAGGCCGGTTAGCGTTTTTCGAAGAAAACGTTGGGTAAATGACTTGTGCATGTATGACCTCATTATCAAATGAAACATTATGTTTACATTTTAGAATCATTTTATAAACATTCTGCATACGTATTCATGCAACCCAATCGAACAAAAAAAAGCCCCGCAAGTGCGGGGCTGCTTTTAATCATACGGCTGTATTTTCGCAGTGCTTACGCACTGAATGCGTTTGCTACTTTGTGAGCTACGTCAGACCATTTAGTTACTCCCCTCTCATATCAGGGAATAATTTTCTCTGCCCGCAACCGTTCAAAAAGATTAAAAAAAGCACCACGTGTTTCACGAAATCCATCAAAGCCAAAGTCTCGGGATTTAGTGGTATCGTTGACACACTCTTGTTCCCGCCCTAAATCAGCATCCGTGTGCCACCAGGATGCCAGCCGAGTCACATCTGGCTCAACAAGATCATGTTTTTGAGCAATATCACGCCACGTCGAATCGATATCAGCCATTTGGCTCTCAAGCGGCTCGGGTGTTTCAGGGCACGGGGCTACGTCCAGGCCGAAATATTCACCAATCTCCTGCCACATTCTGCGCCAGCGAAAAATATCACCGTTAACTGTATTGAATGCCTGATTAGCGGCGCCAGGCATCGTAGCAGCCCATTCTATCTGTTGAGCGAGCAACCCCGCATCGGTCATATCCGTAAGCGCGTTCCATTGTGTCTGCGAGCCCGGAAACGTAAATGGGCGCCCTGTCGCCTTACAAATTGAGGCATAAACCGCAATCGTGGTACCCATGTTCATCAGATTGCCCCGGGCATAACCAATTACCGTGTGCGGCCGATGGACGTTCCAGGAAAAGTTGTGCCGTTCGGCGGCCTCAAAAAGCACGTCTTCCAATGCATAGTAAAAGTTATCGCCAGGTACGCGCGGTTCAGATTCACGAAACGGTGTTTCAATTCTTCCACTACCGTAGGTCTCAAACGACCCGAGATACTGCTTGGTGCCTGTTACCAATGAGGCGTGTTTGATGTTATCGCTTTCCAGCGCATTAAACAGGTTTCGCATCATCGTACTGTTCGCCGATACATTCTCTTTTTCTGTGTCACGACGAACCCAGGTGCAATAGAACACATGCGATACAGATAAACCTGCCAGCGCTTTTTGCGTCGCCTCACTATCCAGCAAATCAGTGCTGACCGAAATCACCCCCTGTTGCTCTGTTCCACTACGTGACAGGCCATAAACCGTCCATCCTTGTGTCACCAAATAGGATGCAAGATTACCGCCTGTTAAACCAGTAGCGCCAACGACAAGTGCCGTACCTTTTTGCATAGTTTTTCCCCTTTTGCGTTGAGATAACCACAGATGTGGACTGCACATGTATTAAGCGTAGTGGCTGTGATATGTTGCTACAATCGTAATTATTGCAAATGTTTATTGCATTGAGTGCAACTTCATGGATTTTAATACGTTAGATCTTAACGCGTTGCGCGTTTTTGAGCGGGTTGCCGCAACAGGTAGCTTTACGGCAGCAGCGCGTCATTTTCATCGGGCGGTGTCGTCTATTTCTCGCCAGATTGGCAGTCTCGAAGAATCTGTTGGGCAACCGCTTCTTTACCGGCACACACGCGCCGTTGCGCTGACTGAAGCGGGCATGCGCTATTATCAGGAAGTGTGCGACATTCTGGAAAGGCTGGACCTTGCGACTGAAGCCCTGGCATACCCAAACCCTGAACCAGCAGGCCTGCTGCGGATTAATGCGCCCACTGCATTCGGACAACGTCAAATAGTGCCTTTGCTAAATGAATTTCAAAGCCGTTATCCGGCCATCAGCGCCGAGTTGTTATTGAGCGATCAGATAATAGACCCTATGCGTGGAGGGCATGATGTAACATTTCGTGTAGGAGATCTTGCAGATTCCTCGCTGATAGGCCGCCGTCTGGCACCGATGAATTATGTTGTGGCAGCTTCACCTGGTTACCTGACTAACCACTCACGGCCTGAAAAGCCCGAAGATCTTATATCTCACAACTGCCTGTTGTATCAGGGCGAACTGGGCCGCCAGCGCTGGTACTTTCAAAGTCCGGATGAGACAACGCCCACGCCTTATGAAGTTACCGGTAACCTTTACAGCAACGACCCGGAAAGTCTGGTCAGGGCTGCGTTGTTAGGTCAGGGAATTGTGCTGTTTCCGACATGGCTGATTGCTACAGAGCTTGCCAAGGGAACCCTTGTTCCTTTGCTTGAAAAATGGCGGGCAGAAGTTTTCAGTGGTCAGCGCGACATGTATGTACTCACGCCCCAGCGAAGTATGGGCGTGCAAAAAGTGAGTACGTTCATGACTTTTTTGTTTGATGCTGTAACGCCTGTCGCCCCATGGGATAGCTGGCGAGAATAATTTTAGTTAACGGAAATCTCCCCTCTCTAAAGCTGGTTTAGGGGACAAGGCTCAAATTAATCGGAGGCTTTTAAATATAGAGCCTTCTCGGACCTGACAGGCTACTCTGTACGTGAAGCTGCCATT
>CAZOYR010000062.1:0-17104 GCA_964584105.1 uncultured Alteromonas sp.
CATCAATGGTTTCATTCATCAGCTGAAGCAGTTTGCCAGAGGTATCACGGGCCAATAGTGGATCCCAGTAGCGCCCCCAGATGACTTTGATTACTTCCCAGCCAGCACCGCGAAAGTTTCCTTCCAGCTCCTGGATGATTTTGCCGTTACCACGCACCGGTCCGTCAAGACGCTGCAGGTTACAGTTAATAACAAAAGTAAGGTTATCTAGTCCTTCACGTGAAGCCAGACCTATGGCACCTAAGGATTCCGGCTCATCACACTCGCCGTCGCCCAGGTAGCACCACACGCGCTGTTCGGAGCAATCTTTAATGCCACGATCAGTCAGATACTTAAGGAACCGGGCAAGATAAATGGCCTGCATCGGGCCAAGGCCCATGGAAACGGTAGGGAACTGCCAAAAATCAGGCATTAATTTAGGGTGCGGGTAAGACGACAGCCCTTTGCCATCCACTTCCTGACGGAAGCCGTCAAGCTGCTCTTCGGTCAGGCGACCCTCAATATAGGCACGTGAATAAATGCCCGGAGAAACGTGGCCCTGATAAAACACATAATCGCCGCCGTCTTTTTCGTTCGGCGCACGATAAAAGTGGTTAAAGCCCACATCGTAAAGCATTGCAGATGACGCAAAACTTGAAATATGCCCGCCCAGCTCAAGATTTTTCTTGGAGGCGCGCAGCACCATCATTAACGCATTCCAACGCAGCGCGTTACGAATTTTACCTTCGATGGTCTGGTCACCAGGCATGGTGGGTTCCTGACCAGGTGGAATAGTATTGATGTATGCGGTGGTCGCATCATAGGGTAAGTGGGCACCATTTCTGCGTGCTTTCTCAATCAATGATTCTAATAAGAAGTGAGCCCTTTCGTTACCTTCTTCTTCTAAAACTGACTCTAACGACTCCAGCCATTCTTGTGTTTCTTGGGGATCCACATCTTGGTGCATCATTTCAGTCATGGTGCCATCCTATTTTTGCTGATATAGAAAACCATCCGTTGCCATAGCAGCAAGGATGGTATACCTAGATTACGTTGTACTTGCGGCAAGCCCCAACGGCTCACCTATTTTTTGCCAGCCTGACCAGCAGACCTGCACAATACTTACGGGCTTTACGCCTCTAAATTTCCAGACGTCGTAACGCGCGCTGCACACGGCTGTCACGCTGATTGATCGTCAGTAGGGTTTTTTCAATAAATGCCAGATGAGCATTACATGCCTGCCTGGCTGTTTCCGGATCGCGCTGCGCAATTGCATCAACGATATCCGCCCGCTGCCGGGATAACTCTTTACTTACATCCACATGCTGCGCCAGCATTTCCAGATTGCGCTCGATATTCTCGGTTAACATCGTTTGCATGGTGCTCATTACGTGCAACAGCACCATATTATGAGAGGCTCTTGCCATGATGATGTAAAATTGCCCCAGCGATTCAGCCAGAGCACGTTGATTATCTGTTCTGCCGGGTTTTGGTAATGCCTCAAGCGCCTCTCGTAGTGCCTGATAATCTTCAGGCTGACCACGTAGCGCAGCATAATAAGCCGCCATACCTTCCAGCGCGTGGCGAAACTCAAGTAAATCAAACTGCGTTTCGGGCCGACGGCTTATCAGTGCCATCAGCGGATCGCGCATCACTGCATTGAGGCTTTTACTGACAAACGTCCCGCCCCCCTGCTTTCGCTCAACCAGTCCCCGGGCCTGCAGGTTACCAATTGCTTCACGCAATGAGGGCCGTGACACATCGAATTTGATTGCCAGTTCACGCTCAGGCGGAAGCTTTTCACCAGCCAGTAACGAACCATCCAGAATCATTGACTCCAGTTGCTCCGTGATGACATCGGACAGCTTTTTTCGCCCCGTTTGCATGAATGTCCCTTTTTGCCAAGGCTGCCGCTATTGTAAAAAAATTGCGCAACGCAGCCTTATTGGTCATACCAATTTACCTATAAACTGTTCCGCAGTGTAAATCCAAGCATGTAATCAATGCAAATAGCGATAACGTGAAAATTCTTAAAGACTATCGTAACAACATGAAAAACAATGACATTTACCGATTTCGCGACTGGTCTGACTTGCATAGGTTGCAAGCTATTACGTTGAATTTATCATCAGCTTGCAGTTGACCAAGGTCAAAATCGCCGTATTCTTGCGGCTAATCAGGCCACCCCGCTTTCCAGAAATAGTCCTCGGCGGTAGCGCGCCCAGTCGAAAAACGGCCCCGGATCGGTCTTCCTGCCAAATGCAATATCGTTATGCCCCACAATCCGCCCCACTGTAATTGCCGGAAAGGCAGTGCAAACCGACGTGCTTAATTGTATGAGTGCGTGATATTGCGCGTCAGTGTAAGGCTGCGTATCAGTGCCTTCCATTTCAATGCCGATAGCATAATCATTACACCGTGGTGTTCCCTGGAATACGGATACACCTGCATGCCACGCCCGTTGGGTAAAGGGCACAAACTGGTCAATCCGCCCGTCACGATAAATAACGCAATGCGCTGACACTTTTAAGCCAGCGATTTCTTTGTAGAATGGGTCATCTTCAGGGTCAAGCGCACCGGTGAATAATTGTTCTATCCCAGGTGTGTTAAACTGACCGGGAGGCAAAGATATATTGTGTATAACTAACAGCGAGATTTCAGCATCCGACGGACGCTCGTCGAAGAAGGGAGAGTGCTTTTGTGACGCACCGGGGTATGTTTTCACCAGCTAACCCATATACAAGTCTGAATGTGTACACTTACCTTACCCATCACCTTTAGCAAGTCAATGTCAGCAAGCAGGGATTCGGGTATTAAACAATAAGAGAAGTAGTATGAGTAACGAAAGTTCGGCGGGAAAATGGATGTTTATTCTGGCATGGATATGCGGGCTGGGCTTATTGACGCTGATCTTCAGCGATGTGCTTGAGTCGCAGCGCAACCCGAATCAGGAGCCGGAATCCATGCGGATTGACGGTCAGACCGAAGTTCGCCTGAAGCAAAATCGTCAGGGGCATTATGTGACTAATGGCACTATTAACGGCCAGCCTGTCACCTTTTTAATAGATACCGGCGCGACCAACGTGGCTATTCCGGTCTCGATGCAAAACGAACTCGGCCTCACTGCAGGCAGAAGTGCTCTGGCGCAAACGGCAAATGGTGTCGTAAGGGTGGCTCAGACCACCATCAATAGTCTGACCATTGGTGAAATAGAACTGACAAATGTGCAGGCCCACCTCAACCCTGGACTGGGGGATGGGCAAATCTTACTGGGAATGAGTGTTTTAAGGCAGTTAGAGTTTACTCAGCGCCAGGATTGGTTAATATTGCGAACCTTAAATTAAAGGTATCGGATTCTGCACATATGACCTACCCCACACCAAACGATATTCATCAACAGATACACACTGCGCTGCTCGAGGATTTAGGCGGTGAGGTTAATGCTGCCAATGATATAACGGCGAACCTGATTGATGAGGCAACACAAGCCAGCGCCACGATCATCACGCGGGAGCCCGCGGTGGTGTGTGGAGTTCAATGGGTTAACGAAACTTTTGCACAGATTGACAGCCAGGTACATTTGCAATGGCATGTGGCAGATGGTGATGATGTGCAGGCAAATGACAGGCTTGTCACTCTGACCGGTAGCGCCCGCAGTATATTGACCGCAGAGCGCACCGCACTTAATTTTCTACAAACCCTGTCGGGTACAGCAACAGTAACCCGGCGCTACGCCTCGTTGCTGGAAGGTTCGGGCACTAAAATTCTGGATACCCGTAAAACCCTACCGGGCCTTCGCCTGGCACAAAAATATGCTATCAAGTGTGGCGGTGGCGAAAACCATCGTATTGGGCTATTTGACGCATACCTAATCAAAGAAAACCACATTTTTGCCTGCGGCTCTATCGCCCGTGCAGTCAGTACTGCCAAATCAAGACATGCTGACAAACCGGTAGAAGTAGAAGTAGAAAGTCTGGATGAGCTTTCACAAGCCCTTGAAGCCGGGGCCGATATCATCATGCTGGACAATTTCAGTAACGAACAGATCCAACGCGCAGTTTCTATGACCAACGGAAAAAGTAAACTTGAAGTCTCTGGAAATATCACTGATGAAAGGCTGTCGTCACTGGCCACATTGGGGGTTGACTTTATATCTTCAGGTGCTTTAACCAAGCATGTTCAGGCTATCGATCTGTCGTTACGGGTTGCTATGAATAACAGCTAAAGCACTGTAAAATATAATCTTTTCAAGCCTGCCAGCATTTTGCTTGCAGGCGTCCCCCCTTCCAGGCCAATCGGCTAATTCCTAAACATATGTATAGTTTCCAATACTTGTCACTGGGGTCTTCCACCCTATACTGAGCATCAAGTACCGGGGGCGTTAAACAAAAAACAAACCAGGTATAAAACGTAAACTTTGAATGAACTAATTTAGATAAACGCATTATACGCGAACCCGGAGAACTATCATGAAACAATTCAAACCTTCAAACCAAAAAGGCTTCACACTAATCGAACTGATGATCGTTGTTGCTATCATCGGTATCCTGGCTGCAGTAGCGCTGCCTGCTTACCAGGACTACGTAAAGAAAGCGCGTTTCTCTGAATTGCTTAATGCTTCTTCAGGTGCAAAAACAGCAGTAGAAGTTTGTTTCCAGTCTACTGCTGATCTGACTCAGTGTGGTGCAGGCGCGAATGGCGTACCTACAGACATTACAGCAGCCGACGATACAGTAGGTGTGGCAACAGCTAATGGTGTAGTGACAGTTTCAACTTCTGCTAACCATAAACTACCTAGCGCAACTGCTACTTTTACTCCTACAGACACAAATAACGGTAACCTGAGCTGGGAAATCACTTGTAGCGACAACACGCTTTCTAACAGCTGTGTCGCTGCTGCCGCAACAAGTGGTGCGTAAAAGGATTAATTAAATAATTACACTTTAAGCCTTACATCTTTGTAGGGCTTTCTTTTTTTAAGACAGAGATACCCGTCATGGCCAAAACAGCAGAAGTTTTTATTTGGAACGGTAAAGATAAATCTGGAAGCAGTAAAAAGGGAGAGATCTCAGCAATTTCAGTGGCCGATGCAAAAAGTTTGTTACGTCGCCAGGGTATTTCAGCACAAAGAGTAAAAAAACAACCGAAGTCCCTTTTCGGTAAAAAGGGGAAAAAAGTAGAACCATCAGATATTTCGGTGATATCCCGACAGCTTGCCACTATGCTAGGCGCCGGCGTTACGCTTATACAATCGTTAGAGATGATTGCTCAGGGCCATAGCAAACCTTCAATGAGAAAGTTATTGTCGGCGGTTGCTGACGATGTTCGGGCCGGTACGCCGCTATCTACATCACTTAGAAAACATCCTTTGTATTTTGATGACCTGTATTGCGACCTGGTAGAAACCGGTGAGCAGTCCGGCTCACTTGAAACGATTTATGATCGTATCGCTACCTATAAAGAAAAAGCAGAAGCGCTAAAATCTAAAGTTAAAAAGGCGATGTTCTATCCTATCGCAGTATTGGTTGTCGCGTTCATTGTTACCACTATTCTTCTTATTTTCGTGGTTCCTCAGTTTGAGGAAATTTTCAGCAGCTTTGGTGCCGAACTGCCTGCGTTTACCCAGTTTGTATTGGGCATTTCCCGATTTGTGCAGGACTTCGGCATATTTATCGGCATGGGCATTGTCGGAGCTGGCTTTATGTTTGTTCGCGCACACCGCAAATCAAAAGCATTGCGGGACAGAGTTGATGCCACAGTGTTGAAAATTCCTGTTGTCGGTGAAATTCTGCAAAAAGCTGCCGTCGCCCGTTTTACCCGAACGTTATCAACCACCTTCAGTGCTGGTGTCCCGCTTATCGGCGCACTGGATTCAGCTGCAGGCGCGTCGGGCAATGCTGTTTATCGCGATGCCATCCTGTTTATTAAAAAGGAGGTGGCGGGCGGCTTACAAATGAATACTGCGATGCGTACAACCGGCGTCTTTCCGGATATGGTGACGCAGATGGTGGCCATTGGTGAAGAGTCCGGTGCTGTGGATGATATGCTTAGCAAAGTAGCGAGCATCTACGAGGCCGAGGTTGATGATATGGTGGACGGCCTGACCAGTCTTATTGAGCCTATGATTATGGCGGTACTTGGTGTCGTAATCGGCGGCTTGATTGTGGCAATGTATCTGCCTATCTTCCAAATGGGGAACGTGGTTTAACGTTCCTTTTTCGCTTTTGCGGTTGCCCCTGAGCAGCTGCGCTGGCAAACTTTTTATTTTTTGAAATCACTTCTATGAACACAGTCGTTGAACTTAGTGCACAAAGCCCTTCCTTTTTTCTCTTCGTTGTCTTTGTGACAAGTTTAATGATTGGCAGTTTTTTAAACGTTGTTATTCATCGTCTTCCCATCATGATGGAACGCGGCTTCAAAGCAGAATATGAAGCGTATGTCAGTGAGGAAGAGATAAAGCCCGCCGAGACGTATAATCTGATGAAGCCGGACAGTACCTGTCCATCCTGCGGGCATCGCATTCGCGCATGGGAAAATATTCCTGTTCTCAGTTATCTACTTTTAAAAGGTAAATGCGCCGGCTGTGGCACTGCAATTTCAGTGCGTTACCCTTGCGTAGAACTTGCCACTGCATTATTCAGTGCTCTGGCGGCCTGGCACTTTGGCCCAGGCATGCAGGCTGTGGCTGCGGTCATAGTCGTTTGGTTCCTGGTCCCGCTGGTGATGATAGACCTGGACCATATGCTTCTACCGGATCAGTTAACCCTTCCCCTGTTATGGTTTGGCTTATTGCTAAGTCTGGACACCGTATTCGTTGACCCTGCCACGGCTATTATAGGGGCGGCAGCCGGCTATCTGAGTTTGTGGTCGGTATACTGGCTGTTTAAACTGGTTACCGGTAAGGAAGGTATGGGGTATGGTGACTTTAAATTGCTCGCAGCGCTGGGCGCTTTTACAGGCTGGCAAGGCTTACCGGTTATCATCATTCTGTCTTCGCTAGTTGGTGCGGTCATCGGCCTGATTATCCAAGTTTCCCGTAAGCAAAGCGGCGACCTGGCCATTCCGTTTGGCCCGTACCTGGCGGTTGCCGGCTTCCTGACTTTGCTGTACAAACAGCCTATTATTGACGCTTATCTACAATGGATAACGCCTTGAGCAAAAAATCAACATCCTTCGTTGTCGGTCTGACAGGCGGTATCGGCAGTGGCAAAAGCGCTGCCACTGATACATTCGCAGCGTTAGGCGTTCCCGTTATTGATGCTGACGTTGTCGCCAGAAACGTGGTCGAACCCGGGACAAGCGCATTACAAAAAATTACTGAGCACTTCGGCAATCAGGTAATTACGGCTGAAGGTACATTGGACCGGGCTGCCTTAAGAGAAAAGGTATTTGCCGAACCGGCCGAGAAGACCTGGCTGAACAACCTGCTCCACCCTGCTATACGTCAACAAATGCGCCGCGATACAGAGGCGGTTGACTACCCATACTGTATCTTATCTGTCCCGTTGTTAATTGAGAACAATCTGACCACGATGACCGATCGTGTTCTGGTGGTCGACTGCCCAGAGTCATTGCAAATCAGTCGTGCATGCGCCAGAGATAAACAAAGTAACGAAGCCACCATCAAGCGGATTATGCAGGCTCAGGTAAGCCGCGAAACCCGACTGGCTGCGGCTGATGATATTATCGACAACAGCGGCACGCTTGCCAGCCTGAAAGAGCAGGTAAACACCCTCCATGCGCGTTATCTGACCATTGCACAGGGCCATTAAGCCCTTTTACTTGAAATTTTTGTATTTTTGCGTTTAAGTGCTCTGATTAAGCATTCACGAGGAAGTACATGTCTGACACCGTTTTCGAATTTCCACTCAAAGAAAAGGTGCGAAATTACCTGCGCATTGAACAGCTCATTGCGCAACTTAAAAGCGGCGGGTCAGTCCCCTCTGCGCAGCTACAGCTTTATTTTTTCGACCAGCTGTTTACGTTGCTGGACCTGTTTGAGCGTATTGATATTCGTACAGATATTATAAAAGATCTGGATGCTCACGAAAAAAATCTTCGCCACTGGTCTGAACATCCCAACATTGACACCAGCGCCCTGAAGCAAACATTGGACACCATTGTTGCTATGCGTGAAAAGCTTAAGCTGGGCAAAAAGTTTGGCACTGAGCTTAAAGAGGATAAGTTTCTGGCCTCTATCAGGCAACGCTTTGCCATTCCCGGTGGTGCGTGCAGTTTCGATCTGCCCAACCTGCATTACTGGCTGAACCAAAGCCAGCCATATCGCCAGGATGAAATGAAAAAATGGATGATGACCCTGGTCAGTGTCGAGGAAACTATCTCTATCTGTTTGTCGTTTCTTCGGGAGCGCGGAACCTTCCGATCGCTAACCGCCTCAAACGGTTTTTATCAGGGCGTTGCCGAAGATAAAAATGAGCTTATCCGGGTGCGCTGTTCTGTTGGCGAAGGGTTTTACCCTACCTTAAGTGGCAACAAGTACCGCTTCGCGCTACGATTTATGGTATTTGATGCCGAGCCAGGAAAGTCTGCCTCTGTTGATGAGGATGTCTCATTTTCACTGGCAGCCTGTTAATCTCAGAACAGAACAGGCCTCACTATTTTTCTATATCGGAGGTATCTCCATGCGTGTAAAGTGCCCGATTTGTACAAAAGAAATTGAATGGTCGCAGAGCAGTCCGTTCCGGCCGTTTTGCTCAAAAAAGTGTCAGCTCATCGATCTGGGTGAATGGGCCAGTGAAGAGCGAAGTATTCCAGCCCAGAATAAGCAAGCCAACCCGACTCCCTCTCCAGAAGAGATTGAAGATATCGAAGCGATGCTGAGTCAGCAGCAGGACAGTTTTTTCAAACATTAAGGCAAGACAGCATGCTTAACTCCATCGTGATCCTCGGCGGCACACACGGCAATGAAACCAGTGGCATACAGCTTGTGCGTCACTGGCAAAATAACAATTTGCCTGAACGGTTTAATACGTTAAGCCCCCAGTTGATGCTGGTCAATCATCCGGCTATTGAGGCCAATGTCAGATATGTGGACGATGATCTAAATCGTCAGTTTACTGTCCAGCGATTAGCGCAGCAAAGCGGTGACGGTGAAGCCCGACTGGCCAGGGAGCTAAACCAGACACTGGGGCCCAAAGATACCCCCAAAACTGACTTTGTGATAGATATTCACAATACTACCAGCGCAATGGGCGCCACATTAATTATTCTCCAGCGCGATGATTTCAATATTCAGCTCGCCAGATTTGTGAAGCACCACATGCCTGAAGCCAACATACTGCTTGAAGATGATAAGGCGTATGCAGAGCATCCCTATTTGTGCACTTTAGGTAAACAGGGCGTGATGGTTGAAGTAGGCGGACAGCCTCAGGGGGTGTTGCGCGAGGATATCTATCAGCTTACCCAGACATTAACTGAAACCATTCTGGATTTTTGTATCGCCTACAATGCGCAGTCACTGCCTGAACTTGCACCCTGTGATGTATTCAGACTCGGTGAAAATATCAGCTTCCCGCTTGATGAAACGGGAGCGCGCACAGCTATGATTCACCATAGCTTACAGGATAATGACTTCCAGCCTTTGTTACCCGGTTCGCCGGTATTCAAATGCTTTGACGGAACTGAAATCACCTGGGATCAGGACGCCGTCACCTACCCGCATTTTATTAATGAAGCGGCTTATGCCAAAACGCATGTAGCATTTGCCACAGCCTCGCTAGTGACGCTATAGCATCTGATTAAGATGCAGTCCGTGAAGAGATAAAACCTCACATAAAAAAAGCCCCTTACGCATCGCCGCGTTCGGGGCTTTTTCAGGCATAATGTTTTTGTCAGGGTCTACTGATTGTGTAACGCGTCGATAATGGTGGCGTTCGCGGCTGGAAAATCATCTGGCTCCAGTGCATTGATAGCCAGCCACTTTCCTTGCTGCTCCTCGCGCCCGTAGGGCTCACCGTCAAAAGATTCGACCAGGTGAACGTCAAGTGCAACCTGTTTATCACCGTAGTCGTGCTCAATCAAAATCAGTGGCTCACTGCTTTTCACCGTAATGCCGATTTCCTCAGCAAGCTCACGCTTTAGCGCATCAAACGTACTTTCGCCCGCTTCTTTCTTACCACCGGGAAACTCCCATTTGCCCCCCTGGTGCTTATCCTGAGAGCGAAGCGTGACATAAGTTTGCGTGCCACGCTTTACGACGCCGACGGCAACATCAACCCGCTTCATTACTTCAGCTTACCGTGACACTGCTTATATTTTTTGCCGGATCCACAGGGACAAGGATCGTTGCGACCTACTTTCGGCCCTTCACGCACCTCGGTATTAACGCGGCCTGTCTCCTGCTCTGGCGCTTTATCAACTTTTTCATGCTCAAAGTTTTTAGGCACGTCGTCGGCCTGACGACGTTGCTCTTCCACTTTTTCCACGTCAGATTCCGCTTTGACCTGTACACGGCTGAGTACGGTAATAACCTCAAGTTTTAATGCTTCCAGCATTTCTGAAAACAGCTCGAATGATTCTCGCTTGTACTCTTGCTTCGGATTTTTCTGTGCATAACCACGCAGGTGAATGCCCTGACGCAGATGATCCATCGCCGCCAAATGCTCTTTCCAGTGGCTGTCCAGATTTTGCAGCATGACCGCTTTTTCAAACTGACGTAAGACATCTTCGCCAACAATGTTTTCTTTTTCTTTATAAGCGCCTTCGACTTCCTCGAGAATACGCTCACGAAGCTTCTCTTCGAAAAGTTTGTCGTCGTTGTCCAGCCACTCCTGAAGAGGCAAATCAACCGCAAAGTCAGCCTTCAGGCGCTCCTGCAGGGCCGGGATATCCCACATTTCCTCCAGCGACTGAGGCGGGATATATTCAGAGATAACACCATCCAGCACATCTTTGCGAATCACTTCAATGGTTTCGCTGATATTACCTTCATCCAGCAATTCGTTGCGTTGCTCGTAAATTACTTTACGCTGATCGTTAGCGACATCATCGTACTCGAGCAACTGCTTACGCACGTCGAAGTTACGCCCTTCTACTTTACGCTGGGCATTCTCGATGGCACGTGATACCCAGGGGTGCTCAATGGCTTCACCATGCTCCATACCCAGCCTTTTCATCATGCCAGCCATTTTTTCAGAGGCGAATATACGCATTAGTGCATCGTCCAGAGACAGATAAAAACGACTTGAACCTGCATCACCCTGACGACCTGAACGACCACGAAGCTGATTATCAATACGACGTGACTCGTGACGTTCGGTACCAATAATGTGCAAGCCGCCTGACTCCAGCACCGCATCGTGGCGCGCTTTCCATTCGGCTTTTATTTTCTCAATTTGCGCATCAGTCGGGTTATCCAGCTTTTCAACTTCCGACTGCCAGTTGCCACCCAATACGATATCAGTACCACGACCAGCCATGTTTGTGGCAATAGTCACTGCACCGGGGCGACCGGCTTCAGCAATGATATCCGCTTCCTGGGCGTGGAACTTGGCGTTAAGCACTTTGTGCTTGATGCCTGCTTTTTTAAGGACGTTAGACAGCAGCTCAGAATTTTCAATTGAAATGGTACCTACCAATACCGGCTGACCACGCTCAACACATCCCTGAATATCTTTGACGATTGCTTCGTACTTTTCCTCAGCCGTCATGTAGATTAGATCCGCCATATCCTTACGGACCATTGGCTTGTTAGTAGGGATAACGACCGTTTCCAGGCTGTAAATATGATTAAACTCAAAAGCCTCAGTATCAGCAGTACCTGTCATACCGGATAACTTGTTAAATAAGCGGAAGTAGTTCTGGAAAGTAATGGATGCCAGCGTCTGGTTTTCGTTTTGAATATTGACGCCTTCTTTTGCTTCCACAGCCTGATGCAAGCCTTCCGACCAGCGGCGACCTTCCATCGTACGGCCAGTATGCTCATCGACGATGACAATCTGATCGTCTTTTACGATGTAATCGACATCTTTCTGGAACAACTTGTGCGCACGAAGCGCAGCGTTAATGTGGTGTAGCAACGAGATATTACCGGCCGCAAACAATGACTCACCTTCGGGCAAAATGCCGGCTTCATGCAGGATCTCTTCAACATGCAACTGGCCATTTTCTGTCAAATGAATTTGCTTGGCTTTTTCATCAATGGTGTAGTCACCATCACCAACTTCACCTTCCTCATCTTCCTTTTCCTGCTGGATAAGCTTAGGAATGATTTGATTGATGCTGCGATATAATTCAGAGCTATCTTCTGCAGCACCCGAAATAATCAGTGGTGTCCGGGCTTCATCTATCAAAATAGAGTCAACCTCATCCACAACTGCAAAGTTAAGTTCTCGTTGAACGCGCTCCTGAGGGCTGAACGCCATATTATCGCGCAGGTAATCGAAACCAAACTCGTTGTTGGTGCCGTAAGTCACATCCGCCTGATAAGCAGCACGCTTGGCATCCTGAGGCATCCCGGGGATATTACAGCCAACCGTCATGCCCAGGTATTCAAATAACTCCCGGCTCCAGTCAGCATCACGCTTTGCCAGATAATCGTTCACGGTGACAACATGCACCCCTTTACCTGACAACGCGTTAAGATAGGTAGGCAATGTGGCGGTGAGTGTTTTACCCTCACCGGTGCGCATTTCGGCAATTTTTCCGTGGTGCAGTACCTGTCCGCCGAGCATCTGTACATCAAAGTGACGCATACCATAAACACGTTTACTGGCTTCACGAACGGTGGCAAAAGCTTCCACGAGTAGATCGTCCAGCGAGGCACCGTCTGCAATACGCTGCTGAAATTCCTGTGTCTTGGCTTTCAACTCTTCATCAGAAAGCGCTTCAAATTCCTTTTCCAGGCCGTTAATGGCATCGACAGATTTTTTTAGTTTTTTTATTAGTCGGTCATTTCGGCTACCGAACACTTTTCTCAGGACGCTTGAAAACATTACGTTGCAAATTCCACTACTAATGAGGACGCTTTTGACGCGCTATCTCTATGTTTTAGAAAAATGACACCTTACTTGAGTTCAGTAAGGCTCGCCACCCTAACTTATCAGTTTACTTATTCTTAGCACCGTAATTGCTCACGGTTGCTTTACTGGCGGGTGAAAGGCAGAGGATCGACAGGCTGGCCGTTTCTTAATACTTCGTAGTGTACATGTGCACCGGTCGAGCGACCGGTATTCCCCATCCGGGCGATAGTTTGCCCTTTGGTAACAACATCGCCAACGACCACATCAATAGAGTGATTATGACCATAACGGGTAACAAACCCATCTTTATGCTCAACCTCAACTAAATTGCCATAGCCGTAGCGTTTTCCTGCCCAGGTAACAATCCCGGCGGCAGTGGTTACGACAGCATCCCCGGTTGCACCGGCAAAGTCTAAGCCTTTGTGCATGGCGGGAGTGCCAGAAAATGGGTCTTTACGCATACCGTAATAAGAAGACAACCAGCCAGACTCTACCGGACGCCCGGACAACTGGCTTTGCTGATGAATATGGTGCCCTTTAACCAGACTTTCAAGCATCGCGATTTGCCGTGATCTTGAATCGATTGACTGTCTGGCCGCGATGAACGATTGTTCAAAAGGAGCTACACTTTCCACCGGCTCTTTTATGACGTTATCAGCAAAAGCCTCAAGGTCTTTTGCTTTCATTCCTAATGCTTCAGCCAGGTGTCCTGAGCGTTGATCAAGCTGTGACAACTGACTGTTCAACTCGGCAAGTTGTGAAATGACCACGCTAAGCTGCGCCTCGGTCTTTGCTTCAAGGGCCTGCAAAGCTACGCGGTCTTTCTCGTTCCATTGCTCGGCTAACGCCAGGCGAGCAATATCTTCACTAACAAGGTGCGTCGAACGACTGGATATCAGCATCAGCAACGAGGACAACACCGTCATACTCACCAGTGTGCGAACACTGATAGCATAACGATAGCGCTTCTGTTTGCCGATGAGATTAATTGTTAGCTTCATTCCACAACATAAATAAATTGTATCCGCGCGTAGTTTACCGTTGTTGAGGCTAATGAACAAATTCGATTGCTACACAAGGGGCCACCGTATAGTTATAAGCGCACTATTTGCCGTACAAGATACGTAGCAATAAGCTGCAATCAGCCCCAGCCTATCCTTTACAACATGTACACATGTTAATAACATGTAATCGCTTACATACACTTTTGGATACTACATGCATTGTAAATCTGCCTTTTGTCTCGCGTACGCCAGTGTTGTCGCATTATTTTTTTCGTTTTTCCTGTCTGGCTGTCAAACCACTGATAGCCAAGTGCCTTCATACTTACAGTGGCAGCCTGTTTCAATTGATTTTAAAGGACCGGACACATCTGAAGCGGCCAATATGAATCCATTTACCGATTACCGCCTTTGGGTGACATTTTCTAACGGCAAGGTACAGAAAGTGGTGCGGGGTTTTTACGCCGCGGATGGCAACGCCGCTAATTCGGGCGCAAGTGAAGGCAATGTATGGCGGGTGAGGTTTTCCCCTCCGCAACCGGGCGTCTGGCAATACGAAGCGACAATGTATAACGGCGATGATATCGCATTAGGTGACGAGCCGAGCGCAGGCCAAACCATCTCACTGAAAAAACCAGCAGGTAGTTTTGAGGTAAAGCCAGCCAGCAACGCATCATCTGGCTTTTTTGCTCTTGGCCAACTTTATACACAAGGACGCTATTACAAGACGGCATGTAATGACGGCTTTTGGTTAAAAGGAGGAACAAATAGCCCTGAAAACCTGCTCGGGTTTAAAGACTTTGATCAGACTTATCGTATCACCGGACAAGATCGGGACGGTGAGGCGCACAGCGGCACGCAAATCCATCACTTCTCCCCCCATCGTCAGGACTGGAAACCCGGCGACCCTACCTGGCAAGACGGTAAGGGAAAAAATATCATCGGTATGATGAACTACCTTGCGCAAATGGGCATGAACAGCGCCTATATGCTGACGCTTAATATTGATGGCGACGGCAAGGATGTGTGGCCCTATACCTCCCCGACGACATTTGACCGCTTCGATGTCAGTAAGCTCGCACAATGGAATATTCTGTTTGAGCACATGCAGTCACTTGGCATTGCAGTTCATATTGTCATACAGGAAACAGAAAACGAAAGAATGTTGGATGGGGGCGACACCGGCCCGATGCGGCGCTTATATTTTGATGAACTCATCGCGCGCTTCGGGCATCTTCCCGGTCTCATCTGGAATCTTGGCGAAGAGAATGGGCCGGCTGAATTCTCACCCGATGCACAAACAGATGTTCAGCGCATTGCGATGGCGAATTACTTAAAAAACCATGACCCATATGGGCATCCGGTGATCATACATACGCACTCAACACCGCAATCAAAAGATGAGATACTTTCACCGTTGTTGGGGCTCGCATCACTAGACGGCCTGTCTTTTCAGGTCAACCACCGTGAGCAGGTCAATGCTGAACTGCAAAAGTGGTCAGAAAAATCGGGCGCTAAGGGCAAGCCCTGGGCGATCACCATGGATGAGATTGGTGAATGGATGGAGGGTGCGAAAACTGATGACGTTGACCCAACACATGATTCGCTTCGCCGACACGCGCTATGGGGAAGCATCATGGCAGGCGGCGCAGGCGTTGAATGGTATTTTGGCGCGCATCAGGCGCACAACGACCTGACCGCCGAAGACTTGCGCTCACGCCATAATCTGTGGGCGCAGACAAAAATTGCACTGGATTTTTTCAATCGCCATACACGGTTTTGGGCAATGACACCGGTAAACGAAAACGTCAGTAACCCGAATGTGTACGCCTATGCAGAGCCCGGAAAACACTATGTTGTCTATCTACCCGCGGGAGAAACGACCACGCTCACCGTCAATGGTGCGCAAGGCTATACATTATCCTGGTTCGATCCTTTAAATGGTGGTGCCTTAAAGCCTTATAAGAAAACCCTTTACGGTGAACAAATCACACTTCCCGACGCACCATCAAATGCGGACTGGGTCGCGCTGATTACGGCCAAAACGAATTAACGGGCCATACACTCAGACACAAAAAAGCCGCCTGACGGCGGCTTTTTAAAGAAGATATTTACTACGCGAGTACCGGCTCAGCATACCGAATTGGCATTTCTTCCGGATTTTCATAAGTAACAAATTCCCACGCATCCTGCGTCTCAAGAACTTTGTTAAGCAACTTATTATTCAAACCGTGACCCGTTTTGAACGCACGCAACTCACCGATAATGCTGTGACCACCCAGGTATAGGTCGCCGACGGCGTCCAGAATTTTATGTTTCAAAAATTCATCATCGTAGCGAAGCCCTTCCGGATTCAGAACACGAAACTCGTCCAATGCGACCGCATTTTCCATACTTGCACCTAGGGCAAGGTTATTCGCATTCATGTACTCGACATCGCGCATAAAGCCGAATGTACGGGCGCGGCTGACTTCGTTCACATACGAACAGCTGTCAAAATCCATCACCATATGCTGACGCGTCTGACTGATAACCGGATGGTCAAAGTCAATTTTAAAATCAACACGGAAACCATCGTGGGGGACTAGTTCTGCCCACTTATCACCGTCTTCGACGCGAACCGGCTTTTTGATACGGATAAAACGCTTAGGTGCGTTCAGCTCTTCAATGCCTGCTGACTGCAGCAGGAAGATAAACGGGCTTGCACTGCCATCCATAATCGGCAACTCATGGCTGTTAACCTCAACAATAATATTGTCGATGCCCAGCCCCGCGAGTGCTGATGCCAGATGCTCAACAGTATGAATGCTTACGCCATCTTCATTATTAACACACGTACACAACACGGTGTCACCTACAGCATTAGCGCGCGCAGGAATATCCACAAACGGGTCCAGGTCGATACGCCGAAACACGATTCCCGTGTTCGCAGGCGCAGGCCGGAGAGTCATGGTGACCTTTTCCCCTTTATGCAAACCGATTCCAGTTTCCTGAACCGGATTTTTGATTGTACGTTGTCTAATCATCGTTTGCTTTTACCTATTCAAAAAGCGGTCGCGTATCATACAGATAAAACCACGCCATGTCAAAACTGTGCCAGTTTGACAGGGACTACGTGACGTCATACCAGCTAACGTCACACCG
>CAZOYR010000062.1:17114-18770 GCA_964584105.1 uncultured Alteromonas sp.
TCAGTACAGACTGCGTCAGTCAGCCTGTTTACGCAGAAACGCCGGAATGTCCAGATATTCCAGGTCATTATTAGGCTGCGCCTCATCGTCTGCTTTGAGCGCCTGATTACCATCGGTACCGCCAACGCTGGCGCGACCCTGGCTTTCATTGCTGCCACCAAACTCTCTGGCTGATGACTGCAGACGAGACCCTTCTGAACTGACCAGAGAAATGTCTGGTTTTTTCTCTGCGCCGATGCCCGTTGCCACGACAGTAACTCTGAGTTCTTCTGTCATTTCCATGTCGATAACCGTACCGACAACCACAGTGGCGTTTTCTGAAGCAAAGGCTTTTACCGCGTTACCTACTGTCTCAAACTCATCAATTGCAAAATCAGGGCCAGCAGTAATATTTACCAGAATTCCCCGTGCGCCTGACAAGTCGATATCTTCAAGTAACGGACTCGCGATAGCCGCTTCTGCCGCTTCTTCTGCGCGATCAGGACCGGTTGCTGCACCACTGCCCATCATCGCTTTACCCATTTCTGACATCACGGTACGTACGTCAGCAAAGTCAACGTTGATAAGACCCGGGCGTGTAATAAGTTCAGCAATACCCTGAACCGCGCCGCGAAGTACATCGTTAGCAGCACTGAATGCCTGCAGTAACGGCGTACCCGGTCCCATGACCTTAAGCAGTTTTTCATTAGGGATAGTGATTAGAGAGTCAACATTGTTAGCAAGTTCAACAATTCCCTGCTCTGCAAATGATGTGCGTTTTTTACCTTCAAACGGGAAAGGTTTAGTCACTACCGCAACTGTCAGGATCCCCATTTCACGGGCGATTTTCGCAACTTCTGGTGCTGCACCGGTACCGGTACCACCGCCCATACCCGCGGTGATGAAAACCATGTCAGCGCCATCGAGAGACTGTCTGATGGTCTCGCGATCTTCCTGCGCGGCATCACGACCCACATTTGGATCGGCACCTGCACCCAGCCCTTTGGTAACACTTGAGCCAATTTGCAATGTGACATCAGCACTTGAGCTTCTTAAGACCTGAGCGTCGGTATTAACCGCAATAAACTCAACGCCTTCGATGCTTTGTGCAACCATGTGTTCTACAGCATTACCGCCGCCGCCGCCGACACCGATAACTTTAATTACGGCTTCTTCGCCATGACTATCCATTAATTCAAACATACTTACTCTCCGGTTGTACGTCTTCTAACACTAAGTTACTTCACCTACAGCAGGTCAATGGCATCCTTGTCGACCTTATGTCGTAACCTTAGCGCCCCCAAAAATTAAAAATTAAAATTCACCTTTGAACCAGCTTTGCACCCGGTGTAAAAACGTCTCCACCGGTTTGGGCTTACTGATTTTCTTATTCTCTGACTGCAACTTGCCATATTGTAGTAAGCCTACAACG
Organism: uncultured Alteromonas sp.; assembly: GCA_964584105.1. Taxonomy (GTDB): domain Bacteria; phylum Pseudomonadota; class Gammaproteobacteria; order Enterobacterales; family Alteromonadaceae; genus Alteromonas. The sequence goes on from CAZOYR010000062.1 coordinate 18,526, forward strand.
GTGGCAAAGCCGGCATCGTCAGTATATTCGGACAACCCTCTGATTTCGATGGGTTTGCCCACACGCACAGGCATTTGGAATAACTCTTCAGCGAATTCAACTGCCCCTTCCATCTTGGCGGTACCGCCAGTCAGGACAAGCCCTGCTGCAATTTGTTCTTCCAGGCCACTGGCACGAATTTCATCGTGCACTAATTCAAATAGTTCCTGATACCGTGGCTCGATCACTTCTGCCAGCGTATGTCT
>CAZOYR010000063.1:0-11310 GCA_964584105.1 uncultured Alteromonas sp.
CGGTAATGTAATCAATCCCGGTTAATTTGATGTTGGATTATTCATCAACTATTAATGTCTGAACTGGTATAGTGAAATGATAATCGATTCATCAGTTTATGGAGTTGCACTTTGACGTCGATGATGACCACACTCGCAAGCCTGTTACTTACAGCAGGTGTAACAGGAAGCGTTAGCGCACAGGTTGCTGACTTTGAACCGGTGCGCCCGGCCTCTCAAGGCAAGCTTACCAGCTACAACAAGGTATATCCCTACAGTACGGAAGCTGATGATCGTGTGCAGGTGTATATCGTTCGCTTTGATTCACCCTCAGCGGTGCAATTTCACCAGAATATTATCCAGACAGAAAAGAACCAGCTCAATAAACTGGTGCCCTACACCACATTTGAACCTTTACAGCAAAACAGTAGCGTTACCGGATACGTCAGTACACTTCAACAGGAACAAAAACAAATTCTGGATGCCATGCGCAGCACGGCAGGTCATTTTACAGTGCTTAATCATTACCACTACGCCATCAACGGTATTGCCATAAAGGCCAGTGGAAAACAGGCAAGGCAATTACGCAGCGTAGATGGTGTTAAAGCGGTCGAAGCAGACGCCGTTCGCACCCTTGAGACAGACACCGGGCCATTGCTTATAGGCGCAGACAATGTTTGGGCCGGGTCAGCAGGAAGCACCACAGCCACATTCGGTGAGGGCGTAACCATCGCCGTGCTTGATACCGGCATTAACACCGATCACCCCTCTTTTGCTGATATTGGCGGTGATGGATATAACCATACCAACCCCCTTGGCTCAGGTAACTATCTGGGTGATTGTGCCAAAGGGTTTGCACAGTTATGCAATGATAAATTGATTGGCGTTTACAGTTATCCGGCGATTACAGAGGTCTATACAGACACCGATGTATTTGAAACGGCGCTGCCGCAAAATGGTGAAGATTATAACGGTCATGGTACGCATGTGGCGGCTATCGCCGCCGGTAACATACTTACTGATGTAGCTGAAGTGTTGCCAGATGCTGGCCAGACGCAAAGCGATGGCATCGAATCAGGGTTCATCTATGAGCAGATTTCCGGTGTGGCGCCGCATGCAAATATCGTCTCGTTCCAGGTATGTCTGCCCGGCGAGGACGATGATACTTACAATGGATGTTATGACTCTGTCATCGCAAAAGCCATAGAAGATGCCATTGCCAGTGGTATCGTTGATGTCATCAATTTTTCTGTTTCTGGCGGAGGCGATCCCTGGACCGGCGCGGTAAACGAAGCCTGGCTGGCAGCGCACAGTGCCGGCATTTTTACCTCGCACTCTGCCAGTAATTCCGGGCCTGATGACTTTACTACAGAAAAACAATCCCCCTGGATGACCGTGGTCGGCGCCACAACACACGGCCGTCTGGTGGACTACGAAAAGCAACTTCAGAATTTTTCAGGTGGTACGTTCACCCCTGCTCCGATGACCGGCTCCAGCAATACCGGCCAGATTAGGGCTCCTGTTATCTATGCCGGTGATGTCCCCAACCCGAATGATCCTGGCAATGACCCGGCACAATGCCTTGAGCCTTATCCTCAAGGCACATTTGATGGCGAAATAGTGGTGTGTGACAGAGGTGACATTGCCCGTATTGAGAAAGCAAAAAATGTTGCCGCCGGCGGTGCTGGCGGCTACGTACTGGCTAATACTGATGGTGGAGCGACCAATCTTGCCAATGATACCTACGTGATCCCCGGTATTCATATTGATGCGCAGGATGCAGAAACCTTACGCAGCTGGCTTGCTTCAGGCTCCGGGCACGTAGCGACAATCACTGCCGCTGATGGTGGCATATCTGTCGACCCGGATGCTGCAGATATTGTTGCTGATTTTTCCTCGCGCGGGCCAAACTCATTAATCAGTACACTAACGCCACACCTGACCGCACCTGGCGTAGACATTTTTGCAGCATTTTCTGATGAGCACTTCGGTCATGATATTACAGGCCCAGCCCCGGCAGATTTTGCTTATTTGTCAGGCACATCGATGGCAAGCCCACATGTAGCCGGCTCTGCAGCACTGATTAAGGCGGCGCATCCTGACTGGAGTCCTGATGAGATTCGTTCTGCCATGATGTTAACCGCACAAACAGCCGTACAGACCGGTAACAGCGGCCGCGCTGCCAGCTGGTTTGATATGGGCGCCGGACGCGTTCAGGTTGATGCCGCCATGCAAAGCTCTCTTATTATGAATGAGACTACCGCCCGTTACCGCAATGCGGATCCCTCAATGGGCGGTGAGCCTCGTAGTCTGAACATGCCCGCTGTGATAGACAGCGAATGTTTCAATCGGTGCACCTGGCAACGAACGGTAACCGCCACACGTGACGGTAGCTGGACCACAGAGGCAAGCAGTGATGGCAATGCATTTACTGTTTCGGTTTCCCCGTCTGCTTTTTCTCTGGCTGCAGGTGAATCACAAACGCTCACCATTGAGATGAACACGGAGTCGCTGAGCAACAATCAGCGAGGCATCGGGCAAATAAGTCTTACCGGTAACGATAATGCCACGCTCCATATTCCGGTGGTGGCGTTTGCCAGTAATGGCACTATTCCGGATGCAATTGATATCGAAGCGCATCGTAATTTTGACAGCTTGCTGATTGAAGATGTGTACACCACAGAAATCAGCCAACTCACTGCGTCCTCTTACGGTTTTACGCCAGCGACAAAAACCGTTGAAACCCTGGCACCTGATTCCGATAACAGCGAGCTGTTGGACGATACCAGTGATGGTGTATATATGCTGCCTGTAACACTAGCCAGCTCCGATATACGTCTTGTTGCAGAGATTACCGACTCCAGCGCCGACGATATGGACCTGTTTATTATTTACGATGAAAATCAGAATGGCGCACCGGAAGCATCGGAGATAATAGCTGAAAGCACCTCATTCAATGTTACGGAATATATTAGCCTGGAACGCCCACAGGCCGGAGACTACTGGATAGTGGTTCAGAACTGGGCAGGTTCAGGCGCCTCACAGGATGACTTTACCCTGTTTACCGGTGTGCTGAGCAGTACGCTTAAATCAAATCTTGTGGTGGAAGGCCCTGAGTCTGTAGCCGCTGAAGAGCAGTTTGATTTGCGTCTGACATGGGCATTACCTGACGCCGCCATTGGCGATCGCTATTACGGTGCTTTCGCGCTAAGTAGTGATGCAAACGCCACCGGAGATGTGGGCTTTAGCACAGTGGATTTAGTCAGAGATCGGGATGATGTCTATCTTACCACTGAGGCGCCTGCCAGAGTGGCTGTCGGGGATGTTATTCCCTTTACCGTTAATGTCATGACCAATGACACTAACCAGGACCGTAACTACGTCATTGATGTAACCCTGCCAGACTCACTGGCGTTGGACACCAGCAGTGTAATGGGCGCCTCGTCAGTTTCTGATAACCAGATTGTCTGGGAAGTCACCCAAACAGCAGTAGAAACCCCCGAGCAGCACGTGGCGATCACCACTGCCGCCACAGACCTGCAATGCCAGGATGGTGCTGACCAGCTGGAGCCTCTTTTTTCCTGGTCACCCGATGCACCCGATGCCCGACAATTTAAAACGTTTACCACCCCTGTCTCCTATCTGGGCCAGACACAGACACATGTGACGGTGACGCAGAACGGCAAGGTGAATTTTGATCCTACGATGTCTCTTCAGACCATTGAGCAAACCGGGCTTGAAACTATTTCTGCACTTAACCAGATAAGCCCGTTTTATATACCGTCGGATGCAGCCACAGGCATCGCTACCCGCATGGTCAAAGATAGCCAGAATAACTCAGTGATCCAGTGGCACGATACACAGTCCGAACACAAAGCGGCGCTATTGCTGCGCGCAGGAAATGATACGACTCTACCCTCCTTGGTGATGGCGTTTAATGAGGCAAATTCCCTGGCGCCAGCGTCCGCGGTTAATAACGGAAAACCTTTGTGGCAACCAGTATCGGCAACAACGCGTCAACGTGATGCTGTCTGTGTTTATCCGTTGAACGCCGCAGTTCAGGTAGTAGCGCAGCTACAATTCGAGGCGCGGGTAACGGAAGCGGCAGCTCCTGGCCCCTTTGATATTCAGGTGGTATCTGCCATTACAAATGTCGAAGGCACTCGCGAAGAACGGGCTGCTCAGTTTACCGGCGTACAGATCGAAGCGGTTCCGCAGGTCGAAATTAATGGTGGCGATGTAATAGCCATAACAGCTGGTCAGTCCCGACAAATCAGTGTTACTGCAACGGATGCCAACGGCGATAGCTTGCAATACCAGTGGACGCTGAGCGGCGCGGCAAACGCCACACTGTCTAACGCGACAACGGATACCGTCACGCTTGTCGCCCCGCAGGTAAGTGAGCCAACGGATTTGTCGCTACAGGTAACCGTGACAGATAGCTTTGGCAATCAGGCGTCTGATACAACCACCGTATCGGTATCACCTGCAACAACGCAAAACCGCAATCAGAATAGTGGCGGCGGTGGCGGCGCTGTTCAGGGGTATATTTTACTTATTCTGTGTGTGATGGCGCTGTTACGCAGAATAAATGCTAATGCTAGTCGTCGGCACTGATGATGTTACTTTCACCTGTCGGCTGGTAAGTGGAAGGTTTGTCGATGGGTACGGCATTTAATGGCTGGCGAATTTTAGGTGTCAGCAGATAGTTAAGCGTGTCTGGTGTCATCATTGGATTGAGCCAGTCCTGCATGCTGCCATCATTGGCACTAAGCATTAACGGGCTGGCTTTTTTATGGATATGCTGAAATTTATCATGAGGCGGCAGCGTAACCACTGAGCATGAGTATTCTGTCAGTGACTGGCCTGAATCCGTGGTGTAATGCCAGGTCCGATAGAGGCCGCCCAACACCAGCGCGTCATCTTCCGGCACCATCATATCGTGATAATATTTTTTACCATCAATAAGGATGGTTTCTCCGAAACCGCTGGCGGGGATAATACAGCGCTGGCTTCTGTAAGCCTGATAACCGGCACTGCCGCGTTTGTTCAGTTTATCGTAACGGGTGTTAAATGAGGTATACCGGGATGGTTTGAAGGCACCTTCCGGGGAGGCTTTTTCCAGCAATAACCACCAGATGGCATTCACCATCTGACGTTTATCATCGTCAGCGTTGAAGACTACCGACACCCTGTCGGTAGCACCTGTGAAACGGGAAAATCGCATCCCCTCTTCTGGCCACAATTGTATATCAAGTTGTTCACACAGGGCTCTGACGCCGGCAGAGTCGGTAACATTAATTCTTCCACACATACACCCATACCTCCTATAGGTTAAGGGAGTGATGAGCGCGCAGCGTCCTCCTCAAGCGAGTCATCGTCTGATTCCATCGCCCCGCGAATCATCTCGTCAGGCAAACGCTTGCTTGGTTGTACGCCAAGCACCCGAAATTGCTCGACCTGCCTGACCAGATTGCCCCGTCCGGTAGACAGTTTACCCAGAGCGCCATCAAAATGCTTCTGCGTTGCTTCCAGGGATTTGCCAATTTTATCCATATCAGCAACAAAACCGGTGAATTTGTCGTATAGTCGCCCGGCCTGCGCTGCAATTTTTTGCGCATTCTGGTTCTGGTATTCATACTGCCAGATATTGTTAATCGTTCGAAGCGCAACCAGAAGGTTGGTCGGGCTTACCAGCATGATATTGTGATTCAGCGCCAGGGTCACCAAATCCGGCTCTTCTTCAATTGCCAATAAAAATGCCGGTTCAACCGGTATAAACATCAGTACATAATCAAGGGTTTTGAGCCCTGCCAGCTCCTGATAATCTTTTGCACCCAGCCCTTTAATATGCCCTTTTACCGAGCTGACGTGTTCTTTAAGAAGCTGGCTGCGTTGAACTTCATCTTCTGCGTTGAAATAGCGCTCATATGCCGCCAGACTCACTTTTGAGTCAATAATGACATCTTTATCATTGGGCAGGTGAACGACCACATCGGGTTGTTGTAACCGGCCATGGTCGCTTCGCAGTGACATCTGCGTTTCAAATTCGTGCCCTTCACGAAGCCCTGATTCTTTTAAAATACGCTCCAGGACTACTTCACCCCAGTTACCCTGTTTTTTATTATCACCCTTTAACGCCATGGTCAGGGCTGACGCTTCTTCAGTAATGCGCTGATTTAATTCTTTGAGCGACAGTATTTCGGTTTTCAGCGACGCGCGTTCCTGGCCTTCACGGTTGTACTGATCACTGATTTGTCGCTTAAAGTTTTCCAGTTGTTCTTTAAGCGGGTTAATCAGTGCGTCCATGCCGGATTTATTCGTCTGAGTAAACGATTCGCTTTTTTCGGTGAAAATCTTATTGGCAAGATTCTCAAACTGCGTTTGCAGACGCTGCTCGGCTGCTTCAAGCATGGCTATTTTTTCATCGTTAGACTGTGCGCTTTGTTTGAAACTGGCAGACTGCGCCTCATGGCGTGCATTAAGTTGTGAGTGTGCCTGCTGAAGATCCTTCAGCTCCTGGCGCTGTGCTGCATAATCTGCCTCAAGACGCGCCAGCTGAGCGGCCTTTTGCCCCAGTTCACCGATTTGGCTTTGTGCATCGAACAGCCGTTCCTGCGAAACGGCCAGCTCGTCCTGCTTTGCCGAAAGCTGTCGGTTAAAATATAACTCAGCCTGTTCAGTTTGTTGCTGCAACAGGTGGTTTTGTTCGGTCAGCGAATTACGCTCAAGCGAAAAGCGACGCTGGCAAAGCCAGTATGTGATAAGCGCGCTGCTTACTAATCCTGCCAACGCGCCACTGCCGATAAGCGTCAATGCTTCTGTATTCATTATTTTTATGTCCGGTAAAACAAAAAACGGGCACTTGTCTTAAGTGCCCGTCTTATCCTACACCAGCAAAAGCTTATTTAGCCAGTTCGCTGTCCAGTTCTTCTATTTTCGCTTTCCAGATAGCCGGGCCTGTTTCGTGTGCATTGGCGCCGGTGCTGTCTACCGCAACGGTAACCGGCATGTCTTCTACTTCAAATTCGTAGATAGCTTCCATACCCAAATCTTCGAATGCCACAACCCGCGACTTTTTAATCGCTTTGGAAACCAGATAGGCAGCGCCGCCTACGGCCATCAGATACACCGCTTTGTGTTTCGCGATGGAATCCACCGTTGCCGGGCCACGTTCTGCTTTACCAATCATGCCGATCAGGCCGGTTTGCTCCAGCATCATATCGGTGAATTTGTCCATGCGGGTGGCTGTGGTAGGCCCGGCTGGTCCAACAACCTCTTCGCCTACGGCATCCACAGGGCCGACGTAATAAATGAAGCGATTGGTCAGGTCTACACCGTCCGGCAACCCTTCGCCATTTTCCATCATCGTCTGAATACGTTTGTGCGCAGCGTCGCGACCGGTAAGCATTTTACCTGACAACAACACCGTCTCACCGACTTTCCAGTCCAGAATGTCATCCTTGGTCACTTCATCAAGATTAACGCGACGGATATTTTCACCGACTTCCCAGGTTACCTCAGGCCACTCTTCAAGCTTAGGCGCCTTCAGTTCAGCAGGCCCGCTGCCGTCAAGATGAAAATGAGCATGGCGAGTCGCCGCGCAGTTAGGGATCATTGCAACAGGCTTTGAGGCTGCGTGGGTAGGCACCGACATGATTTTCACATCCACCACGGTGGTCAGACCGCCAAGGCCCTGCGCGCCAATACCCAGGCCATTTACACGCTTGAAGATATCCAGGCGAAGTTTTTCTTCGGTCGTTTCCGGGCCGCGTTCCATCAGTTCGTGGATATCTACCGGATCCATGAGGCTTTCCTTGGCCAGTACGGCCGCTTTTTCAGCGGTACCACCAATGCCTATCCCGAGCATCCCCGGTGGACACCAGCCCGCGCCCATTGTTGGCAATGTTTTTACTACCCACTCTGCAATATCATCGCTGGGGTTTAGCATCACCATTTTAGATTTGTTTTCAGAGCCACCGCCTTTGGCCGCAATCATCACCTCTACCTGATCACCGGGCACCATATCAATATGCACCACAGCAGGGGTGTTATCTTTGGTATTTTTACGTGCGCCTGCCGGGTCAGCAACAATAGAAGCACGCAGAGGGTTGTCAGCATTGGTGTACGCACGGCGTGTGCCTTCGTTAACCATTTCCTGAACAGTCAGATCCGTTTTATCCCAGCTTACGCCCATACCGATTTTGACAAAACAGGTCACAATGCCGGTGTCCTGACATAAAGGGCGGTGGCCCTCTGCAGACATTCTTGAGTTAATCAGAATCTGGGCCATGGCATCTTTAGCCGCCTGACTTTCTTCTTTCAGGTATGCCTTTTCAACCGCCTTGACATAATCCAGAGGGTGATAATAGGAAATAAACTGCAACGCATCTTCGATGCTATCGATAAAATCTTGCTGACGGATAACGGTCATGTCGTCCTCTTTAACTCGTCGGTTCGTGGTGTGTGCTTTTCAAAAATGCGTATACTAGCGTATCTCGCACTGCGGCACCAACAAAACGCAGTACGGTAGTCAAATTGAACACCGGCCTTGCAGGCCCGAAAAAAGAGAATCTGAAAGCTGTTATGAACGACAAGGTAGAGCGCACGCTGCTGATTGAACCGCTTGACTATGAACAAGACACGTTTTACACCTTATTTGCGCAGGTTGAGCAACAGCCGTATTCAATGTTGCTGGATAGCGCGGCAGATACTGATGGTCGCTATCATATTATGGTCTGGTCACCACGCTGGGTCGTGTCCGCAGCCAATAGCAAAGTGGTCGTGCGCGACTGTCATACCGATAAGACTGAAATAAAAAGTGATGCCCCGCTGGCGTGTGTCGATGCCCTGATGAAAGCCGCCATGGCTGAAAATACCGTTCGCACAGATAATCAGACACTTTACGATGCCCTGCCCTTTGTTGTGGGTGCTGCGGGCTTATGTGGTTATGATCTTGGTCGTTACTATGAAACATTACCGAATAAAAACCTCAACCCTTATGCGTGTCCGGACATGGCGATCGGTATTTTTGAGCAGTCTGTTATTGCCGATACGCACACCGGAAAGCTTTATCATTGCCGCTTTAGCGATATTCCACCGTTATCTGAACAATTGGCAGAGATAACCACTACACCTGAGGCTACCACTCCCTTCAGACTGACCAGTGACTGGGCGTCGAATCTGACGCAACAGCAATATAATGACGCGCTATCACGTATCCACCAGTACATTGTGGCTGGTGACTGTTATCAGATAAATATGGCGCAGCGTTTTTGCGCTCAGTACACCGGCAGTGAATGGCAGGCGTATGAGGCATTGCGGGAGCAAAACAACACTCCATTTTCAGCGTTTATCCGCTTACCCGAAAGCTGTGTGCTGAGCATTTCGCCCGAGCGCTTTTTAAGTGTCAGAAATAACCAGGTACAGACTAAGCCTATAAAGGGCACTCGCCCGCGCTTTAACGCTCCTGATGAAGATGCAAAAAGCGCTGACGCACTACTGAATGCTGAAAAGGATCGCGCGGAAAACCTGATGATAGTGGATCTGCTCAGAAATGATTTGAGTAAACATTGTAAGGCGCACAGTGTAAACGTACCGCATTTGTTTGCGCTGGAATCGTATGCCGCCGTGCATCACCTGGTCAGCACCGTTGAAGGTACACTGAAAGAGGATGCATCAGCACTGGATTTACTGGCCGGCGCCTTTCCCGGTGGCTCTATTACAGGGGCACCCAAAATCCGGGCGATGGAAATAATTGAAGAACTGGAGCCAGACCGGCGAAATATTTACTGTGGCAGTATCATGTATTATGGAATTAAGCGGGACATGGACTCAAGTATTACCATTCGAACGTTATTAGCCGAAAACAACCATCTGTATTGCTGGGCGGGCGGCGGTATTGTACTTGATTCACATGCACGCGAGGAATATCAGGAAACCCTGGATAAGGTTTCCCGTATCCTTCCTGCACTGGAAAACTATCGTGAATAAGGCAGAGTTTATCCATCGGTTTCAACATGCGCGGCAGGTCAGTCTGGAGCCTGATTACCCGCTCACACGAAAAGGTCGCAGTGCAGCGGTGCTGATCCCCATGCTGGATTTTGATGACGGTATGCACGTCATTTTGACAGAACGGGCCCATCACTTACGTCACCATGCCGGACAGATTAGTTTCCCGGGCGGCGGCTATGAACCGCAGGATGAATCACTGATCGATACGGCGCTGCGAGAAGCGTTTGAGGAAGTGGGACTGCCGCCTTCACATGTTCAGGTTATTGGGGCAATGCCCGACTATCGCACCATCAGCGGCTACCACATCAAGCCTGTGGTTGGCTTTGTTCAGCCCGGATTTGAATATCGTATTGACCCGAATGAAGTAGCCAGTGTTTTCGATGTGCCATTATCCCACCTAATGGATAAAAAGAATCATCTGGTGCACCATATCACACGTAATCATCAGCAATTTCCGGTCTATTTTATTCCCTGGCAACAACGCATGATATGGGGTGCGACTGCCGCCATACTGCGGAACCTGGCCCACCACCTCGGCTAAAGTGAACGAATGTTTCATTCTGGCACTACAAGATTATCAAGATTTGTTTACATTGAATTAGCTTTTCTCATCTGCTGATTAGCTTTTCTGTATTGTAGTTGTAGCAACATACAGGCAAGATCACACAAGATTCTTATTGGGGATAGAACCAGATTTATGATTAGTGTATTTGATATGTTCAGTATCGGAATTGGCCCATCCAGTTCACATACCGTGGGGCCGATGCGAGCCGGTGCAGAGTTTGTATCAGAACTAGCGCAGGATGGCGTACTGGAAAGTATTGATGGCATCAAGGTTGAGCTGTTTGGCTCACTGGGACAGACCGGTAAAGGTCACGGTACCGGCAAAGCAGTGATCCTCGGGTTGCTGGGCGAGTCGCCAGAAACCATTGATGTTGACAGTATCGATGTCACCCTTGAAGGCATTCACGACAGTCAGAAAATTCTGCTAAACGGTACACACGAAGTTAAGTTTCCAAATAAAAATGCGATAGTTTTTCACCGTCGCAAAACCTTACCGCGCCATGCCAATGCACTGACATTTTACGTGTATAAAAATAAAGAACTCGTGCGCGAGCAAACCTATTACAGCATCGGTGGCGGTTTTGTGGTCCGACACGAAGATTTCGACGAGACCAAAGAGCACGCAATGTCGGTGCAGGAAAAGGTGCCCTACCCGTTTAAAACGGCTGAAGCACTGATTGACCTTTGCAAAACGAACGGCATGCGTGTCAGCTCTTTGATGCTTAAAAATGAAGCCGTGCATCGACCGGTTCA
>CAZOYR010000063.1:11410-18728 GCA_964584105.1 uncultured Alteromonas sp.
ATCAGACCGGTTGATACCGAGACGGCAGCCCGATTCTTACTCACGGCCGGGGCCATTGGTATTCTTTATAAAGAAAATGCCTCTATTTCCGGTGCCGAAGTGGGCTGTCAGGGCGAAGTCGGCGTGGCCTGTTCAATGGCTGCTGGTGCACTGACGGAAATCATGGGCGGCTCCATTCTGGCCGTAGAAAACGCCGCTGAGATTGGTATGGAGCACAACCTGGGCCTGACCTGCGACCCGGTGGGCGGTTTGGTGCAGGTACCCTGCATTGAGCGCAATGCCATGGGTGCCATTAAGGCGATCAATGCATCCAGACTGGCTATGCGCGGCAGTGGTGAGCACAAAGTGTCGCTGGATAAGGTTATTAAAACCATGCGCGATACCGGCAACGATATGAAAACCAAATACAAAGAGACCGCTCGAGGCGGCCTTGCGGTTAATATTATCGAGTGCTGATATCCAACGTGGCGCTACTTCACCGGTAGCGTCACGCCTTTAAACATTTTTTCCACCTCATCGTTGTTCTTAAGCATCATCGCCTTTTCCACCTTGTCTTTGGTCAGGTGAGGCGCAAAGCGTTCGATGAAGTCATACATGTAGCTACGTAAGAACGAGCCTTTTCTGAAGCCAATTTTTGTTGTGCTGTAATCAAACAAATGGCTGGCATCAATTTTCACCAGGTCACTGTCGAGCTCTTCACTCACTGCCATGGACGCAATAACACCAATTCCTACGCCCAATCTGACATACGTTTTAATGACATCGGCATCGGTGGCAGTAAAAACAATTTTAGGGTTTAAACCGGCCCGCTCAAAAGCCTGATCGAGCTCCGAACGGCCAGTGAAACCAAATACATAGGTCACCAGCGGATACTCAGCAATATCGCTGATATCAATGCTGGTTTTTTTCGACAGCGGATGGTCTTTATTGACAATCACGCTGCGATTCCAGTGATAGCAAGGTAGCATCACCAGATCGTTGTAGAGATGCAAGGCTTCGGTGGCTATCGCAAAATCTGCCTCACCCTTGGCGGCTAAATCAGAAATCTGCGAGGGCGTGCCCTGATGCATATGCAGCGAGACACGCGGATATTTGTGCATAAACCCCTGAATCACATCCGGTAAGGCATAACGTGCCTGGGTGTGGGTAGTGGCAATGTTCAGCTTACCCTGATCAGGTAGCGTGTGCTCCCTGGCAACCGATTTGATACTTTCTACTTTTGATAAAATCTGGCGGGCAATATCTATCACATCGCGGCCGGCATCAGTAACGTGGGTAAGATGCTTACCACTGCGACCGAAGATCTGCACGCCCAGTTCGTCCTCAAGCATTCTTACCTGCTTGCTGATCCCGGGCTGCGAGGTGTACAGGCTTTCAGCGGTTGCTGATACATTCAGATTATTATTAACGACCTCTACAATGTATCTGAGTTGCTGTAATTTCATGCGTGATAACCCTTCGCTACTGGCGCTTCCCGTTAAGTGTGTTAGTGTTATAACCAAAACCGGCGCGCATTGCTATTGCCATTTTCGGTTATACACTTATTCTTATATCAAAAATATAGGCATTTATTCAATTTTAAGTTGATACCAGTATATGCGCCAACAGAAGTATAATGACGCCGTGATGCAGGACTTTGAAGCCGCCCCGCCCCAGAAAATAGAGTTTTCCTCTGTGCTCGCCGCTGCCGTGCACGACATGAAAAATTCGCTGTGTTTACTCATTCAGTCAATTGAACAGTTATCTGACAGCATTGATGCTGCAAACATCGCCGCCAGTAAACATGTTGCAGATGTTCATTATGAAGCCAGCCGGCTCAACACTAGCCTGGTACAGATTCTGTCGTTATATCGTGCACAGCTTGAAACGCTGCCCATAACCGTTGATGAGCATTTTGTCGCTGACGTCATTGAAGATGTGCTGAACGCCGTAAAGCTTTCCGTTAATCAGCGCAATTTCAGCGTCACCATCGATTGCGACCCGGACCTGGCCTGGTATATGGACGGTGAGCTGATTTATTTATTGGTTAATGATGCCGTCATCAATGCCCTTCGCTACGGTAATCACGCTATTCATGTAAGTGCCAGAGTGGCCGATAACAATCTGATCATACAGATTGAGGATGACGGGCACGGTTACCCCGATACCATGCTGGCACAAAGCACCCGGGCCCTGAGCTCCACAGCGGTCAGCCAAGGACGTACCGGATTAGGTCTTTATTTTGCCCGTCTTATTGCCAACGCCCATAACCGACACGGTCTGCGTGGTGAGATTACCTTGCAAAATGGTGGAAAACTTGGCGGGAGTGTTTTTATGGTAAAAATACCGTAAACTCTGCCGTTATAATAAAAAAGACTGTCCTGTGCCTGTGTGTCAGAGACAAAGTGAAAGCGAACGGAACCAATATCCATGTTCACCATAATCATCATAATGATCGTTGTGCTTATCATAGCGGCCATCTTTATCAATGCTTTTCAGCAACACCGTGCCAAAATGGACGCAGAGCGCCGTGCTGAAGTATCTAAGCAGCGTAATATCATTGATGAAACTGAAAACATCATTATGGCGTGTTCAAATATGCCGGTATCAGCCCGCCTGATGCAGGTCCTTCACCGTCGAGTCTATAACGCCCTTAAGGCATTAAATGAAGCTGGTGCAGGCAATAATGATATTAAACAGCGTTTGGAAGATGCCGAAGGTCGCACGCAGGGTGAAGCGGATGCCAATGAAAAGATGAGCGAATTTTCGTTGCCGGATAATGATCGTATGATTATTCAATATATTCAGGCGGTTAAAAAGTTACGCGTGCTGCTTCGCTCAGAACACTCAAAAGGTAAAGTGGATACCCGTACGTTCATCGAAGAAGACAAAGCCCTGGAGCGCCTACAGCTTAAAACTAACGTAGAAACCCTGATTAAGCGTGGTCGTGCGGCTATGCAATCGGGCATGTTAGGCTCCGCCCGTCAGTACTTTGAAAAAGCCATCAGCGCGCTGGAAAATCAAACCCAGCGTGATGAATATATCGAGTCCCGCTTAAGACAACTAAGCCAGTGGCTTGAAAGCATTCAGGACAACCTGAAGTCCGCGAATGCGGAAGACCGCGCCAAGCGCAAAGAAGAAGAGCGCGATGAACTGGATGAGTTATTCGCGCCCAAGAAAAAATGGTAATTACAGACACGTCGCGTGGCATTGTTCCCACAATGCCTGCGCCGCTACTGAAAAGCCCTGACGATCTGCCCGAATCATACCTACCCGTTTAACCAAAGGGGCGTTACGCAACGCCACACACACCAATCCGTTACGCTGCATTTGCGCCTGACAAAGCTGCGGTACCACAGATACACCCAGGCCCTGTGCAATTAGTTGTCCGACTGAGCCTAACTGCCCGGTTTCTGCCACAATATTGAGCGCGCCATACCTGTGCGATATCTGTTCGGTCCATTTTCTGACTGCAGAGCCGCGGTTCATGGCGATCACCGGGCTTTGTAATAAGGCTTCAAATGAGATGGTTTGCTCTGATGCCAGTGGGTGGTCAGGGTATAAAACGGCCACAAAGGCATCGTCAAATAACGGGGTAAATGTCAGTCCTTCTGTATTTTCAGGCTCAAAGGTAAAGCCTATTTCAGCTCGGCCGGCTAACACTGCGTCAATGGTATCTTCCATTACCACATCCATTACCCGCAGCCGGATGTTGGGGTAAGCCGCGTGGTACGCTTTTAGCAAGGTAGGAAGACGTGATTCGGCAAACGATGGCATGGCGGCAATGGTCAGCCTGCCCTGTCGCACTGCAAACAAATTTTGCATTTCCTCAAACGTATCATCCCACTCATTAACCAACCGGCGGGCACTGGGTAACAACGTTTCGCCTTCAGGGGTTAATTGCACACGACGGGTGCTTCTGCTGAATAACTTTCCGCCTAGCTGTTCTTCCATTTTTTTAATCGCACTGGATAGTGCTGGCTGTGTGAGATACAGCTTTTCTGCTGCCTCAGCGAAGGTAGACGATTCAGCGACGCTTAAGAACGCCACCATGTTGCGGTATGAGACGGCCATATTGATAAAAATAATTTATTAATATTGATATAAAATTAATTTTACAAAATTTTTGCAAGCACAGATACTCTTATTGTCTTTAATTCACACAAAGGAGCGTCAGATGTCAGGTTTCGATAAGGTCGTGACCAGTTACGAAGAAGCAATGAAAGGACTCACCGATGGCATGACAGTCATTGCCGGCGGCTTCGGACTATGCGGAATTCCTGAAGGGCTAATTGGTCAGATCAAAACCATGGGGGTCAAAGACCTTACCGTGGTATCCAATAACTGTGGCGTGGACGGTTTTGGTCTGGGCATTTTATTAGAAGATCGCCAGATTCAAAAAATGGTGTCTTCCTACGTTGGCGAAAACGCATTATTTGAAAAGCAGTTGCTGGCCAATGAACTTGAAGTTGAACTGACACCGCAAGGTACACTGGCAGAAAAAATGCGCGCTGGTGGTGCCGGCATCCCGGCCTTTTACACGGCAACCGGATACGGCACGCCGGTTGGTGAAGGCAAAGAAGTAAAAGAATTTGATGGCCGCCCCTACATACTTGAAGAGTCCATTACCGGTGATTTTGCCATTGTGAAAGCCTGGAAAGCCGATCGGTATGGCAACTGTATTTACCGACACACCGCCAGAAACTTTAATCCTATGGCCGCCACCGCAGGCAAAATTACCGTGGTTGAGGTTGAAGAAATAGTCGAAGCTGGTGAGCTTGATCCTGCACAAACGCATACGCCAGGCATTTATGTTGACAGGGTCATCAAGGGGAGTTTTGAAAAACGCATCGAGCGCAAAGTTCTGGCAAAGGAGGAACGTTAAGATGGCTTTAACCCGTGACCAAATCGCAATGCGCGTCGCTCAGGAATTTAAAGATGGCAGTTACGTAAACCTGGGTATTGGCATTCCTACCCTGGCTGCTAACTATGTCCCCGATGGCATCGATGTGATGCTGCAATCAGAAAATGGTTTATTAGGTATGGGCCGCTATCCGACTGAGGCGGAAGTCGATGCCGATATGATCAATGCCGGTAAAGAAACGGTAACGGCTATTAAAGGCGCTTCCATATTTGATTCTGCCGAAAGCTTTGCCATGATCCGCGGCGGCCATGTCGACTTTACTGTATTAGGTGCTTTTGAGGTCGATGTAAACGGCAATATCGCTAGCTGGATGATCCCCGGTAAACTGGTCAAAGGGATGGGCGGCGCGATGGATCTGGTAGCCGGCGCGAAAAATATCATTGTGACGATGACCCATGCCGATAAGCATGGTAACTCTAAGTTGCTGTCAGAGTGCAAGTTGCCGCTTACCGGTGTCAATTGTATCACCCGTATCATTACCGATTTAGCGGTACTGGAAGTGAAAGACGGGGCTTTCCATCTACAGGAACGCGCACCTGGCGTAACCGTTGATGAAATACGTGAAAAAACCGCAGGAAAACTCGTCGCTGAGGGCGATATTCCTGAAATGCGCGTGTAAAAACTATTGGGGCAGACGCAATACGCTTGCTCTGCCCCAATTTTCTTTCTATCGCCTTTTATTTAATTGCAGCTTGATGGATAATGCGCCGGGTTTCATATTAAGGGCACGGCTTTGCAAATCAGCGATCTTCCGGTACATCATAAAATCATCTCCCGTCTTCAGGACAAGAGCTTCGACACCCTGACCGAGATTCAGGAGAAGACGATATTACCTGCTATGAGCGGCAAAGATATTATCGCATCGTCACAAACCGGCTCGGGCAAAACCCTGGCGTTTCTGATCCCTCTGGTAAACCGCCTGCTGAGTCAAAAGGCGCTGAGCAAAAAAGATCCACGCGCAATGATTCTGGCCCCTACCCGCGAGTTGGCCAAACAGGTCTTTACCGAAGCCAAAAGCCTGACGTCGCAATTGAATTTACCCTGCGCCTTAATTGTTGGCGGTGAAAACTACAATACCCAGACAAAAGTACTGCGAAAGAGCCCTGCCATTGTGGTGGGAACGGCTGGCCGAATTGCCGATCATCTGGAAGATAAAACCTTCTTCCTGAACGGACTTGAAATGCTTATCTTCGATGAAGCTGATCGTATGCTGGATTTGGGTTTTGCCCCACAGCTTAATCTGATTAATCAATATGCCGATCACCGCAAACGCCAGACCATGCTCTTCTCGGCCACCCTTGATAACCTGGCCTTACAGCACATCAGTAAAGCGTTGCTAAAAGCGCCGGTGCGTATCAATGTCGGACTGGCCACTGCTATTCATCAGGATATCAGCCAGCACATGTATTTTGCCGATAATGTCGAGCATAAAAATACTTTACTGACACAATGTCTGGGTGACACCGATTACAATCAGGCGATTGTGTTTACAGCGACACGAGAAGATACCAACCGTATTTGCGATATGCTCAATGAAGATAATCTTCATGCAGTTGCCCTTCGTGGTGATTTACCGCAAAACCAGCGGGCGCAGATTATGAGTGAATTCAGCCGGGGTCAGCACAGTATTCTGGTAACCACAGATGTGGCGTCACGAGGTCTGGATTTGCTTAAAGTTGGTTTGGTGATTAATTTTGACTTGCCCAAGCAATCAGACGAATACATTCACCGCATTGGGCGTACTGGCCGTGCCGGACAAAAAGGCACAGCAATTTCCTTTGTTGGACCACGGGACTGGCAAAGTTTTGAAAGTATTAAAGCCCATGTTGATTATCCGGTAGCTTGTGAGGCTCATCCTGAGTCTCCTGCTGAATTCTCCGGTAAAAAACCCAAGAAACCTGTTAAAAAGAAAACGCAGGATAAGCAGTCTGAAAAAACAGCAGAGAGCAAAAAGCCTGCACCAACGGCTACAAAACGGGTCAATACTACTGCAGGAAAGGATGTTGGTGATATGCCGATTGTTCGCAAAAAGCGCCAGGCTGATCCTGAGGCTGACTTTGACGACGATGAGTAAAATGTAGTCGCGTTAGCACTGATGCTGCGACTTCTCGTGCGAATATGTATTAATAATTCTTTTGTTCCCGGACTCTAATTTGAGTTTGGGAACGCCCGCCTCAAAAGCCTCTTCGTAGCTTTGACACTAGCCTATACTGGAAACGCCTACCCTGCTCTTTCAAGCGCTAGCTACGCGCCATTTAAAAGAAAAACAATTGGAATGTATGATTGCTATACTCACCAGAAAAAGTTCATCCCACTTTGGTGTATTTCACGCCTGAAATACACAGTGAAAAAAATTTTGTTTGGCGATACGATAGGTTATGGATAGACGCGCTCTGAAAATGGTGTAAATGATTA
>CAZOYR010000064.1:0-18478 GCA_964584105.1 uncultured Alteromonas sp.
AGATATAAAAAACAAAACCTGCAAAGCGTAAACTTTGACGCGCTGCCTTGTATTGAGCAATCGGAAAAGCTCTTTTAAATCGTTAAACATGAGTAAATCTTTACCTCAAATTCTATATAAATGAAAAATTAAAACTTATCCAGTATAGATACCAGAATTGGGCTTTTAGAGAGTAATTTTCGTGTCGCGGTTGACTTGAGTAATGCGCTATCTCGCTTAATCATTTTTAACCGCCTTCCTTTTAGTCCGGCATAATGAATGAAGTATTTGCTGAAGCGTTGATTAAAGCTTCCCCATGCCTTCGTATAGTTAAAGGAATGATCTACATATTGCATTGGAATGCTTTGCTGATTCACCCGGTAATTAAAAATGCTCTGGTCGTTGAGTCCCGATACCTGTCCATTTTTCTTGGCATCAATCCATTTGTCTATTAAACCATCCGTAGTATTGAGTAGCGACTTGTATTTCTCCGTGAATAAAACAACACCCGAATTAAAGTACTTTGCTGTCCACTCTACTTCACCTAACGTATTGTTAAGCGCATTCTTTTCATTAGTCGCTGCTTTGTATACATTTTCTACCTCAATGGCCATGACACGATCACCATCGTGCAGCGAAAACAGATCTGGCGCATCGGGCGACACCAGGATGTCAGAGTCTATATAAAGCACCTTTTCATATTCTTCGAAAAAATCAAAAATTTGATTCTTCTCATAATACGGGCTCAGCGTTTCAGATATACCGGTCTTTCCCATAACCTTAAAGTCAGCGCCAACCCGTAGCGCATAGTCTTCCATCGTAGGAAGCGTATATGCAGATAATGCCTCTATCTCTTCGCCAATGACCAGAGTAGTAATAAGAAATCGTTTTGGTCCCACAGGTTTACTCACTTTTTAAATTGCGTCAGCGGAATATTGAAATGTTTAATACACGCCTGAAACTGCTTATCATTACCGCCGCCGCCAACATTCTGTGGGCCTAGTTTAGCATTTTCCTGACTGCCTTCTGTCGTGGGATATTCCTCAAAATAAGGCCTGACCTTTATCGCGCTCGTGTTATTAATCAGCGCCATTACCTTAAACCAGATGTCATCTGCTTTAGGTGACAAAGTTTTAAATAGCGCTATATTGGTTGTTTCCTCGTGCAGGCAGCCCGGTGGATAGAGTACACCTCCGACTCCGGTAGGGAAGATACAATGGTCCGGCCCAACGTGTCCCTGAGCCAGCCACCCCCATTTGATATAGGGTTGCATACTGCCGCCATTATCAAATGTAATATAGTGGGCGCGATGGCAGTGAATAGCGTCAGGTGCCTTCAAATAACTGGTAACCAGCTCCCGCAACCAATGTTTTGGGTAAAGGGTGTCATCATCAGCCGTTACGATAACGGCATCAGGATAATGCATTAATGATGGCACCAGCTTTGTGTGTGGCCCCACATCTTCGCATCGTCTGACTGTCAGACCAGCCGCTTCGAGCTTACGAATATTCTCAGGAAGTTCGCCACTGGTTTCAGACAACCACAGTATAATTTTTGAAGGCTGTAATGACTGTGACAGCAAAGAATGAATGGTTAAATCTACCAGATGAAGCCGCGACTCTATCGAGGTTAAAGAGACGATTAATTCCTTACCATTTTCCAGCTTTCCGCCCGGCTCGAGCACTGACTTATCTTTTTGAAGTCGCCTGATAAGCATGGCGTCTTTGAGTTTTTTTAACCGCTTTTTAATCATCTAACCTAAAATCCTAATACATCTTTCTATCTGTCTATTGTTGACAGATTTACTTCAGGAACGTGCCTGCCATTCATAGACCTACATCTTCTGCGCCAAAAATTGCTTCACACGGCTGCCCTGATGAGAGATTTTCATCACTATCAACAGAAGAAGACTCGTAAAAATTAATGAAGCAGCCATGTTATACAGTATTCGCAACCAAAAAGACTGATCCTGCCCGACAAAAAGCATAACGACTAAGGTTGCTGCAGCGGTTAGAAACACAATAAAGAGGGCGATTTTCAATGGTATGCCCTGATTATAAAGTTTTTGTCCTATGACATAATATGCGGTCATTTCAAAAAGCTGACACAGCAGAATAGCAAACACAGCGCCCTGCAACTGCCACTCTTTTGTAAATACCCACATCAATACCGTTAACAATAATGCTTTGGCAAACCGTAGCTTGGGAAAATAACCCGTTTTTTCAGTCTTAAGAAAAGAAAAGTTAAGAAAAAGCGCAACTTGTGCAGATACCACGGTTACACACAGAACAGGGATAATACTTGTTGCAGCCAGGTATTCCGGATCTGCCATTAATTCAATAACAGTGCCAGAGAAGATACTGATACCAAAGGCCCCTACACACATTAACGATAAGATGAGTAAAAATGCACCGGCAAAAATTCTCCGGGGTTCATTTTCATGTCGGGCAACCTTAAAGCGCTCTGTTTGCCACCATTGATTGAAGGGCCGCCATAGAAGCAAAGTAATCAGCGTCGCAAATTTTTGTCCAAAGTGGTAAAGCCCCACATCTTCTAAAGAAGCAAAGTGTTTGAGCATGAAATTTGTCATGAACTGGATATAGATTGCCGCAACCCCACTTAACCACAAGGGCCAGGCAAACCTTAACAGCGCTTTAAACTGTGCGATATCTGCATGAAAACCACAGAGCCTGAATGTGTATGCGCCACATAGTAAGGCCATTATGCCTGACGCGACTACATTGCCATAGATAACACCGGCGACGCCCATTTCAGCTATCAGTAAAAAGTATAGGTTAAAGCTAACCTGTAGTGACAACTTCAGTATAGATACTACAAAGAAGAAAAATGGCTTATCTTTAAGTCGTAAAAAAACCAGCGTATATTCTTCAATTGAGCTGGTTAATAACGTCAGCCCATAACACATCAAGGCCGTCGATAAATCAGCGCGTTCAAAAAAGTCCCGGGCTATATAAGGTGATGAAATCGCAAACACCGTCGCGCCGACGATGCTGACTATCGCTGTGGCAATTAGCGCTGTACTAATCAGACGGTATCTGTCCTGCTGGGATTCTTTATCGAAATAAAACTTCGGTAAAGCCATGCCAAATCGGGCACCCAAAAAGAGTTCGTAGACACCTAACATCACGGCTAAGAATCCGATAATACCGTACTCTGTGGGTGACAATTGCTGCGTATAAATTGGCAGCATCAGAAAGGCTGTCATCTGCCTTAAAATTGTTCCGGTGGTATACCAGGCGACCGGGTTTTTATTCAGACGGCTCAGACTCAAGATAACAACAACCCCTTTATTTGTCAGCCAAACCGGCTGAAGAAGGCGGTCTGGGCGAAGGCATAAGTCTCAGGCTAATGCTGTCAAACAGGCGGGTAAGCACAGGAAAACGCTTGAAAAGCTGATAAGCAAGTGGCCTTCTCAATATGCTGCTATCCAGACGAATACGTGTAACGCGGTTACCTTTGAGTCCGGCATAGTGTATGAAGTAGTTAGCAAAGCGCCGCTCAAAACAGCCCCACGCTTTAGTAAAATTGAAACTTTGGTCAAGGTAGTGCAGCGGGACTTGCAACTTGTTGACACGATAGTTAAAGACACTCTGGTCATTAAGCCCTTTAATACCTTTTTTTGCCTTCGCAGCCACCCACATATCAATAATGCCATCAGTCGTATTTGCCATGTGCTTGTGCTTTGCACTAAACATCATCACTCCCGCATTGAAGTACTCATGGACCCAGTCAATATCGCCGAGCTCCTGCTTCAACAGCGCTTTTTCTTCGCCAGCTTTCACATAAACCTGGTCGACACTCACCACGCCGACTTTGTCTGTGGGGCACAAGTCGAACAAATCTGGCGCATCGGGTGTCACCAGAATGTCGGCATCGATATACAGAACATTCTGATATGAATCAAGATAATGCCTTATCTGATTCTTCTCATAAGTCGGTAAAAATTTTTCGGAAATTTCGGTCTCTTCAAGCAGAGTAAAGTCGGCTCCGACCTTCTCAGCATAAGCCTTAATTGTGGGCAGGGTGTATTTTGCAAATGAGGCAATTTCATCACCAATGGCAATGGTGACGACTAATCTTTGTGTTTTCACAATGTAGTCCTTTAGCAAAAATATACTTAATTATTATTAGCGCAAACAGTAATCGTAAATTACTTATGCTTTTTTTATTAGTATAGTCGTTATCTAATGATATCGCGGTAATATTGATTCATCCTATCACCTATCTTATCTGCGCTATAGTGATGCTCTACCCACTGACGTGCCTGTGCCTGAATATCCAGCCACTCTTCTTTTTTGCTGATGACAGAATCAATAGCGCCGGCCAGCGCATCAGCATCTCTGTCGGGCACCAGGTAACCGGAATTGCCATCATCAATACATTCAGGAATACCACCGCTACGCGTTGCGATAGTGATCAGCCCTGTGGCCTGTGCTTCCTGCAGCACAACCCCTTGCGTTTCTTCGTGAAAGCCATCTTTTGAACGCAGGCTTGGCAGAATAAAAATATGTGACTGGCGATAAATCTCAGCTAGCTGCTTGTCAGGAATTGCTGAATGAATACTGATTCTGTCACCTACCCCCAGTGTTTCAGCTTTCGTTGCAATATTTTCTTTTTCTGGTCCGCTGCCAACAATGGTGTACTTAACATCATGCCCTTGGTCCACCAGCTTTTTAACAGCTTCCAATGCGTAGCGGTGCCCTTTATCCGGATGTAATCTGCCAACGGTGAGCAAATTGACTGTGCCACTTTCAGGAAACGGGCGCTGCTGTAACGGCCAGCGAGACAGGTCTATTCCCTGCGGAACAATGATGAACTTTTCTTCCGGAGCGCCCAGCGACATATATTGCTGTTTGGCAAATTCTGTATTTACAAATATTGCTTCTGCAGTCGCGGTGTATTCTTTGCGCTGTGCATCGGATATGGGTGCCACGCCCACAGGCGGCAAGCCATGAAACGTCATCACCAGCGGTGCTTTATTGGCCTGAATTAGCTTTATAAATCGCGCGCCGGCAGGTTCACTGTGAGAATGAATGATATCCGGGTTGCTGGCAAATACCGGGCTGCTGAGTTTATCAAAAACCCGCATTTTGAATGACCGGTCCTGTGCGTCGTAGCTGCGCATTAATTGTTGCGTGCGCGCTCGCAGCGACTTATCGGTCATGGATTTAATATAACTGCGCAAAAGTTCAATTTTGTCGTCACCTACACACCAGTATTTTTCCAGCAAATTGTTTTCAACAATTGCATCGGTAAAAACGGCTTTTTCTTCGCGACGGGAGACAATCCGGTTGTCGCCACCGTGACGAATAATCTGTACCAGGTGGTTAACCAGCCAGGGCTGAATCAGGCTGGGAAATGACGCCGCAATAGTAAGGACGTTGACCGCATCGCTTCTTGTTTTGTTGGGAAAAGGAAGAAAGAAATTTGTGTTCATATCGCTTACCTGACTACTTGTTCCATGGCTTTTTGCAACGCATCATGCGTGGCTGCGAGTGTATAATGTTGCCGGACCTGCTCACGCGCGGCGTTGCCGTGTTGCTCTTGTCTGGCAGGCTCGCTGAGATAATCAGCAATGGCCTGAGCGGCGCTTTCGACATTATTTTGCGTGTAAATTGCACCGGTCTCACCGTGGTCTGTGGCTTCACAAACTGAAGGATTGTCCGGCACAATAACCGGTAATCCGGCGTACATATATTCTAAGATAGACAGCGAATAGCCGACCTCACCTTTCGCTGGCTGAAAGCCTAGATAACAGTGACAAAGGATCTCACTGGCCTTATCTATTCTGCCCGGAAAATAGCAATACTGAGCGATATCTAATTTTTTTGCCTGCTGGCGGAAGCTGTCCAAATCCGGTCCATCGCCACACAGTAGATAGCTGATATCCGAAAATTGATGTTCGTGAACCAGCTTTGCGATAACCTCAAGCGCAAAGTCTATCCCTTTGTACTTATTCGCCCGGGCCGCGGTAACAATGACTTTACTGGAACTGCCGGCAAACAAACGGTTGAGCCTGCCATCGGTAGCCGGTGCACAGTCAAACGGTAAAATGCCATTTTGCACAGTAAAGCAGCGCTTTTCGCTGAAACAAGCTGTTTCTGTCAGTCGGCGTGTTACAAAGCTGGTTGCGCCGAAAGCGGCATCGGCACGTGCTAGCGGGAAATTGGCTTTTATCGTCTTTAGGTGTTTCTTCAGGCCGGTTGCCTTCGTCCGTAGACCGGGCGTGTGATCATGTACGATAATTTTATCAACGCCGGCAGCACGATACATCGCGTACGCCAGTGAAGACACCCCGTAGTCTGACAGATACAGCACCCGGATATTGTGTTTTTTAATAAGCGCCATATTGCGGCGAATATCACTGAATGTCTCCGGACGAAAAGTGTGCTGGAAATACCGAATCTCACTGTTTTCAATGTGCTGCGGAACCGCATTAATTTCTGGATAAGCAAGAAAGGTTGTATGAGATTCGCTAAACACTTCACTTATTTTTACCCAGTAGCTTTCCATCAGCCACCAGGCATAACCGACATCTGACTTCCAGTTTGCGACGCACAAGATCCCTGGTTGTTGCTGCTTACTCACTGACAAAGGACGCTCCGTCTACGCGCTGTCGGGAAAACCCATCAAACCGATAACCAAAATTGTTAATATCTCTGGCGTACAGCAATGCCACTTTCTGTCTGGCCTCTTCGCTGTAAACCTCTTTGTATCCTTTGCGTTTTGATGCGTTAGTATGCTGCAGTGATTCTTTGCAATCTATTTGTTTCGCGATGCGCTCAAAATCTTCGCCAATCGTTTCGAAATAGGCCAGATAATTAATCATCGCGCGGTTTTTGCCATCGCAAATAAAATCACTTTGTGGCCAGAAATGAATATAAGCATACAACCTTTCCGGCGTAAGCCAGTTGATGACAAAATCATTAAAATCATCAATACCAGCGAGGTTTTCTTCGGCCCAACGCTTATCATTATCGTCCCAGCCGCCGCCTTTTAAAAAAGAAAAAGCAGAATACAGGCGATCCCAGGGGTTACGCACAAAGGCAAACTTGAAATAGTCGTTAAAATCTTTTTTGCCAAAGATAACCCGGTATTCCCATGCCCTGTAATGATATGGCAATGCACCGAATAATGTCAGTGCGACGGAGGTTCCCGCCGTTTTGGTGATGTGAACAAAAATGGCTTTTTTCTGGTCATATGGCGCCAATGAAAAGTCGCCTTTCGGAGAGGGATTGACCCGTTTTCGCAAATTCGCCATATGTACTGGATTGCGTTTTTTATAGAGCCAGAATCTGACTTCGGCAGGAACAGCGCTTTTATAAATACTTCTTATCAAGGGCAACATCAAAAATTCTTAAATTAAGTTATGGTACGTCAGGGTTTTTGTATATGCTATGCACCAAATATTACAGAACAATAGAGTATGTTTGTATCTGAGTCACTTGTTTTTACAGAGTTACACAAAACTGCAGGAAGCCATCTTTTAAAATTGTTGTCGACCTACGTCGGTGGACAGCAGATCGGTAAACATAATCGAATCCCAGAAGATCTTCGTAATAAATTCGTTTTAGGATCAATCAGAAACCCCTGGGATTGGTATGTCAGCCTGTGGGGCTATGGATGTGACCGCCAGGGCAGCGTTTATTTGCAAACCACACGCAAGTCCAGCCTGCGCTATTGTATGCAACAGTTGCCCAAAGAAATGGGTAGGCAGCGACCGTCAGTCGGGCATGTTGCGAAACAAATGAAAAGTGACCTGAACAAAGATAACCACGCCTGGCAGGCTGTCTACGCAAACTCGGCTGATGTCCAAGCCTTTCGTCAGTGGGTGAGAATGATGTTCGATCCTGACAGAGCCATGGATATTGGTGAAGGATATGGGTTCAGCCCGTTCAGCCAGCACGCAGGCTTACTGAGCTACCGCTTTTTCAAATTATTTACGGCCCTAGACGAACGTGTTTACGATAAGTCGCTGGATACTTCTTTTGAAAAATTAAAACTGATCTGGAATGAACAGGGCTTTGTAAATGCCTTTGTCCGACAGGAAAATTTAGAAGACGATTTTATTTCTTCAGTCGCCCAGGCGGGTATTTCTCTGTCCGATTCAGACAAAGCATCCATCCTTGATGGAAAAAATAAAAAAACCAACACATCATCCCGCAAGGCAGTTTCGCATTACTACGATGAAGAAACCGCCAATATTATTTTGCAGCGCGAAAAGTTTATTATTGAGCGTTTTGGTTACGATGTTAATGCAGTATTGAGGTAAACATGGCTGGAACACGATTCAGACAAGTCACCCGCGAAGCGCTGGGTAATATTTTACGCGAAGTTAAGATCGCTGCTAAGCCAACGCCAAAACCCGAGAAATGGGTGTTTCTGGTGGGCTGTTATAATTCAGGCACAACCCTACTCTCTGAGTTGATGGGACGCCATCCCAGTATTTCAGCGCTGCCGACAGAAGGCCACTTCATCACAGACCAGTTTTTAAAAGACTACGACCTGGGAATACCGCGTATGTGGGTGGACCGGGAAGATATTTTTTGTCTGAATGAGAATGACGAAGGGCCGGACGTAGCGCGTATAAAGAAAGAATGGGGAATGCGGCTGGACTTGAAAAAGCCGGTTCTGGTAGAAAAGTCCCCGCCAAATGCTGCCAGAACGCGTTGGTTCCAAAAGCATTTTGAGAACGCCCACTTTATCGGTATTGTTCGCAATGGGTATGCGGTTGCCGAGGGCATTTCAAGAAAAGGCGACCCAAAGTCCATTAAAGATGGGTGGCCCATCGAAAAATCAGCCTGGCAATGGGCTCGCAGCAATCAGATTATGCTGGATGATGCGCAAAAGCTGAACAACTTCCATTTGTTGCGCTATGAAGATTTGGCCAGCTCCCCGCAAGACGAGCTTAATAAAGTAGCCAGTTTTCTGGGCCTGGAAGCGTTCCCAGATTTAAGCACGCAAAATTTTGCGATACATGAGCGTAATGACAGTGTTAAAGATATGAATGCATCAAGCATCAATAAGCTGTCAGAAGCGGATATTGCACAGATTAATGAGACGGCCGGCTTTATGCTTGACCGCCTCGGCTACAGCCGCCTACCCGGCTAAAGCACTTTCATACAGCGCGGTAATTTCACTGGCATTACGTGCTGCTGTATAAGCTTCAGGAAGCGCCACTTCGGGTGGCGCGTTCAGTAACGCCTCCACCCGCTCTGCATAGCCTTCAGCACAATGTCTGTCTACCAGCCCGTTGCAGCCGGCTGCCTTTAGCAGCGGAATTAGCCCGCCGGTAGCATGCGTCACCATCGGCACGCCCAACGCCAGACTCTCAAGCGCCGTCATAGGCAAGCCCTCATGATCTGAAGGCATCACCAACAGATTCATTCTGGCAATCCAGCTACGGATAATATTGGTATGACCATGGAATGTGACAAAGTGGCTGAGGTTATGACTGGCCGCCCAGCTTTTGTGCTCTTCAAGCAAGCTACCACTGCCGAACAGATGAAAATGCACTGGGTGTTTGGTGTGCGCATTATGATGTATCAACTCTGCCATTTTCAGGAACAAATCAACACGCTTCACTGATTCCATACGGCCCACAAATCCGACATGATATTGTGTGGTTTCATCATTGATTGCCACTTCGTCATCGTGTGCTCTGGCGTTCTCACGCACAGAATCAGGATCGATACCGTTAGCAATAGTATGAATTTTATGTGCAGGGAACTGCCCGGTTAACTTTTCCGTTAGATCGTCAGAGACACTGATGATGCCATGTTGAAGCCTTTTCCCGGTGAAGCGGTCTGCGCCGATCTGAATACGCTGTTTCAAACTTGGTGTAAATTCAGGCGCGCCGTGAACAGTTCTGAAAGCCGGTACGCTGATGGTCATTTTATTGGCCAGCGAGCCCAGTATATTTTCTTTCTGCCTGTGAGTATGAATCACATCAGGCTGATACCGATGCAACTCAAGTTTGATTTTTTCAAGCAGCTTACCAAAGCCAAAGCGGCGCTCGTCCAACACTGTGACGGTCACACCGGATTCAGCCAGCATTTCTGCCAGTCTGCCGGGGTTGAGGATAATCGCATGAACGGACTGCCCCTGTTTGACCAGTTCGGTACATAGCGTCCAGACCTGAACTTCTGCGCCGGCCCAGGTATCACCGGAGGCAATATGCAGTATTTTCATCGGTTGACCTTTGTGTTGTAGAGCGCTTTTATTTGCGGCGTCAATGCCTGGGCGACTTCTTCAGGATCGCCGCATTTGCCGCGACAATCCACCTGCAATACAACAGCGCTGGCTATTGGCGAGCTGAATATTTGTTTTAGCTGCGCCAGTTTCCCATCCAGTTCAGAGGTTACGACCTCGTCGCCAATGCGGTAAACCCAAAAGACCACCTGACCGCGACGGGTCAGTGCTGCATTAACCGGTTTATTGTCGACCAATATTTTGACTTTACCAGTCAATCCGGCAGCGGGCTGGTTCGCATAGTAAATAAGCTCTTTGCCTTGCGCCTGCTTCAGATAGGCGGCAACGGCCAGCGTCAATCGATAATTCGTTTGGCGACCGGTAAACACCTGATTGAAATCATGCCCCTCATATTTAGCGCCTATGCGCGATAAATCACTCTTTGCGGCGGTCATTGATTGCAGTGCTTTCGGCAGATTTACAGACAGATTCTCCTGACTAACCTGATTGCTGGTTTGATTCCACCACACGGGTAATGCCGCAAAGGCTAGCATGGTAGCAATGAGCGCACCGGCCATTTTACCGTCTATTTTCAAATCAGGTTTAGCACCACTGCCAGCGAAATCTCCGTCTTTTTTCTCCAGACGCTTGGCATAAAAGAAGAAAAATACCGCAAGAATGGCAAAAATGACCCAGCCGAAGAAGCCATGTTCGTAAACCAGTTCACTTTGCATCTTCGATTCATAACCAATCAGAATCAGTAAAAATACCCGAATCCAGTTACCGACCAGCGAAAGCAACACAATAAGCGCCACAGCGCGTAGCTGCAGCGACAACTTTTGCAGGTTCAGGTACGCATAAAATACGCCCAGACACACACCGGCGAGCAGATAATTCAGTCCGGCGCAGCCATGAGCAATGCGCATGACTCCGTAGGGCATGTGGATATCGTAGCCATCAATAAATGCAGTAATTCCCACTGCGTGAATAAGCTTTGTATTAACCCAGGTGGTCAGGTTCTGAAGCGGTACAATCAGCACATCCATAATGGGCAACGCAAGGTACAGCGACAATACCGGTACCAGTGTTTTAAAACTGTTCCTGATGCCCACCATTGCGGCCAGCGCGCACCATAGCACGCCAGGTAACACCAGGGTCTGTAATAACATAACCTGAACCGCATTGGCCGCAAGCCACACCAAACCGGCACCCAGCGCCAACGGTACCGGCCAGAATGATGGCGAAAATTTCTGCCAGCGAAAATCAGTTACCAGCACGTAAATGACAAACATCAGCAATATATAGCCGTGAGAATACGTTTCGTTATTTTTACTCCAGAGAGTGTGCAAGGTCAGGTAGGTATCGGGAACGGCCAGGCCGGTAATAACCAGTACCGCAATAATAATTGCCAGCGCTTTGAAGCTGACAGATGAGAAAAAACCAGATGTGTCCATATATACTTCGGATCCTGTAACAACCGCGGCACGATTTGTTTAATTTTTTTTTGCGTAACTGCTATCACCGGTGCTGATATTTTCAGCATACATACGCTTTTTTCAGCATTCCGGCTTGACCGAAACCCTTGTTGCGTAGTGATTTTTTAGAACAATTTAACGCATGATTGAGCCTTATCTTACTCGTTACGTATATTAGTGCAACACGTGCCGCCTGTGCGCATTTTCTAGCAGTAACCAGCCACTTTGTTTTGCGTGTACTTCACTGAATTTTATCGGTAAAGTAGAGCATCAATGGGCTGTCAAATAAGACATAATGGATATGACGTTTTTATTCTGGATACTTCTACTACTTTCCGTATTTAGCTACTTTATCTACCCTTTTACCTTGCTTTTACTAAACAAGTTCAAAGCAGATGAAGCAGCCATCAATCCACCTGATGAACCGGCCAGTTATCCGGATGTCACATTGATCGTGACCGCTTACAATGAAGAGAAGCGAATCAGAGAAAAAATTGAAAACTCGCTGGAGCTGGCATACCCGGAAGGTAAGCTGGCTTTGGTAGTGGCATCAGACAGCTCTACCGATGAAACAGACAGCATCGTTGAATCTTATGCAGAACAGAATGTTCGCCTGGTTCGGGCACAGGAGCGGCTGGGTAAAGAAAATGCGCAGTTGGCGGCCATTAAAACGGTTGAGAACGGCATTATTGTCTTTTCTGATGTCGCAACCCGCATTGAGCCAGATGGCATTATGAAACTGGTTCGCTATTTTGATAGTCCCAAAGTGGGCGCAATCAGCAGTGAAGATCGCTTTGTCAGTAAAGATGGTAGCGTCGCTGGAGAAGGGGCTTACGTCAAATATGAAATGTGGTTGCGCAAGCAGGAATCTAAGCTGGCTGGTCTGGTAGGATTAAGTGGCTCCTTTTTCGCAGCCCGCGTTGAAGTGTGTGAGCAGTGGGATATTCACTCTCCCAGCGATTTTAATACAGCCTTGAATTGCGCTCAGGCTGGTTACAAAGCAGTAACTGCACCGGATGTGCTTGGCTTTTATACGGATCTGGCCGATCCCAGCAAAGAATATGCACGCAAAATACGCACGGTGATTCGTGGCATGACTGCATTGGAGCGCCACCCTGAGGTAATGAATCCGGGCAAATTCGGGCTGTTTTCTTTTCAGGTATTATCGCACAAGCTGCTGCGCTGGTCTGTGCCATGGACATTACTAGGCCTGTTCATCGTCACGCCATTTTGTATGGACGAAGGTGCATTTTATGTCTTAGCCTACGTAGCACAACTGGCATTTTACGGTATTGCTCTTGCCGCTCACTGGTCTGATTCGTTAAGACAGAAGTCGTGGGCAAAGATTATTTACTTTTTTGTTCAGGTAAATATTGCGCTACTGGATGCTGGTATTCAGTTCCTGTCAGGAAAACGTATGACCGTGTGGCAGCCGTCGGCACGATGAAATGGTCACAACTTGCCCCGGTTGGCACCCGCGTTCTTCCCCGTTCCCGCGATTATTTGCCCAGCCCGCTGACATTCAGCGGGTTTGATCATAGCCTGGTAAATTCAGGCACGGCCGCACTGGGGGCGATACTTGCCTGGTACCGCAAACAACATGATGCTGAACAAACAGTAACAGCCGTCATTCCCGGTTATACTTGTCCTGACCTTGTGGCAGCGTGTGTTTACGCTGATGTGACGCCTGTCATTGTCGATCTTACTGCTGACCGGTATCAGCTTAATACTGAGCATATTGCGCAACTGGATAAAAAGCCTGATGTCATTATTTGTCCGGCGCTGTTTGGTATGAGCATGGATCTTGCGCAAATCCGCGCCATTGTGGGTGATGAGACGCTGATTATTGAGGATAACGCACAATGGTTCCCCGAAACGTCAGTAACGCCTCACCGGGCGTCGCTTAAAGACTATGCCCTGCCCGCACACACGCATCAGGCAGACTTTTTCATCACTTCATTCGGACGAGGCAAGCCGGTCAATCTGATGGGCGGCGGATTAGTCGCCTGGAACACCGACCGCGTTTCTTCATTTGAACCTGATATTGCGCCGGCTCCGCAAAATGACTCAATGTACGACGTGAAACGCAGGGTCTTTAACACGGTATGCCAGCCGCTTTTTTACGGGGCTATTTCTCGTTTACCCGGTTTAAATGTCGGGGCGACTGTCTACCATTCTCTGGATAACGTTTACGCAATGGATGCCACCAGGCAGGAACGACTGACTGCCAGCATACTGGCTTATCTGCGTCAGCCTGTGCACACCCAGACAATGTTGCAACACGCCGTCACCCCATTGTGGGCACCGCAGTCTACGCAATGCAGATTGCTGCGTTTTCCGCTGCTGACCCAAAGTAAGCAGGCGCGAAACCATCTGCTCAGGATACTTAATGAAGCAGGTTTAGGCGCATCGGCAATGTACGGTGAACCACTTTATGACATTGACGGCGTTGCCAGAGATTGTCAGGCACCTTTTGCCACGCCGGTGAGTAAGTTATTAGCTGAGCGATTGTTAACACTGCCGCTGCATCATCATGTAAAGAAACATCATGTGCATCGTATGGTCACGATATTAGATGACAACCGGCAATGGCTGGCCGACGCTCCGCTGAATCAAAATTAAGATAAGTATGGATATCAAAGCAGTAAAAAAGCAACTCAAAGCCCTGAAAGCCGAAAAAGGTAAAATTGCCCGTCAGTTTAAAGATGTGGAGTCAGGGTCTGAAGAACACCAGGCCCTCGTCGCCAAGATGCAGGAAGTCAGTACGTCGGTAAAAGATCTTGAAGCTGAACAAAAAGCATTGCTCAAGGCGAAGAATACTGATCAGGAAGAAGTATCGGCGGTGCCCCTGCCCGGACAATTTGAGCAGCCTGAGACAACGTTTAACGGCGATTTCTCTGTTTCACGTATTCCACAAAACGGGGATCTCACGCCATGGTGGAAATTCGTCTCATCTCACAAGCAAGCGTCTGTTTATCACAAAAAGGCGGTGTGGGACTTTCTGACCAGCCAGCCCTACACATCAGGTGAAGTGCTGCTGGCGCGCGACGACAAAGATAATGTTATCGGTGGTTTACCACTGATTTTTTTAACCACACCTGTGTTGGGTAATTTTGGCGTATCCCTACCCTTCTTTAATTACGGTGGCCCCGTTACCCGTTTTGAAAATGTGTTCACCGCACTGCTCGATGTTTGTGAAAAAGACGCGCAATCGGGTGATAGCAAATATACTGAAATCAGAACAACTACAAAAAGTAAGTTTGAGGCATCAACCAAGAAAGTGTCGATGCTACGCGCGCTGCCTGATTCGGCAGCTAACTTTGATGACGAAATAGGTGCGAAGGTACGCGCGCAGGTCAAAAAAGCAGAACCATACCGTCCTAAGTTTAAAGTGGGTAAGCAAGAGTTGCTGGACGACTTTTACGATGTTTTTGCCCGCAACATGCGTGATTTGGGCACCCCGGTAAATGACAAGCGCTTTTTCTCAGCCCTCATGGATGCGTTGCCAGAACAAACTTTCATTGCTGTTGCTTACGTTGATAATCAGCCGGTAGCCACAGGTTTTCTGCTGGTAAATGGTCAGATGATGGAAATTCCCTGGGCCTCGACTATCCGCGAAGCCAATAAGATGAATATGAATATGTGGCTCTATCACCAGATCCTGCATTTTGCCATAGAGAAAAAGATGCAGTGGTTTGATTTTGGGCGCTCTACGCAGGATGCCGGTACTTTTCGCTTTAAAAAGCAATGGGGAGCAGAACCGCTGCAACATTACTGGTACAACTTCAGCGCTGAGCCCTCAGGTGAGTCTTTAAATCCGGACAATCCTAAATTCAAACTTGCGATAGCCGTCTGGCAGCGATTGCCTGTCTGGCTGACGCGACGTATCGGACCGTTCCTTTCAAGGCAGCTTCCCTGATGGAGGTGATGCTGGATACCGGCCAGGCCGGACTTACAGCATTAAAGGCCCACTGGCAGGCACTGGAAGCACGTGTACAGCCTGTTGTGTTCATCCGATATGACTGGTGTCAAATCCAGTCATCGATGGGTGCCGAACCTGTGTTACTTAGCGTGTGGGAAAATGATCACTGTATTGCGATTCTTCCACTGGCGCTGCGTCAGCTGTCTGCTAAAGTCAAAATCAAAGTATTAACGCATCTTTGTCAGCGCTTTACTGACTATCAGGCGCTGCTCATTGATCAGGACGCCGACATTGAAGCCGTGTTTAACGCCATACTGAGCAAGCTCGCCAGCTCATCATTTCGTCAGTATTCGCTGTATTTCCCCTATCCGGATAATCAGCTTAGTAACGTTTTACAAACTCAGGCCCGGTGTCGTGTGTGCCAGTCATGGACGCACACACAGTTCAGAAGTCTGGGCGCGCCCGTGAAAGCCAAAGTGGCCA
This sequence comes from uncultured Alteromonas sp., assembly GCA_964584105.1. Classification (GTDB taxonomy): domain Bacteria; phylum Pseudomonadota; class Gammaproteobacteria; order Enterobacterales; family Alteromonadaceae; genus Alteromonas. Next base: position 16,072 of record CAZOYR010000064.1, read on the forward strand.
GGGAGGCGCGTCGACGTCTTCGTAAATTAAAAGACACCGGCAGTATCAGTATCAACATCAATTCCGGGTTTAGTCGTGAACGTGTTTCTCAGATTCTGGATATGTCTGCACAGCGCCATGGTGAAAATGCTCTTACGCGCAGTGCAAGCCGGCAAAGCATTCTGATCCTGCTGGAAACGATGCAGGCTGATCTTCATATAAGCTATATTACCAAAGATGAAAGTCTGATTGCCGCCCACCTTGGCTTTGCCCATGAAGACACCCTGCTTTATTTTGTGCCGGTTACTGACGATAAGGAACGTCGATTCTCTCCCGGAATTATCTTGTTGCATGAAATCATTCAGCATTTAACTGAGCAAGGGCTTTCCAGCATTGATTATCTGCGGGGCGAAGAGGATTATAAGCAGGATTGGGGGAATGTGCATGAGACGCGAAACGGCCTGTTCTTGCCTGCACGCTTCGGCTTAAATATTAAACATAGACTGTTGACGCATATCTGGCTGAAACGCAATCCGTAACGAATCAGCCTCCGTGCTCTGATAACTAATGATTAGTTATCAGAGCACGCCTATATGCCTTGCACCTGTCAACTGGCTTGCACCTGTCAACTGGCTTGCTCACTGTACTTGCCGCTGGCAACGCTTAACCAATCCCCCAGAGTTGGATGCTCTTTTGACAGGTAAGCATGTTCCATCGTAGTCCACTCGTACTTTTCACATAACTTCGTCAGCTTTTTCATCGCAGACTTCTGGTTCACATGATGACGAAACTGTGACTTAAAATTACTTTCTATGCGTGGCTGGTCAGGATCAAACTCCCATGGATGGGTGTAAAAGTTCGCCGTGCGATCCTTTTGTCCTTTCCCGAAAAGAAAATCAAACACCCAGAAAGGTAAAAGACGAAAATAGCCACCGCCCCCAGCGGGAAATACCCGATCGCGCCATATGGTTGTGGTGACCGGTATCTCCAGCAAACCATTGGATAAACGGTACGCATCACGTGGCGCCAGAGGGACACCATAAAGATCGTGTTTGATGGGATAGCTGCTTGAACTGTATTGGTAGCCAGCTTCAGCTATCAGGTCGTGCGCCCAGTCATTATCTGCACTGATTGAGAAACACGGTGCCCGGTAACCTTTTACCTCAACCCCGGTAGTATCCTCAATCAGCTTTTTCGCTTTACTGATGTCTTCAGAAAATATATCAGCGTTCTGCTTGGATAAGTGCTGATGCATAAAGCCGTGACTGGCGATTTCGTGCCCTTCGGCAACGATACGCTTTAAAATTTCAGGGTGCGCCTCTGCAATCCAGCCAAGTGTAAAAAAGGTGGCCTTAACATTGGTATCAGCAAACGTGCCCAGCAGTTTATCCATTTGAATAGCCAGACGAGATTCGTATTTAGACCATTCGTTAACAGGAATATCACTGGCGAAAGCTTCGACCTGGAAATATTCTTCCACATCGACTGTCATCGCATTCACATTTGCCATACTTTTTTAATACCTTTACACCTGCTCTTTTTGAGCATGATTACTAATAACATCTTATAGTAATTAATTACTACAACAGATCGTTTCGCGATAAAGTAATTTGTTTACAGTTTACGTGTAAGTGAACGAAAAAGGAAATATAGGCTTACTAATCTGATTGTGTTAATTTCAATTTAGGGTAATAGCGGTGCCTCAGATATCGTCACCTCTGCTATTCAGCCTATTATTGATGAGAACGGGTAACCGCTACTCAGCCAGAATTTACTACATATTGGCTTAAATCGTGTTCTAAATTTGTGCAATCAGATTTATTGATTGCTGCTTTTTCTGTTCTGGCGCGTATACAGGTGCTCTGCTGGCAAATGCAGGAGCGTTGCCATTTGGCACGTACAGGTAATTGAGAAGTTGGACTAGTAGTTTGATACATTCGTTGTTTCTGAGCAAAGGACTGAACTGGCTGTTAAACAAAGCGTTAAGCCAGCATGTTTGCATTTTTACTTTACACCGCCCGGTTGGCCCTCACGGTCTTAATGGTGTGGATCTGACAATGCTTGAAGGCTTTTTGCGCCTACTGCGCAGACATGGCTGTGAATTCATCAGTATTGATGCGCTTTTCTCAAATCGACAGCACCTTAATCCTTCTAAAAATTACGTATGTTTCACCGTCGATGATGGCTATCGGGATCAGGCTGAAACGCTGATACCAATCTTGCTGAAATACGATGCACGTCCAACGCTTTTTGTCATCACTGATTTAATCGATAAACAGATTCTGCCCTGGGATGCTCAAATCGCGACGACTGTCCGCGCCACTGAGCACGATAGCCTGGATGCCGGTGCACTTGGCGTGCCCGGTGAGCGCATTTTGTCGCTAAAAGATAAGCGTCATGCCCGTCGCTATTTATCTTTGCACGCTAA
>CAZOYR010000065.1:0-18430 GCA_964584105.1 uncultured Alteromonas sp.
ACGATGGTGAGTCAACAACTGACTTCATGGAACAGGAAGCTGAGCGTGGTATTACAATCCAGTCAGCAGCAACGACCTGTTTCTGGAAAGATCACCGTCTGAACATCATTGATACTCCTGGACACGTTGACTTCACAGTAGAAGTTTACCGTTCACTGAAAGTACTTGACGGCGGTATCGGTGTATTCTGTGGTTCTGGTGGTGTTGAACCACAATCAGAAACCAACTGGCGCTATGCCAACGAATCAGGTGTTGCGCGTGTTATCTTCGTAAACAAGCTGGACCGCATGGGTGCAGATTTCTACCGTGTAGTTGGCCAAATCAAGAAAGTACTTGGTGCCAAGCCAGTCGTTATGACATTACCTATCGGTATCGAAGATGATTTCAACGGCATCATCGACGTACTTGAAGAAAAAGCGTACATCTGGGACGAAACTGGTCTGCCAGAGAACTTCGAAGTTTGCGATGTTCCTGACGACATGAAAGACAAAGTTGCCCAGTACCGTGAAGAGCTGATCGAAACTGCGGTAGAAATGGACGACGACCTGATGATGGCTTACATGGATGGCGAGATGCCGTCTGTTGAAGACATCAAGCGTTGTATCCGTAAAGGTACGCGCGACCTTGAATTCTTCCCGACTTACTGTGGTTCTGCTTTCAAAAACAAAGGTGTTCAGCTGGTACTTGACGCGGTTCTTGATTACCTGCCTAACCCGACTGAAGTTGATCCTCAGCCTCTTACTGACGAAGAGACCGGTGAACCTACTGGCGAGCACGCCATCGTTTCTAAAGACGAGCCGTTCCGTGCGTTGGCGTTCAAAATCATGGACGACCGTTTCGGTGCACTGACCTTCATCCGTGTTTACTCTGGTGTACTTAACAAGGGTGATACCATCCTTAACAGTGCTACTGGTAAAACTGAGCGTATCGGCCGTATGGTTGAAATGCACGCTAATGACCGTACAGAACTGACAACTGCACACGCAGGTGACATTCTGGCTGTTGTCGGTATGAAGAACGTACAAACTGGTCACACACTGTGTGCTACCAGCAACCCTTGTACACTTGAGCCGATGATCTTCCCTGAGCCGGTAATCTCAATCGCAGTTAAGCCTAAAGATAAAGGCGCAACTGAGAAAATGGGTATCGCTATCGGTAAACTGGTTTCTGAAGATCCGTCATTCCAGGTTGAAACTGACGAAGATTCAGGCGAAACCATCCTTAAAGGTATGGGTGAGCTTCACCTTGATATCAAAGTAGACATCCTGAAGCGTACTTACGGCGTTGAGCTGGAAGTTGGTCAGCCACAGGTTGCTTACCGTGAATCTATCACTCAGGAAATCGACGACAGCTACACGCACAAGAAGCAGTCTGGTGGTTCTGGTCAGTTCGGTAAGATTGATTACCGCATCAAGCCGGGTGAAACGAACTCTGGTTTCACATTCACCTCTACCGTTGTTGGTGGTAACGTACCTAAAGAATTCTTCCCAGCCATTGAAAAAGGCTTCAAGGGTATGATGGAAGAAGGTCCATTGGCTGGCTATCCTGTACTGGATGTTGAAATTGAACTGTATGACGGTGGCTTCCACGCGGTTGACTCATCAGCAGTTGCGTTCGAAATTGCAGCGAAAGGTGCATATCGTCAGTCAATGCCTAAAGCAGGTCCTCAGATTCTTGAGCCAATCATGAAAGTTGACGTGTTCACGCCTGAAGATCACGTTGGTGATGTTATCGGTGACCTGAACCGTCGTCGTGGCATGATCAAAGATCAGGAAGCGGGTGTAACTGGCGTACGTATTAAAGCAGACGTACCTCTTTCAGAAATGTTTGGTTACATCGGTCACCTGCGTACGATGACATCTGGTCGTGGTCAGTTCTCTATGGAGTTCAGCCACTACTCTTCTTGTCCGCAAAATGTTGCTGACAAAGTTATCGAAGAAGCAAAAGCACGTAAAGAAGCAAAATAAGTCTTCTGATATGATTATAAAAACCCGCCAGATGGCGGGTTTTTTTGTGCCTGTCTGTCGCGTAGATTGTTGCTGTAATTCTTCTGGCGTGACGCAAATTTGAATGGAAACTTTTATCAGCCTTATAGCGTTAACATGGACACTATGGGTGGCCGTAAGGTGTATCGGTTGTCTCCTGATGGTCAGGACCGCGAGACAGTCGCCCACTACTGTCGTGATAGTTTACAGTTCGTTGTCATTGCTACTCAGGCGCGGCCGTCACTGGAACCTTCGACAGTCCATGGTGACCACTGTCGTAGTATGGCAGGGCGGGGTGGTGTTAAACAGTGGTCCATTTCCATTGGTGGTTATCACTGTACCTGCTATGTTCAGGCGGTTGCTTGTCTACCGGCTCCAGCAATATTTTCCTTACGCATCCGTTAAGGGGGATTGCCCGAAGCCTACCGTGCGCTTCTTTAACTGTTTCATCAAAGTGCGGTGCTGGCTGCGAAACCTCGCGTAGTGATATCGTTGTGAACCCGCAGGCAGATAGCGAATTTTCTCATATTGTCCGGTAAACTGGCCGAACAATAAATAGGACTGGCTATCAAGATGTGGGGCCAGTAACTGAAGATACTGTCTGGCAGAGCGGTGTGCCCGCTCCACACCAGTTAACTTTTGCAGACGGGCAGACACACTGTCGTAAAGACGCTGAATCTCATCAGCATGTCGGGCAGCAGGTTTGGGAATAAAATAAAGGGCAAGCAGACCAGTGATAAATAACAACACTGCCAAACCAAACAAAGCCAGTTTTGTGGTCGTCTTTTCACCAAGCAGGTTAGTCAGCATATCCTGTTGACGCGCGTCGTCAAAGCCCAAGACCCAGCGGCTCCATTGATAATTAACCGTATCTATCATTGAGAACAATCCCCCCAGAAGGGCTGAATTTGTGGCTCGGGCTCTTGAAAAAAGAGGCAATTCATCTTGCTGATCGACCATAGACTGTTGAAAGCCATACTGTAACCGGGACATCGCTACCATGGCGGTGGGATCAAAACGCGCCCACGTGAGACCATCGGGAGCGGCTTCCACCCAGGCGTGCGCATCGTACTGATAGACACTCAGCGCATTTTGCGTGATGGCCTCACCGCCCTGATACCCAGAAACAATTCGCGCAGGTATGCCTGCTTCCCGAAGTACATATGCCATAGCACTGGCATAGTGGGCGCAAAACCCGGCTCGTCGCTCGAACAAAAAAGTATCAATAGGGTGCTGTTGCATGGCGCCCGGCCTCAGCGTGTAAGAAAACGTTTGCTCTGAAAAATAGCGCATTACCGCGTTAACAAGCGCGCTGTTATCGCTGTAACGGTCTCTTAATTGTTGCGCCCATTCCCTGGCGCGGGGGTTTTTATCCGCTACCGGTAATTGCAAATTCAATTTATTGTCTATGCCTGTTACCGACAGAGGCTTGTCTGCGCTGGCGTCATAGCGTAAGTCAAATAACTGCTTACTCATAACAGGCTGCAGCGTCGAAAGCGAGAAGTCCTGGTTGCGTATTACTTTTGTTGATGCTGCGCTGTTAGCAGGTACCGATACGTCAAGAGCGTAAAGCCACTGGTTTCCGTCAGGCTCAACGATCATCTGGTAATTACGCCAGTCGCCATCAGGTGCTGCGCCCGTAGTCCGGGGGGTATACTGAGCAAGCAGTCGCTGTTGTTTACGGTAGTCACTCATCATCCACGTATTGCCGTTGAATGACTCCAGTACCATCGCACGCCAGTATCGTTGCCGGGGCGGCGGTATTTCATCGTCGAACGTCGCGGTGAAAACGCGTTCCGTAGAGCGGGTCAGTGACGCGATATCACCTGGCGTCATACTGTCACTTAAACCGGTTTGGGTACTCTTTCCGGCTGGCATGCCCCATAGTGGCGGTAATTGTGGCATTGCGATAAATAACAAACAGGCTACCGGCAACGCCTGAAGTCCCAGCTTAACAATAGCCGAAAGCTGTTTTTTGAACGCTAACTGAGGCGCATACAGTTGCTGAAGCCCGAGTAAAAGCAGCAACACAATGATGCTAAGCACAATGGCTGTTGATAACGCCTGCTCAAAAATAAAGGCACAGCCAATGAGAAAAAAGCTGCATGCAGTCAGCTGCAAAAAGTCCTTTGTCCGCCTGAGTATTAAAAGCTTAAGCGCACAACCGGTGACTAACAAATTAACCATGATTTCGAGCAGGCCCTGTTGCCCGCTGAACCATGCCAGTGCAATACATGCCAGCACGGACAGCAGATTGACCAGCCGCTGGCTGAGTTTTTGCGTCTGACCTGCTCTAAACAAATAAAAGCGAATAATCGCTGCGCAACTCATCATCAGCATCACCCAGCCCATCAATGGCTGGTGCAGAACAACAGTAAGTATCAGCATGGCTAAGCTCAGAATAAGCGTGGCACGGTGGCCTTTCACCGGCAGCACAAACCCTTTCATACCTGCGTTCCAATAGTGCTTAACGCGCGTAAACATTTATCACGATGTGCCCGGCCTGTGGCCGCGGGATAAGTGTGTGGGCCAATCTGTAACGCGAAAGGGTGCTGACGTCGCGTGAGCTCTACAACCAGATAAGCGGTCTGACTGATATCCTTTTCAAGCGTCTGACTAACCGGGTTAACCAGAAGGCGGGTATCAACATGTGCCGGTTCACTGAATGTTTTAACGGCAGGCGCTGCGCCCCTGGCCACGGATTTCCAGGCAATTCGGGCAATTGGGTCACCCTGACGATAAGTCCGCAAGCTGTCAAAATCCTCCTGCCCGGATGACAGTGTGGTGCCATTTCCAATGCTTTGCTGATAGCTGACGCTGTGAACACTGGCTGGCTCAAGGCGAGGAAATACAGTCATAGGCTGTGCAAAATCCAGATGCGTCCAGCACCTGAACAGGCCTAGCGGGTATAGTGAACTGAATGTTACCCGGGGCAAAGGGAAAACGCCGCGTCGGTAAGTGGCGCGGGGCAGGTGAACCGTTTCGTCATCATCTTCCAGGTCCACGACAATGCCATGTTTGTGGCCCCACCACCTGATAGTCAGCTGACCGGCAGGTTGTTGATGAGAATGTGAAGATAACTGAATCTGAAACAATGCTTCATCGCCGGCATAAACCGTATTCACACCCCGGGCCTGAATTTGCAAACGGGCAAAGTTCTGGTAACTGGTGAAGATCGTCACCAGTGAAACGGAAAGAAAGAAATAGCAAAGCAACAATAAGAGGTTGTTTTGATAATTTGTGCCCAGGATAAACAACGCTGCACACAGGACAAAAAAGTATACGCCGAAACGCGTCGGCATAATAAATACCGACTGCATATTCAATGTGTGTCTGCGATGCCCTGGAATGCGCGCTGCCAGCCACCTTAACAGCAACCGGTTTCGAAGGCGTCCGAACATATCAGGCTGCCAGAGGATCGACGCTTTCCAGCAAGCGCTGGCTGAACGAGGTATCTTCGTCAGAATCCTGGTAAGCCGCCCTCAATCTGTGTTCGGCAACAGCAGCAAATACTGCCTGGATATCATCGGGTAGTACATGATCACGATTATGAATAAATGCCCAGGCGCGAGCGGCCTGAAGCAATGCCTTGCTGGCACGCGGAGAAAGTGCATGGGGAAAGCCGGGCGTGGTTCTGCTCATGGTGACCAGGCGCAGAACATAATTGATGACAGCATCCGATGCATGCACAGCGTTAACGCGTTCCTGCCAGTCGACAAGCTGTTCAACACGATAGCTGACGGTATCAGTTTTTTCCTGAGAGTCACTGAGCATGGCTTTTTCTGCCTCCCAGTCGGGGTAGCCCAGCGAAATTTTCATCAAAAAGCGGTCAAGCTGAGATTCCGGTAACGGGTAGGTGCCTGACTGAAATGATGGATTCTGGGTGCCGATGACAAAAAACGGCGTTGGCAGCGGGTAGGTGATGCCATCAATACTGACTTGCCGCTCTTCCATGGACTCCAGCAGCGCGCTCTGTGTTTTAGGGCTGGCCCGGTTGATTTCATCAGCCAGTATCAACTGATTGAATACCGGTCCGGGGCGAAAATCAAAGTCCTGGGTCTGGGCGTTGAAGATTGTGGCGCCCAGCATATCTGATGGCAATAAATCTGAGGTGAACTGGATGCGTGAATAGTCGAGACTGAAAAGGCGCGCAAGTGCGTGCGAAAGCGTTGTTTTTCCCATTCCGGGTAAGTCTTCGATTAACAAATGCCCCTGTGCCAACATACAGGTGAGTGCAAGCTTAATCTGCTGAGGTTTACCCAGAATATGCTTGCCAAGCGCGTTAATCAGCGCATCGAAATCTGATCTAATCATCCGTGCTACCACTTTTAGATAAGTCAATATTAAGAATATCAGTGCGCCAATATTCTACAAAGGGTGTAACTGATACGTGAGTATAGCTGTTACGGAGCAAATCAATGATATCGTGTATAAAAATCGGGTGAAATTAAGCACGATAAAGTGCTGCGACGAACAGACGTGTTGTCTATAATGGGGCAGATTGTTAAGGAAGTAGTATATGAAAAGTATTGATATAGATGATGATTTGTATGCGTATATCGCCGGGCAGACAAAGCATATCGGCGAAAGCGCATCTGATATTCTGCGCCGCTTACTGATGGACGGCGCTGATCAGAAAGTCAGCGCAGATGGTAAGTCGGTACTGCAGGCAAAAACTGCAGATGCAGCGGCCGCTAAAACGCAGGAAAAGAAGCCATCAGCACCCATCGCAAATAAAACGGGCAATCAGGCAGCAAGTAAAACGCCATCAGAGATGCCAGCAAAGCCAGTTGCACCCGCGGGTAACGATATTACATCGCGTTTGAGCAAAGAAGTGCTTGAGCCTTATACCAAGCGCGTTGATTTGTTTTTGTTTATTCTTGCACAGCTGCATGAATTACAACCACAAAACTTTGCTCAGGTGGAGCAGATAAAAGGTAAAAACCGTATATATTTCGCAACATCCAAAGATGCATTGCTGAAAACCGGCAGCAGTACGAATCCTAAGCAGATACCAGACAGCCCGTACTGGGTAGTTACAAATAATAATACAGCGAAGAAAATAGCGATGCTGGATCAGGTTCTGCAAGTACTTGGCTATGATGCGGCAACGCGGGAATTAGTTGTGAACCGATTCGCCTGATTACGCATACCGCTTCTCAATCACTCATTAAAGGAAACCGTATGGCACATCACAGTCAGGCAGGTCAGCCTGCCGCACCCGAACAGCTTATCAATGTGGCGCAATTAGTCGGGCAATACTATAGCTACGCGCCCGACCCGATGAATAAAGCGGAAGCTGTAAGCTTCGGCACATCCGGACACAGAGGAAGCGCTGGTCTGGCTACCTTTAATGATGTGCACATCGCCGCGATTTGTCAGGCCCTGGCCGAATACCGTCAGCATCAGAACATCACCGGGCCGCTGTTTATCGGCAAAGACACCCACGCATTGTCAGAGCCGGCGATGATGACTGCCATTGAGGTGCTTAGTGCCAATGATATTAATGTGGTCATACAACGAAGCGACAATGCCAGTCTGGGTTACACACCAACACCCGTTATTTCCCGCACGATTATTCGTTATAACCAGAATCGCTCGGAAGGATTTGCCGATGGCGTTGTGATTACGCCTTCCCATAATCCGCCTGAAGATGGTGGGTTTAAATATAACCCACCTCACGGTGGGCCGGCTGACAGTGACGCTACCAAGGTCATCCAGGAACGCGCAAACGCGTTGATCGGCAACAACAACGCCGATGTTAAACGGTTACCCTTGCGTGAAGCCTTAGCCAGCGACTTAGTTACTGAAGATGACTTTATGGAGCCTTACATCGATGACTTGGCTAAAGTAGTCGATATGGAAGCGATCAGTCAGGCAGGCCTGACACTGGGCACCGATCCGTTAGGTGGTGCCGGCGTCGGTTATTGGGCGCGGATTGCAGAGAAATACAATCTGAGTATCGAAGTGGTCAATAAAAAGGTTGATCCACAATTTGGCTTCATGCGCAGAGATAAAGACGGAAAGCTGCGGATGGACTGTTCATCTGCATTTGCGATGGCCGGTTTAATCGAGTTAAAAGACAGATTCGACCTTGCTTGGGGCAACGATCCTGACTTTGACCGCCACGGTATCGTGTGCAAAAGCGCGGGCCTGATGAACCCGAATCATTATTTAGCCGTTGCAATTAATTACCTTTATAACAATCGCCCCGATTGGCCGGCATCGTTGAAGGTGGGCAAAACACTGGTTTCCAGTTCGATGATAGATAGAGTTGCAGATTCGCTTAACCGTGAGTTAGCGGAGATGCCAGTTGGCTTTAAATGGTTTGTTCAGGGTATGGGCGAAGGCACTATTGGCTTTGCCGGGGAAGAAAGTGCCGGTGGTATTTTTCTTCAACGCGATGGAAATACATGGGCTACGGATAAAGACGGCTTTATTTTATGCTTACTGGCTGCAGAAATTCTGGCCGTGACAGGTAAAGATCCTGGCGAGCATTATCAGGCGCTGACGGAAAAGTTCGGAGAGCCGGTATATCAGCGTATTGATGTTGCTGCAACGCTGGAACAAAAAGCCAAACTGTCTGACATGGATAAGTCAGTAGTAACCAGCGAGACGTTGGCGGGCGACCCTATAATCAGTGTACAGACACATGCACCGGGTAATGACGCGGCCATCGGCGGCGTGAAAGTATCCACTGAGAATGGTTGGTTTGCTGCGAGACCTTCAGGTACTGAACAAATTTACAAAATTTATGCTGAAAGCTTTAAAGGTGAATCTCACTTACAAAATCTTATTGAAGAGGCTGAACAATTAGTCGGCAGTATTATCGGGTGATAAGCCAAATGTTTAATTCATGAATATTTTTTGTAAATTAAGTGTTAATGATAAGGCCTTTTTTTAAAAAAGGTCTTTTTTTTTGTCAGTTTTAACAAAAATATTACAAACAAGCGTGTGATTCATTGCTATATTGCTTTCAGTTGTTGTTCAATTCTGTAATTTTATTACGCAATTAGCGCAGCGTCGTCTGACATAGAGCCGACGTTTCAAATTTAAGAGAGAGAATGATATGAACGCGAAAGCAGCCAATGCTTCTCAGGCATCTTCCTTACCTGATGTGAAGATCAGTAAAGGCGATTTCAAAGCCGCTATCATCCGCCATTTGCATTCAACGCTTGGCACCGACGAAAACAAAGCCAACAATCATGCCTGGTGGAAGGCGACCTGTGCCGCTATCCAGGAAAACGTGCTTGAAGGATTACGTCGCACCCAGAAAACGCACTATATGAATGATACCCGAGCAGTACATTATTTCTCCGCCGAGTTTTTGATGGGGCGCTTACTGTCTAATAATATGCAGAACTTCGGCTTGTATGATGTTGCTCAGGGTGCGTTGAAAGAACTGGGTGTAGAGCTGGCTGATGTGCTTGAAGAAGAGCCGGATATGGCGCTGGGTAATGGTGGTCTGGGCCGCCTTGCCGCTTGTTTCATCGACTCGCTCGCTACCATGGAACTACCAGCCATTGGCTACGGCATTCACTATGAGCATGGCCTGTTCAGACAGGAAATTAAAAGTGGTGCACAGATAGAGCGTCCTGACAGCTGGCGCGATTACGGCAATCCATGGGAAATATGCCGTCCTGAGTCCATACAGGAAGTCTCGCTGTTTGGCTATGTAGAAACAAAATACGGTGAAAATGGCGGCATTAAGAAAGAATGGCACCCGGGCTCAATTGTAAAAGGGGTGCCGTGGGATATACCGGTTGTCGGATATGGCGGTAAAACCGTCAACGTACTGCGTTTATGGCAGTCGGAAGCGTCAGACTATTTTAACTGGGACGTTTTCAACGCCGGTGGTTATGTCGATGCACAGCGTGAAAATATTCAGGCTGAAACCATTTCAAAAGTGTTGTACCCCAATGATGAAACCGAAGCGGGTAAAGAGCTTCGTCTTATTCAGCAGTATTTTTTCTGCTCATGCTCATTAAAAGACATTATTCGTCGTTACAAGCGTGCACACGGCGACGACTGGAGCCGCTTCAAAGAACAGGTTGTGATTCAGCTTAATGATACGCATCCGGCGATTGCCATTCCTGAGCTGATGCGGATCCTGGTGGATCGCGCCGAACTTGACTGGGATAGCGCCTGGAATATCAGCACTCAGGTGTTCGCGTATACTAACCATACATTATTGCCTGAAGCGCTGGAAAAATGGCCAGCCAGAATGCTGGAAAAAATTCTGCCCAGACACCTCGAGATTATCTACGAGATCAATCATCGCTTCATGAACGAAGTGGATAAAAAGTGGCCCGGCGATAACAGCAAAAAAGCGAAGTTGTCTATCATCGAAGAAGGCCCCGAAAAGATGGTGCGGATGGGGCATTTATCAGTCATTGGCTCATTTAAAGTCAATGGTGTGGCTGAGCTGCACTCGCGACTGGTGAAAGAAAACCTGTTCCCGGATTTTGACGCGTTGTGGCCGGACAAACTGACCAACGTAACTAACGGCATTACCCCGCGACGCTGGCTGAAAGCCTGCAACCCGTTGTTATCGGAACTGGTCGATAAAAAGGTGGGCGAAGACTGGCCGCTGAACCTGAAAAAGCTGGAAGGGCTGGCAAAACACGCCACCAATAAAACATTCCAGAAAGCGTTTATGAACGTGAAGCAGAAAAATAAACAGTTGCTGGCTGATGAAATCTATGCCTCTACCGGCATCGAGGTGGATACCAATGCGATTTTTGATATCCAGATAAAACGTCTGCATGAGTATAAACGTCAGCATCTGAACTTGCTTCATATCATGGCGTTGTATCGTCGAATTCTGGAAAATCCGGATTATGACATGCATCCACGGGTATTCATTTTCGGTGCAAAGGCAGCACCAGGTTACAAGCTGGCCAAAGATATCATCTTTGCTATCAATAAGATCGCGGATAAAATCAATAATGATCCGCGGGTGGGTAACAAGCTTAAAGTTGTGTTTCTGCCTAATTATCGGGTATCCCTTGCAGAGAAAATGATTCCTGCCTGTGATGTGTCCGAACAAATCAGCACAGCCGGTAAAGAGGCGTCAGGTACAGGTAATATGAAACTGGCGCTTAACGGTGCAGTAACAATTGGCACCCTGGATGGCGCCAACGTTGAGATTGCAGAGGAAGTTGGCGAGGATAACATTTTCATCTTCGGTATGACCGTTGAAGACGTGAATGCATTAAAAGCCAGTGGATATAATCCTAAGGATTACTATTACAAGGATGCTGAGATTAAAGCTATCCTGGACTGGCTGGAAACGGACTATTTCACGCCAGGTAAGCCGGGTGCACTGGTATCCATTAAGCAAAGCTTGCTGGATTTAGGCGATCCGTTCTTTGTGCTGGCTGATTTCAGAGCGTACTCCGATGCGCAAATCGAGGTCGATAAAGCGTATCGTGATAAATCACGCTGGGCTGAAATGGTCATTATCAATACGGCCATGATGGGTAAGTTTACCTCAGACCGTTCGATTCAGGATTATGTCGATCGCGTATGGCGACTGGGCGCGTGTCCGGTTGAACAACAGAAGATTCGTTAACGTCGGATCACAGTTCGAAAAAGGCCGCTTATTAAGCGGCTTTTTTTGGTCTTTTTTTGCTGGCTGACGCGTACACAGATTAATCAGTTTTATCCTATGTGTAACAGGAAGCGAGCAAATGGACAGAAAAATCAATTTAGTTGTATCGGCACTGCTGGCAGCAGGTGTGGTAGGGGCAACGGCCTTTGCTAACGATGCTATGGCACAGCAGAGCGAAGAGATGACAGAGGCCAGAGAAGAGGCGAAAGCACAAGAGCGGGAAGCACGAAAGGCTGCAGAAGAAACGCAGCGCAAAGTTGATAAGGAAGCTGCAGAGATTGCGCGGGAAGATGCCAAGCGTGAGAAAGAACTTACCAGGCAATGGCGTGAGGAAAAACGCGAATCTGAACAGGCACTGCGCAAAAGTGAGCAGCAGGCACGAGAGGCTGAGCAGGAAGCCCGGGCTATGCAGAAGCAATATAATGAAGAAAGCGAACAGGAAATGGACGACGCTGAGCGCCTGGCTAATCAGAAAGCGCGGGAAAAACTGATCGCAAAAGAAGAAAAGGAGCGGATGTTAAAAGAGCGCCAATCGCCAAAGCTTAAAAAAGCGGATAGCGATGTTATCGAACAGTCTCAGCATGATGCCTTAGGTACAGATTACGATTAGTCACACTGCTGTAAAAAAAACGTTATAAAGGTGTGAATAACATGTAATCTTCTCGGTAGTCTTATTTTTGGCTACCGACGTAACGAACATTATAGTTTTGAAAAATAAGCTAATTATGTTCAGACAATCACAAAAAATATCATTTCTTGTCGGGCTCGTCGTCATCGTTGCAACAGCAATAGCGGTGATGATAGTTTATTCCACCGAACCGGTGGCCGAAAAGGACGGTGCAACCCGAAGCAATGCCATGCCGGTAGAGGTGATGCTGGCAGCGCGCAGCCATCACACACCATCTATCACCGCAATGGGTGAGGTGGTACCGGCCCGGGAAGTGTTGCTGCGACCACGGGTATCGGGTGAAATCACCGCCATCTCTGAAGGTTTTGTTCCAGGCAATATTGTTGAACAAGGGCAGTGGCTGGTCGAACTTGACCAAAAAGACTATCAACTGGCACTGCAACGTGCAAAAGCCGATCTTGCCCGTGCACAGGCGTTGCTGGACATTGAAATGGGCGAGCAGGAAGTGGCGCGCAACGATCTGGCAACCCTGGATCGGGATGTACCGCAGAAGAACCAATCATTAATACTTCGGGAACCCCAACTTAAGCAGGTCAGGGCGGAAGTCGAACAGGCCGAGGTGGCAGTACGTGAAGCGCAACTGGCGCTGGAGCGAACCACGATTACAATGCCTTTTACCGGTCAGATAACCCGTCTTGATGTGAATCTCGGATCGCAGGTAAGCCCGGCAGATACCATTGCTAATATCGTAGGAACTGACGTTTATTGGATTGAAGCGGCGCTGCCATCCAGCCAACTGCAGTGGCTTGCACGGCCGGATACACCCCAGTCAGACAATGATGAACATGCAAAGAACGCAAAGCCAGCAAGAATAGAAAATAACGCTGCCTGGGGCAAAGGCGTGACGCGGGAAGGTAAAATCAAAAAAGTTGTGACAACGCTTGATGAGCAGACCCGAATGGCAACTGTGCTGATAGAAGTCGATGATCCATTATTGCTCCAAACCAACAAACGAAAGGCAAATACCTTTGCGCCGGTTATCGCTGGCAGTTATGTCAGGGTGAGCCTGCCTGCTAAAACTCTCACGAACGTTATCCGGCTTCCTATCAGTTATGTCAGAAAAGACAGCACGGTATGGGTCGCACAGGAAAGTCAGTTGCAAATCAAAAACGTCTCTGTGGCCTATCGTGACGAACAGTACGCCTATATTGAGCAGGGCATTGAACCGGGTGATAAGGTGATCACCACTAATCTGGCAGTGGTTCGCGACGGGGCGCAAGTGAGAATAACCGGCGATACAACAGCCCAAAACCCATCTGAACGCATGACTGACACAAGCAAAAGCCGGATAGATGCGCATGAATAGCGGCAACCGTGAACAACGCAGCCGGTTTAATCCGATTGCCTGGATGGCGGGTAATTCGATAGCCGCAAACCTGCTTATGCTGGTACTGCTTGGTGGCGGCATCATCACGGCTTTTACCATACAAAAAGAAGTGTACCCAGAGTTTGAGCTGGGCATAGTTGAAGTGATGGTGGAGTATCCGGGGGCCTCTCCCGAAGAAGTAGAAAAAGGTATTCTCCAGCCTGTGGAAGAGGCTGTTCGCGGTGTTCAGGGAATCAAGGAAATGACTTCCACGGCGCGTGAAGGCAGTGGCATGGTGTCATTGGAACTGGTTTCCGGTTTGGACCGCATGAAGGCATTTCAGGATATCGATCAGGCGGTAAATCGTATCCGGACTTTTCCGGTTGACGCCGAAGAGCCTGAGGTCAGTATGCAGGTTCAGCAGCGGGATGTCATGGAGCTTGGCCTGTATGGTGATGTGGATATCTGGACTTTACGAAAACTTGCCGAACAGCTTCGTGACAGGCTGGTCAGTGAGCCGTCTATCACGCAGGTAGAGATAGGCGGGGTACCCGATTACGTTACCCATGTGGAAATACCCAAACAAACACTAAGACAATATGGGATTACGCTTTCCCAGGTTGCTGAAATGATTGAACAGGCCTCGCAGGATGTACCTGCCGGTGAGATTAAAACAAACGAAGGTGAAATACTTGTCCGCGTAAAAGAGCGTAAACAGTGGGCAGAAGAATATGGTCAGATTCCGGTAGTGACCAATGCGACCGGCGATATTGTATACCTCAGTGATATTGCGACAATCTATGATGGGTTTGAAGAGGCCGGATTTCATTCACAATTTAACCGTCAGCCAAGTGTAGAGATTGAGATATTCAGGGTGGGACAGCAGTCGCCACTGGAGATAGCACAAACAGTAGAGGGCATTTTCGCCGAGCTGGATAGTACCCTGCCCGAGGGGGTCAGCTACCGTATCGACAGCAATCGGGCTGAAGATTTTAATGATCGTCTTTTTCTGCTGTTGGACAATGGATGGATGGCCATTGTCATTGTGCTCATCATATTAAGCCTGTTCCTGGAATATCGCCTGGCGTTTTGGATCATGATGGGGATGACCATTTCATTCGTCGGCGGCATTATGTTTTTGCCAATGATTGGCGTAAGCATCAATATGATTTCGATGTTCGCCTTTTTGGTGGTATTGGGCATCGTGGTAGACGATGCCATCGTAGTGGGCGAAAACATTCACGAATACCGGCAGCAGGGGATGGATGGTTTATCCGCCGCCATAAAAGGGGCGCAGGATATTGCAGCGCCCGTGACATTTACCATTCTAACCACGATTGTCGCTTTTCTGCCCGTTATGTTTATGCCCGGCACAACCGGACTATTCTGGTGGCCACTGCCTGCCGTGGTCATCACGGTTTTACTTATCTCATTGGTAGAAGCCTTGTTCATACTGCCTGCGCATCTGGCGCACAGCAAGCGGGAACAGGCGTCAGCAGCGCGCTCTGGCATCGCACGCATCAAAGCCGGATTTGCCAATGGGTTAGAGCGCTTTATTCACAATCGCTATAAACCGTTACTTACCAGGTGTCTGCGACACCGCTATCTGACGTTGTTGTGTGCGCTTTGCTTATTGGCGGTAACCGGCGCCTTTGCCACCAGTGATCACCTGGGGATTATTATGATGCCCAGAGAGGCAGCCAATGAAATTGAAGCCGGGGTCCGCCTGCCTGTAGGCACCACTGATGCAAAAGCGGCCGAGGTGGCGCAAAACATTACTAATGCGACGTATGAGATGTTTCAGCGCGAGAATCTTTTTGAAGTGGCTGAAGGCATTAAAACCAATGTGCGCGGCGAAAGTTTCATTGATGTTGAGATTGTATTGTTGCCGCCGGATGAGCGGGATATGAGTGCTGTTGCTGTTATTGAGTTGTGGCGCGATCAGATAGGCGACATTGAGGGCATTAATCAAATCACCTTTGAAACAGAGCGTGGGCCGGGCGGCTGGCGCGACGACATCAGTGTCGATTTAAGCCATAACGATCTGGAACTGCTGGGGCAAGCCAGTCAGCGATTTGTGGAACTGATGAGCGCATTTTCGCAAACCCGTGATGTGAATGACAGTTACCGCCCCGGTAAAATGCAGCTCGATTTCACTTTGTTACCGGCAGGCGAAGCACTTGGCCTGACGCCAGATTATGTAGGACGCCAGATCCGCGACGCCTTTTACGGTGCGGTTGCCATTCGACAGTTGCGGGGTACCAACGAAGTGGAGGTCAGAGTTAAATTACCCCGCAGTGAACGCGAGCAGCAAAGCACTCTTGATAATTTTATTCTCATCACGCCGGCTGGTGGCGAGGTGCCTTTAATGGATGTGGTCGAGCTGAATGAGTCAGAATCATATAGTGCGCTGGATCGCAGAGATGGTCGCCGGGTGATTACCGTGGGTATGGATGTTGAGCCTGCCGGTGCCGTAAATCAGGTGCTCGATGCTATTAATCAGGAGGTGTTGCCGCAACTGCTGAACGAATATCCCGGTCTGACCTGGACTTTTCGTGGTTCGCAGGCGGAGATGCGCGAATCTACTTCTACATTGTGGATTGGATTCTCAATGGCAATGTTCGTTATTTATAGTTTACTTGCTATCGCCTTTCGAAGTTATACCCAACCTTTTATCGTCATGCTCGCTATTCCATTTGGCGCCATCGGTGCAGTCGCCGGCCATGTGTTGTTCGGCTACGATTTATCAATCGTCAGTCTCATGGGGTTAGTAGCTTTATCCGGCGTTGTGGTAAACGGTGCATTGATTATGGTGGATTATGCCAATCGCAGAGCAACCGAAATTCCGGTGTATGATGCCATTGTTGAAGCCGGAGTCAGACGATTCCGTCCTATTGCTCTGACCACAATGACTACATTCGGGGGGTTAACGCCTATCATACTTGAGCAGTCGAGACAGGCTTACCAGTTAATCCCGATGGCTATCTCGCTAGGGTTCGGGATTGTGTTTGCCACTGCGATCATGTCAATCATCGTCCCGTGTTTTTACCTGATTCTTGAGGACGTGAAGACAGGCGTGGGTAACCTGTCTCAGGCCGGCACGTCTGAGTCGTCCTGATCATTTGAGACAACCGAGGGTGTCAGACTGGGTGCAGCGGAAAATTCAGGCTGTGAAGTGCGCTCACAGCCATAACGATTATTGTTAATTGTAGACAGCATTAAACGGGTCAGTTTTCATCCAGTTAAATGTTTCTTCCAGTGTGGTCGGAATATCCCGCATAGTGATACCCAGACTGTTTCTTTTGGAAAAATCAAATTTTGTGGGTGTCTCCGGCTCACCGTCAAGGGGTTGGGGAAGCGCGCTTTCCGGAACATGTTTAGCAACTTCCTCATAGATTGCCTGCCAACTCCAGCTGTCATAAACAGCAAAGTATCTGCCTTGCGCATTTTTCGACTCATAAGCTGCAATAAAGAGCTGTGCAACATCTTCAATGTGCGACATTGACATAGATCCTGCCGGTACGGTCTCATGATGGGTGTTTTTACCATTTAGCATTTCAATGAAGCGGGCGTGGCTGTCACCCTCAAGATGTTGAGGCATGACCACGGGGCCGGTCATCATCGTGGGAAGCATCACACACAAGCGTATGCCATGTTCCTGACAAAAGTAGGCTGCAGCGTCCTCCATGACGATTTTTTCCGCAGACGTGTATTTTTTCTGGTCCATCTGATGTTCTGCGTCAGACACGGCATTTTGTTCGGTTTTGATTTCAACGGGCTGTGGCGGATTTGTACTAGAGGTCGATGAGCACAATACTGCGCTTTTTACACCCTGTCGGTTGACCGCGTCGAGGATGTTTAAACAGCCATCCCTGACCGGGCGAATTATTTCGTCATAGCCTCGCTCGCGATCCAGCTCTTTTGCCGGTGTGCCATCCTTTGCTTTATAGATAGGCGGAAAGCACGCGATAAACACCGCATCAGCATTTTTCAGTGGTGTATCAAATGAATGGCTATCGTCGGCATCAGCGCTGTACAACGTCAGTCGTTCAGCCGCGCCCGGCAATGCCATCAGATATTTCGTCTTGGACTCATCACTGGCATCACGCATGGTGCCATTGACGTGATAACCTTTTTGCAATGCCTGTTTTACAATATTAGAGCCAACCAGACCGCTGGCACCTGCTACACATAGAATTTTATCTGTCATTAGGGATCTCCGATTTATTCTTAACGATCCCTACGTGACACTGGTGTTGATAGTTTGCAGCATACGTTTATTGTAAGACGGGCATCGCATTTATCACGCTTAATACCCATACTGTCTGGTAAAAGGGCGAGCATAAAACCGGTGTCGTGGCTTTATGCCAAAGACTCATCGTGTCTTTAAGTAAACGAATCTGTTTTGGCTGCGCCAGGGCTTATCAGTACTGAAACTATGCAGAAAACTTCAAACGCATGTACATCCAGAAATTTTCATCCTCCAGCATCAGCGAAATTGGACTGGGGGAGTCTTTGATGATTCCCAGCTGATCAGTGCGGGAGGTAATTTCCATATGCATTCTGGTCACCGAATGGGGCTTTGATGCCATTAGCGTAATTTCACACTGCTTTTGAATACACACAAGGCTTTCTATCGACAGTGACGCATCAGTATTGAGCGACCAGATTAAATCGGTAAGCTGTTGCTCCATAGCATCTCGCCACGCCAAATCATCTTCAATCGTATCGCTGGCCAGCGGGTTATCGAGCAAATCATTTTGCTCGAGTATCTTTTCAAACATAAAGTCGGATGCCTGGCCCAAATTGGCGTCCATATAGGCTTTTAATTCAGATTT
>CAZOYR010000066.1:0-17684 GCA_964584105.1 uncultured Alteromonas sp.
GGTGTAATTTGTGTTGTGGACGGATCGCCTGCATCGTCATTGTACAATGCCATAAGGCGACGAACCTGATCCTGTTCTACCAATTTAACATGAGGGTTGTTTAATAATCCTTTTACCTCAGCGAGAGACTTGCCGGAAAATGAAGCTGCAATAAAGCCGTCTGCATCAACCTTGATGTCTCCACCGGCCTGCCTGGCCAGCGCTTTTACAATACCCTTACCGTTATTATCAACCTGGATGATATAGCGGCTTTCGCTGTCACTATTATTTGCCAGAGCTGAAAAGCTAAGGGCTACTAACGATGCTGCAAGAGTAGGTTTGATTGTTTTATTAAACATATATTTTTCTTCTTCACTTGTTGAATTGCGTCAGACGGGTGTCGGTTTAAACCAATCTTATTTTACGTTTCCGAATGACTTCGATGGGTGAATCCCATAACCAACATAATGGAGTTGTCGATCGTTTTGCAAGTACAAAAAAGCTAATGTAATGATAAGTGCATTGTTTAGAACAAAAAAAAGGCAAAGGTTGTGATGCCTTTGCCTTTTTTTGATAAAAAGAGAAACGTTTATTTCTCTGGGTGTAAATTTCTATTGAAAAAGTTCGTAATTGTCTTGTACAGATGGGTGCCTGTCTGCTTACCACGAATACTGTGTTTTTTACCCGGATAGTCCATGGTTTCAAAGGGCTTAGCCATATCCTGTAAGTGTTTGTACAGTCGGGTACTGTGGGTGAATAACACGTTGTCGTCAGCCATTCCGTGATAAATCAAAAGTGGACCTTTTAACCCATCAGCATACGGAAACACCGAAGAGTGAGTATAAGCATCATCATCCTTTGCGGGATTGCCCATGTAACGTTCTGTATAATGCGTATCGTACAGACGCCAGTCTGTTACCGGCGCGCCTGACACACCTGCCTTGAAATACTCTCCGGCTTTGAACATCGTCATCAGTGTCATGTAGCCGCCGTAACTGTGGCCATGCACACCGATACGCTCAGGGTCGACATAATCCAGTGAACGCAAGAATTTAACGCCTTCTACCTGATCGTCTACCTCAACCGTGCCCATTTTCTTATAAATCGGGTCTTCAAAGCCTTTTCCGCGGTAGTTAGAACCCCGATTATCAATGGAAAATACTACATAGCCCTGGTCGACCCAGTATTGCATTAACAGGCCGCGGTTTCCGCCCCATTTATTGGTGACGACCTGCGCGTGTGGTCCGCCGTATAAAAATACAATGGCAGGGCGCTTAGTGCTGGTGTCTTCAGGTTTATATAAACGATAATAAAGCGTAGCATCATCAGGCGTTGTCAGCGTGCCGAATTCTGGCTCATTCCAGCTATCAAGATAAGGCGTTAACGGATGTTCGTTATCCAGTTTGTTCTCTTCAAGCCAGGTAATTTGCTTTCCACTTGCCTGGTGAAGGCTGACCTGAGGAGGCCGGTTAGCTGTTGAGAACTCATCGACAAAAATAGAGCCATCAGCAGCAAAATTTATCTCGTGAAAGCCCTCGCGCTCAGAAATACGTGAAATGTCGCCGCCTTTTAGCGTGACGGAATACAAATGGCTTTCCAGCGGCGTATCTTTACGACCAGTAAAATAGATAACACCTTTATCTTCATCAATGGCGCGTACTTCTTCCACAACCCAGTCGCCTTCGGTTAACTGACGAACCAGCTTGCCATCCTGACCAAACAGGTACAGATGTTTAAAGCCGTCTTTCTCAGATGCCCAGATAAACTGGTTGTTTTGCTTTAAAAAGTGTAAATCATCGTGCAGGTTTACCCAGGTATCACTGGTTTCACTTAACAGTGTTTTCTGTGATTCAGATTTCACATTATAAGCGCGCAGCTCCAGTTTTTGCTGGTCACGACTTTGCCATTGATAAGTAAAGGTCTGGCTATCCGGCATCCATTTTCCGCGCGCCAGGTAAATATCTTTCTCTTTACCTAAATCGACCCACTGGCGCTCTTTGGTCTGAATGTTTTCAATCGCCAGCTCAATATTCACGTTGGCAGTGCCAGCCTTAGGATAACGCTGCTCAATCATTTTAATATCGTCAGCGTAAATTTCTGAGCGTGTGATGACTTCCACCGGGCTTTCATCGACTTTGGCAAACGCAATATAACTTTCATCCGGCGCCCACCAGTAGCCTGTCATTCTGCCCATTTCTTCCTGCGCGACAAACTCAGCCATGCCCATTTTGATATTACCGCCACCTTCTGTGGTAATAGCACGCTCTTCGCCGGTCGCAATATTTTTTATAAACAGGTTCTGGTCACGGATAAATGAGATATACGTGCCTTTGGGCGACAACTTAATATCCGTTTCGAACGTGTCTGTATCAAGAAGTTGTCGGGCTCCCCTTTCACCCAAACGGTGGTAGTACACGTCACCGCCTAACGGAAACAACAGGGCAGAGCCGTCCGCAGACCATTCATAACTGACAATCCCGGTTCCGGACAGCCGCATTCTTTCGCGTCGCGCTTTCTCCTCATCGGATAAGGCCTGATCGCCCGGAAGCAATTCTTGTGAGTCAAACAACATTTGTGTCTTACCCGACGCAACGTTGTATTCCCATAGATCCAGCTGGTCGTAGTCTGACGCTTTGCCTTTCAAAAAAGTTACTCGCTGTCCGTCAGGAGATACTTTAAGATCACGGGGCGCATTGCCGTCCAGGGAGGGGGATTCGAAAATTCGCTCAATAGTGAGCGTGTTGGCCGAAACGGCGCTGCTGAGCATAATGGCTCCAATCATTAACGCTTTTTTCATTATTATCTACGCTTTACGCTGTGGATGGTTATCTGATGCAATACAGGATGACATAACGTGAGTGGCAATAAAACCGCTTTAGTCTTAGGCGCTACGGGTTTGGTCGGACAGGCGCTGGTAAAAAAACTGCTGACAGACCGTCGCTACGCCTCCATTGTCTGTTTGGTGCGCCGGCCCCTGCCTGAGCGTTACTTTGACGATCCTGAAGGCAAACTGTCCCCCATCGTTATCGACTTTTCGCATTTTCAGGATTATCAGGGATATTTTAGCGTTGACCATGTTTATTGTTGTTTAGGCACCACTATCAAAGCGGCCGGCAGTCGCGCGGCGTTCAGAAAAGTTGATTTTGAGTACGTGCATATCGCTGCTCAGCTTGCCCGCGCGCAGCGGGTTAAAAGCTTTGTCTGGATTTCATCGGTAGGCGCCAACGCTAACAGCCGTCAGTTTTACCTGCGCGTGAAAGGAGAACTGGAAAACGCCATTATGCGTATGCCCCAGCTACAACATGCTGTTGCGGTCAGGCCCTCACTGCTGCTGGGCGAGCGTAATGAATCGCGGTGGCTGGAAGATATCGGTCAGAAACTGGCACCGATGCTACGAAAGCTATTAATCGGGCGCTTTAAAAAGTACCGACCTGCGTATGCTGCTGAAGTGGCATCTAAAATGATTCAGCAACAACGATTCTTCTGATGGCCAAAGGGTTTCAGTGTAAACAATTTTTTATCGCGCATGATTTGTGCGCCATGAAAGTCAGTACTGACAGCCTGATACTGGGAAGCTGGTCGACGGTAAACAGTCCCGGCCAGATAGTCGATGTGGGATGCGGGTCCGGCATATTATCGTTAATGATGTGTCAGCGCAGTGATAACGATACAAAAGTGCTTGCCATTGATATTGCGCAAGACGCCGTTATGCAGACTCGGGTGAACGCCGACAGCAGTCCCTGGGCAGACAGAATTCATGTCAGACATTGTGAGCTTGCGGCGCTGGCAACTGCTCAACCCATTGATATGATCATTTGCAACCCGCCTTATTTCAGCGACACAAATGTGGGGAATGCCGCGCATCTTTCGCAATCCATGTCGCGTCAGGCAGCCCGTCATCAGGGCAGTTTGTCTTCGCAGGATTTATTCTTGCTTGCTGCCAGCGTTACCTCATCGAACGCCCGCCTGTCTTGCCTGTATCCAACCTCACAGCGTGACACGATCATCGCGCATGCAACGCAACAGCACTGGCAGCTTGACCGGGAGCTGACGGTGTATAACCATCATGGCGCGCGCTCTCACGTATCTGCGTTTGAATTTACCAGGCAAAATGCAACCGGGCTGACAGAAACATTGATAATAAGAGATGAAGATAATTCGTACAGTGAAGACTATAAAGCGTTGTGCAAAGATTTTTATCTGGCCTTTTAGCGCAGCGACAACGCAGAAGATATTTTAATGGAATCCATGACAACTTTTATTGCTGAAGGGTTCGGTGCGCTGGCGGTTATCTTTAATTTTATCGGTTATCGACAAAATGAAGTAAACCACTACCGGGCGATTTCGGCGGTCGCTTTGTTATGTGTCAGCATACATTTCTTTATGCTGGATGCGATGGCGGCAGGGATAGGGTGTCTGATCGCCAGTATAAGAAATGTAGTTGCCCTGAAATATCGCAGCACGTTGATTTTGTATTTGTTTGTTGCGCTTAATATTATCTTTCTGCTTATTGAGTGGTTCATACTTAAGCATGACGCGGTCATTTTTATTGCCTACACCTCGTCGCTCATCTTTACTGTAGGCTCAATTGTTATTGACGATGTGAAACGAATACGCCAATGGTTTTTGCTGGCAGAGACCCTCGGGCTGATATATGCTGTGCAGGTTGGAAGCGTCTTCGGGACAGTTTTCAATCTCAGTAATCTCACCAGTATCCTGCTCAAAATGTACCGCGAAGATAAATGAACCAGCCCCGATAATTCGCGCAAAGGTATTGAAAAATATAACATAGTATCGCTTGCGTAATTTATGAGCAGCGTCGACTTGCTTATTCTTACGATAGATCGATTTAAGGTTTATCGTAATGCAACTGGATGGCACGCCTTCTTCCTCACAAACTGTTAAGCCCAGCAATGTTACGCCATTGTTCAGGCGTGAGCGCGTGCGCTTGCATGATGGACAAACCACCAGTAAAGCGCTTGAAAGGCGCTGGAATCATCGACTACAACTACTACTAAAGGCTGAAATTTCGTTGCAAAGGGCGAATCGCTTGCGCGCATTTTCCCTCACCCTTATAGTGTTAGCCGCGTTAACGTTAGGTTTTTCACTTTATACAGCGCCTGTTGTTCCGCCGTGGGTGTTTATTGCAGAAGTCAGCATCATTGCATTAGGTAGCATCATGTTACCGGCATGTCTCTGGTTCTCTAAAGAGTGCCGTCGTCATCGCGACCAGTTGTCTCGCAAGTTTTATAAGAGCAACCATGAGGTCGAATACAGAGATGATGCGCTGGTACTTATCAATCGTAGTACTTACACGGCAGTGACAAAGGTGTTATTTACGGACATCTGATTTGCTAAAAAGCCATGCAGGAAGGCGTGCTTTTGTCAGTTTTAACGTCTTTTTTCTGTTCTGCCTGCTCATTTTGAGTACTGCGTTGCTAATCCCTATGGATTCGGCAGGTCAGATTGTGGCGTCCTACAGCCTGATCATGTTAATTCATATCAGTGCCCGGGAAGCCTCTCACTTTCATCGCTATCGTCACTATTTCCGACTGTTTGCCCTGCTGGTGGGGCTTGCGCTGACCGTTCGCTATTTGCTGTGGCGCGGATTTTATACATTAGGTACAGCAGATGTTATCTCCCTCATCGCCATGTGGATGCTCTTTCTGGCAGAGATCTATGCGGGAATTACACACATCATCAGTTGTCTGGTAAACGTGTCTCCACTAACGCGGCCGGAAAAGACACTTGCTGAATTTGCTCCCGCGTCATTACCCACTGTAGATGTTTTAGTACCTTCCTATAACGAGCCTCAGGATATTATAGAAGTTACGTTGCGTGCCGCCCGGCAAATGCATTACCCATCCAACAAGCTGCGCGTTTATCTGCTGGATGACGGCGGCACACTGCAAAAGCGTACGCAGGATAATGAGCTGGCTGCGCAGGAGGCGACGCACAGGGCAAGGGCGCTCAAAGCGCTATGCCAGCGAGTAGGGGCGGGTTATATCAGCCGGGATAAAAATGAACGGGCCAAAGCTGGCAATGTAAACCATGCGCTGGGCGAGACTCACGGCGACCTGATTGTCATTCTTGATGCTGACCATGTACCGACTGCAGACTTTCTCAACTACACCGTGCCATGGATGTTATCTAACCCAAAAACCTTTTTGGTCCAAACGCCGCACTTCATGGCAAATCCTGATCCGGTCGAGCGGAACTACTTTTCTGCCTTTACGCGCATGCCATCTGAAAATGATATGTTTTACGGGACTATTCAGCGCGGCCTGGATTTCTGGAATGCGTCGTTTTTTTGCGGCTCGGCGGCAGTGCTGCGCCGGGCGCATCTGGCGCAGGTAGACGGGTTGTCGGGTCAGTCGGTTACCGAAGATGCTGAGACCGCCTTTGACCTGCATGCGCTGGGTTACGAATCGGTTTACGTGAACCGGCCAATGGTGAGCGGGCTGGCACCAGAAACCCTGGATGCCTTTATTCAGCAGCGGATGCGCTGGGCCCAGGGGATGACGCAGATATTGCTGCTAAAAAAGCCGCACAATGCACAAGGGCTGTCCTGGTTTCAGCGCTTTGGCTATTTGAGCTCAATTTTATTCTGGCTGTTTCCCTTCGCCCGCATTGTCTTTTTGTTCATGCCGCTGGCGTATCTGGTGTTTGGATTGCAGATATACCGGGCGTCGCTGATAGAAATTATCGCCTATGCGCTGCCCCACGTTATTGCAACCTATCAGCTTTCAACGCTCTTGTTCGGACGAACCCGCTGGCCACTGGTCTCTGAGTTGTATGAAATTTTGCAATGTGTATTTACCTTTCGAGCCTTGCTTAAGGTATTTCGCAACCGCACCGCACCGTCCTTCGTGGTAACGCCAAAAGGGGAAAGCCTGGAGAAAAGCTTTATCTCGCCGTTATCCGGGGTGTTTT
Organism: uncultured Alteromonas sp.; assembly: GCA_964584105.1. GTDB lineage: Bacteria > Pseudomonadota > Gammaproteobacteria > Enterobacterales > Alteromonadaceae > Alteromonas. The sequence continues at coordinate 6,913 of CAZOYR010000066.1, forward strand.
ATGCCTTAATTGCACTGACGTTGGCAGGGACAGTGGCGGGGCTGGAAAAGCTGGTCACCGAGACACTGACCCGCGACCTTACTATAGTGGTGCTGTTCTGGAATGTATTTAACCTGATACTGCTTGTCAGTGTGCTGGGCGTGTTGATTGAGCGGCGACAGGTGCGTGAGCAATCCCGGCTTCCGGCAAGCGATGAGGTAACACTGCAGGGTGAGGACGGCCGGGCGTGGGTCGGGCAGGTCAGTGACATGTCGTTGGGCGGAGCGCGCATAAGGCTGCAGGCAAAATGGCAGCAACTGCCTGAGCATGTGTCACTGATCAGTTGGTCTGCATCAGCAGGTCGTAACGTGGTATTGCCCTGCAAATTATTGTTTTACGACCCGTCTACCGGCATCGTCCGTTTCCGCTTTATTCGTGAATCAGATAAAATATGGGATGACATTATTGCCTACACGATGGGCGATAGTCGCCGCTGGCAAAGCTTTCAGCGTCGCCGGATGCGGCCAGTCTCTTATTGGTATGGTTTTACCCATGTATTAAATGTAAGTTTCAGGCCGGTGCTCCAGCATAGCTGGATGCAACTGAAGCGCATGTGGGGCCAGGAAAACGCAGCTAAGGAATAAAAATGAGAACAATGCTGACAGGCGCTCTGGTCGTCCTGCTAATGACCTTTACAGCATATGCACAACAATCTTCAGAGGCGCGGTTGTCTTCTTTTTACCCCGGAGACAGCACATTGCGCTTGCAGGGCAAGCAGGCGGCTGCAACGCTATCAGTGCCCCTGGCTGCTGGTCAGACGGTGCAAAGTGCCACTATCAGTATCGATGCGGTTAACTCCAAAGCATTAATTAAGTCGCGCTCAATTTTAAATGTCCGATTCAACAATGCCACCATCGGCCAAATTCATTTGGATCCAGAGCGGCCTGCTATCAACTCACAGGTTGATATTCCGGCCAGCCTGTGGCGAGCCGGCTTCAACAATCTAACATTCGCCGTCAGTCAGCATTATGCCAATCAGTGTGTGGATGGTGGGGCGCCTGAGCTTTGGAGCGAAATAAACCTGTACAACTCAATGTTATCTATCGCTACCAAGAGTACGAAAGCCTCGCCGGTATTACAGGATTTGTCAGGCTACTTTTCACCGGGCATTGGGGCTCAGGACGCGGTCACACTGGTGACTGTCGAAGGCGATGAGAGCGCCATTTTCACGCACAGTTTACCCGGCGTGGCGCAGGCTCTGGCATTGCGCAATCAGTACAAACCGCTCAGCGTTTCTTATCAGCGCGCTGCCAGCCAGGTGAGTTATCCTGATCTTAGCGACGCAGAAAAATGGACAGAGGCGCTAAAGCAACAGTATCAGCGTAGTAGCTGGTATGTGGGTGACTCACAATCTGACCAGATACACGCGTTAATCGGAACTCGCTCAGCGCTCAAACCCTTTCTGAGTGAGGCAATGTATAAGCGTATCACCGGCCCTTTCATTGCAATGGATGAAACGCCGGCTGTAAGCTCTGAGCAATCGACCATTGTGGCTAAAGCTACCCGACTGATTGTGACAGGTGAAACGGCAGCCCAAGTCAGACAGGCAGCATTTACGCTTGGGGTTATGGATGATGCGCTTAATCCTGGCGCGGCGCTTACGATAGGCGCAGATGATGACAGTGAGACTGCGCTTTCCCACCGTGCGCTTCGCCCCGGACAGCAATATACATTCGCGCAGATTGGCCAGAGCGACATCGTGATGCGCGGTGAGGATAGCTTTTCTCAACCGCTGACGTTTTACTTGCCAGCAGATTTTTATGTTCCGGAAAATGCCAGTGTGTCGATGAATCTGGATTTTGGCTACGGCGCTGCATTCGGGCCCGGCTCAATGATGAATATTCTGGTCAATGATGAGTTGGTGCATGGCTTGACGCTGGACAACCCGAACGGACAGTTTTTTCGTGATTACGAACTTGAAATACCCGCACGACATTTGCGTGGTGGCATCAACAACATCGACTTCGATGTTGTCATGCGGGCGCCCGTTACCGGTCAGACATGTGATGATATCAGCGGCTCCCATCTGATTTTTCAGCTGAGAAACACCTCCGATATTGCGCTGCCAGAAGCCGGGCAAGTTGCTACGCAGCCGGACTTAGCATTATTCCGGGATACCGGCTTTCCGTTTGCCAGAGACGGCAACGATGCACCTGTTGCTATTTACGTGAATGATCAGGGGATGACCGGGGCGGCGCTGACGTTATCCGCAAAATTAGCGCAGGTCGCAGGATCTCCACTTCCCAATATCAGCATCGAGCAGGGGCTGCAGGAGAACCTGACTGATAATGCGATTATTTTAAGTACGCCAGACACCTTGCCTGAAACATTTTCTACCGATTATTCAACATCGCTGACCGCCACAAAACGCTGGCCTTACCGGCTGCAGAACGAACTGCACAATCGCATTCGCAAGGTGACCAATGACGAGAATCATGTCCCCCTTACCACCAAAGGGGCAACCACCCAGCAAAGCGGTCTGGAGAAGATGGCTGTTTTGATTGCAGAGAAAAATCCGGCCGCTGAGAACACCGGAAATGTCTACATCATCGCCACCCAAACGCCAGCGCTGATGGCTTCCCGTATCAATGAACTGGTAAGCCTGAGTCTGTGGGGACAAATGGCCGGGGACTTTTTCAGCTGGCAGGATGATCAGGCACCGCTGCTGGCTATGCAGGTGGCCGATCAGTTTGAAATGGGCGAGGCGGGCAACGGCTGGCTTTCGCTTCGTATGTGGCTGTCAAATAACCCCTGGTACTGGCTGGTGGGTGTGGCATTGATTGTTATCATCAGCACATTCATTGCCGTCCTCTTGTTGCGCCGCAGAAATAAAGCGATGACGGAGCAGTGGTAATGAAAACACTTTTTACAGCATTGGCGATAACGGTGTTGTTGTTCTCGCTGGGTTGTAGCGAAAAGCAGCAAACACCATTTGGCAAAGACTGGGAGGTATTTGCCCAGCGCTTTTATGAACGTGGCAGGATAGTTGATACCGGCAATGATGATATCTCACACAGTGAGGGTCAAGGCTACGGTATGTTGTTTGCGGCAGCAGCGGGAGACAAAACGCGCTTTGATGCGATGTGGCGATGGACGCAACATACCTTACAACGTGATGATGGTTTGTTCAGCTGGCGCTATCGGCCATGTCCTGAACATAACGCCGCCTGTGTGGATGACCCGAATAATGCCACTGATGGTGACATACTTATAGCATGGGCGCTGCTTCGGGCTGCTCAGGTATGGGATAGTCAAACGTACCGACAGCAAGCCATTACGATTCTTAATGCTATTGAAGATAAGCTGGTAGTAAAACGAAATAATACGCTGTTGCTATTACCCGGTGAAGAAGGTTTTGTGCACAGCGATCATGTGGAGCTTAATCTGAGCTACTGGGTATTTCCGGCCTTTAATGATTTTTATACATTAACGGGGCAACCCATCTGGCAATCATTGCATGCGCAGGGTGAAAGGCTGGTTCGTCAGGCCCGTTGGGGGGAACACCAGCTTCCTACAGACTGGATGACCTTTTCGCAAAGTAAGCTAACCCCCGATAATTCGCAGCACACATTGTACGGCTACAATGCGTGCCGGATCCCATTGTATTTGGTGTGGCAGAACGATTTTGATGCTGAGCTGGTATCACCATTTTTAGCGTTTTACGAACAGGAATCTGTGCCAGCGACGGTAGATGTGAAAACCGGAGAAGCAGCGCAATATGACTGGTCGGCAGGTATGCAGGCTGTTGCTGGTGTAGTGGCGTATCGTGCAGGTCAGGCACCAAGACGCCCGGCATACGCATTGGGTAATGAGCAGGATTATTATTCAGCCAGCCTGATAATGCTCAGTGAACTGGCTTTGCTGGATACTCAGCGTTAATGATAAAAAGATATGCGACGACCGCGTTGGTCGGATTTCTTAGCACGTCAACCGGCGCCCAGGTGGTCACTGACTATCAGCATGACAATGTGGGTCCAAAAGCGGTGGCCAACGCACCGCAGCTTACACCCGTGGATGCGCCTGACACTACTGGCGTGTGGTACCACATTAGTCAGCAAGAAGTGGACTATGCAAACCAGGCCTTTGCTCGTTTGCAGGCAGAACATCCGGACTGGCAGCCTTCAAAGGCACTTGTTGAGGCGTTGGCCGCCTTGCAAAGCAAGCCGAATACCGAAGAGGCGGGCGCTGACAAAGCCGTATCAGATAAACCAGCAGCATCTCTGTTTTCTCAGCTGGCGTCGATGAGCGAAGCGCTGCGAAAGCACGTCGATGCCGGTTTTTTGCAACGCGCCGTAACAGAAGCAAACGAAGCGGAAAATGCAGACTTTCACGCCTTACTGGGCTGGACATTTCTGTTGCAGGAACACCATCTTGCAGCCATCAGCCAGTTTGAGCGTGCGCAACATATTGCGCCATCGGATGCGCATGCGCAGGGGCGCATCCTGGCGGTGACCGGATTGTTTGATGCAGCGATACATCGCGGCGATATTTCCCGGATAAAGCGGTTACGTGAAGACTACCCCGATATTCCCCTGGATGAACAACTCATCAGCGCGGGCTGGCAATTATATGATGCGCAGGAATACAAGCGCGCCCTGAGCTATTTTTCGCTTAGTCATTTTACCGAAGGCCAGGTGTTTGCCCTTTCCAGAATGGGGCAGGCAGACAAGGCGGCACACATTGCCTGTAGCCAGGGCCAGCATCAAACGCTGCTGGATCATTGCGCCGGTTACTGGTCACTGCAACAGTCACAGCGCTATCAGCGTGACGCATTCAATCTAAGCCTGGATGCAGCAGATCAAATTGCGCAAATCCGGGCACTTACCCGGGATGAATCCGAGCTTCGCGCGTGGGCCCAACTTAAAAGTGGCCACAATGCACAAGCAGCGGCCTCCTTTAAAACGCTGTTAGCCTTACAGCCTGATAATCAGGACTTTGCCAGTGCTCTGCTGACGGCCACGCCGGCCGGTGAACACGATGTGTTGGCGCAGTCCTTTCCCGCCGTACAACAACTGCTTAATGTGCAGCATAGCGAGCGAGCCTGGCAGCGAAAACAGTTTTTGCTGGCCGCAGAGGGAGAGCGTGCCTTTGATGCTACTCCTCACGATTATGGTATGTCTGTTTACGTCGGGGGCAGTGGTCGACAACGCTCCGGTGCGCAAGGGTTGGGTAATTTTGATATCTTGCGCGGCAACGTTGGGATCAGTGATGTCATTGACCGACTGCGTTGGGATGTAAGGCTGGATTATGAGCAGCTTTATAGCGGGACGCCGGCTGCAGACAGCTGGTTTGGCGATGGGCAGGTAACGGACATTTTTGGAGGGATCACGGGATTCGAGGATACTGGACTGCATGGCAGTATTCAGTACGAGGCGAGGGCACTAACCCTATATGGCGAGCTTAATTACGCGCTTTTTTCACAGCCCGCTGACGCCAAACTAACCGGGCAAGTATCCGGTACCTGGTTTTCTGACAATGCGGTCAGCGCCATTAATATCTACCAACTGCGTGTTGAAGATAGCCTGTTAAGTATGGGCTCTGCCTTTTTTGAATATAGTGATGAGGCATTCGGCGGCGTGCATAAGCGTGGGGTGCGGGGGCTTTATTCCAGATTGCTTGCCGATAATACTGCGTTGTCGGTAAGTGGTGTCGCAGATGCTTATGAAGGCACGTTTACCACCAGTAATCAGCATACCGGTGTGCGGCTGGATCTGAGTTACGATATTGCTGATGTGGCATCCGATAATATTGATTACTGGCGTATTGGCCCGTTTGTAAGCTGGGAAGGGTTTGCGAAAAACCGTTCCGGCTTTACCCGCGGCCATGGTGGATATTTCAGTCCCCAGGATCTGTGGTCCACAGGAATGTATGCCGAACTGCTGACAAACGAAGGTGCGCACTGGCAGGTAAAGGCTTCGGTGAACGCAGGCTATAACTGGATCCGTGAGCAGCGCGCTGAACGGTTTCCTGCATCACTTTCATATGCTGCCGATACCACTATTCCCGCTTCGACCAGTAGCGGTCTGGCCGGTCAGGTTACCCTGGAAGGGCAGTACAAAATGTCGCCCCACTGGCTGGTGGCTGGCTACGTACAACAAGCTTTTGCCGTAGAATATCAGGCAGTTTGGGCGGGATTGGAACTTCGCTGGCATGCGGGGCATGCCGCAGGCGTTACCAGCGACACCCTGTTATTAAATGATGCCGCTGTATCAGGATATGTTTTCTAACGGCTTATCAGCTTACCCGTTTGCTGCGGCGCACCAAAAAGAGGGCGGCAAACGCCAGGATCAAGCCGGTGGCTGGCTCGTTCACTGAGGTAAACCCAGCGAAACCATAGTTGTTAATCTGACCGGTATTTTCGTTTTCTGCAGAACGCAGGCTCTTAACAATCAAATTGCCATCGATGTGCCCATCTGAAAAGGTCACATCAGCTAACGGCGCAAGAATACTGCCCTTGAAGCCAATGCCATTCATCACCAGCGATGTCGCATCAACAAAGTTAAATAATACTCGTTCGTTATACAGTCCCGCATGGCGATCTTCTTGCTCACCATTAGAGTCATTGTCAGGGAATTTCTGGTCATCCGGCAGATGAAAGCCTGTATTAAACAGCTCAACCGCCTCACCCATCACATTGATGATAGCGTAACTGGTATCAGGGATATCAATGGTGATTTTCTTATTCGGAGACGATAGGGTTTGCGCATCGATGGAAAACACATTGACATCGTTTGTGCCGCTGAAATTCAGCCCCCATAGCTCGTTGGCATCGTTAATACCAAGTTCTACCTGCGCATTGGCACTGTAAGCACCCCACAGTGACGATTTGAACAGAACCTCTGCGTTGGTTGCAGCAAAATCAAAGCTATCGTCCTGGTAAAACGCATTAGTATTGTGCGTGTCAGGATCGTTATAGAGCCCGACGGTCTCATTAATATCAATAGTGCCTGCGGCAACGGCATCGCCATTATACACCCGTGAATCACGCATTTTTGCATCACCGCCGCCGACAAGAACCGGTTTGCTGCCCTGATCATTAAGCTGCAGGCCCAGGCCATAATTATCAAGCGTAAGATTTCCGCCAACAGCGAGACGGCCTTCGACATCAGAGTGGGTACCCTGCATGTCTTCCATAATATAGGCGTTAAAATCAGCCGCCTGACCGATGTAAAAAGGGCCGGCTATTGCTGACATCGAGATTAGCGCAAGTGCGGCAGAGAGGATCCCTTGCTTAACTGCTTTCATAACTGCTCCATGACACTCAGTGTTTTAATCTTAGTTGTAAGAGTGTTTAAAATATAAACTGCTTTGATTTTAAGCGTTAAGCCAATGAAATACCAGATGAACCTGCACGCCGGGCAAAAAAAAAGCGCAGCCAATGCTGCGCTTTTTCGCTTATTTAACTAAAAGACGGGGTTAGTCTTTCTTAACCAATACAGACACTTTGTCTATGCCTGCTATTTTAACCTGGTTCATCACTTCAACCACGATACCTTCCTCGGTATCTTCATGGGCCTGAATAGCCGCTGTATCAGTGTTATTTTCAGCCAGAAAGGTTTGCGCGTTGGCAACAACACGGCGAACGTCAACCTGACGGCCACCCATTAGAATCTGACCAGTTTCGTCAATACGAATTGAAAGCGACTTAGAAGGCTTGTTGTTATTCGACTGATTGTCTTCAGGACGGTTAACATCAAGGCTCTTCTCTTTAACGAAAGACGTGGTAACAATGAAGAAGATCAACATGATGAACACAATGTCCAACATGGGCGTCATGTCAACCTGAGCCTCGTCCTCAGCAGATGTATGCTTTTTTCTTTTCATCTTGTATTCTTTCTTCTCTACAGTTTGAACACACTAGTATACTGCTTGTGACCAAAGATTTTAACCTTTTTGTCAAAACTTGTGTGTCTGTTTAACACTTGTTCCTGGCCTGCAGCCACTTTTTTTCATCTTCGCGCCGTCAGGTAGGCTTTCTGGCTATCGCCATTCCCAGCTGATAAAAGTATGTCATCAGGCGCTGGTTCGCCTCAGCTCGCAAATTACCATGAGGATAAATGCCAAGTCTAGCCTCAGTGGACATTTTTGTGCCCTGCACCAAAAAGGCGTTTTTGATCTGCTGATCCTGAATGCAGGCTTCAAACGCGCGGGCTGCCATCTCCTGCGGCATAGCATAATAATACATTTTTAACGCGCGATCAGCCTCTATAGATCGCTTGAGATAGTCACTGGGCGATCCGTGGGAATCTAAAAACAGGGTTTCAAAGCAGGCACACAACTGATTATTCAGTGGATGTGCAGTATGAGGGGCATCATCTACCCACGCCTGAGAAGCAAAATGGCCGTGATCCAGGCCGGGAAATATTTTGCCTGCGATATAGTGATCAAATGCATGAAACCATTCGTGGGCGAGCGCGCCACCACCGGCATTCTTTGCCAATGCCAGTTGCCGCTTCTGACTATTATAGTGTGCACTGCTGTGTTTTTGCCCGCCACTGCCAAACGCCAGCGCCAGCGTGCCATTTAATGAGATAACAGGCTCTCTGACCTGTAGAATATCAGCAAGATCATACAGTGCATCAAAAAACAGATTGGCGGCCAGCTGTTGTTCAGCGGCAGTCACCCAGCGCCCGATGGTGATGCTGGAAAAGTTAAACAGCTTACGAATGTCATTAAAGCTGACATCGGCGCCATCGCGGTGCGAGGGACCATTGCGAAAATACTCGCGGTGAAGTCGGCCTGGCTGGTTCACTACTGGCCCATTTCCTCGAGTAGCTGGTGGCACCATGTATGAATACGCTCATCCGTCAGGTCATACTGGTTTTCGTCATCCAGACTCAAACCCACAAACTGGCTTTTGTCTTGCGTGAGAGCTTTTGATTCAGCAAAGTCGTAGCCCTGGTTCGGCCAGTAACCAATGATTTTACACCCACTGGGCGCAATCGCATCATGCAACATGCCCAGTGCATCCTGAAACCAGTCTGTATAGCCGATTTGATCGCCCAGGCCATACAGCGCGACGATTTTATTCTGCAACGCCAGTTTATACACGTCCTCCCAGTGAGATTCCCAGTCTTCCTGCAGTTCGCCAAAATCCCAGGTGGAGATGCCAAAAATAATAATGTCATAGTCTTCACAATGTTTAAGATTAACATCCTGAATATTATGGAGGCTGACAATCTGCTCATCGAAAAGCGAATTAAGTTGTGCCTGTATTTTTTCCGCTGCCATCTCTGTGTAACAGGTGGTCGACCCGTAAAATAAGCCGATGGAAAGGGCAGGTTCGCTCATTGTGATACCTTATTTAATTTAATCATCGTCATGGTGTGGCGGAAATTCTATCGTGTCTTGGTCTCCACACAAAGCCCTGCATACCGCGGGTTCATCATCCTGGTTGAGAATAAGCTGCCCCACCGCGCTGTGATTGAGCAATGTGTCAGCTCCTTTGGTATCAATTTCCCGTGCCCGGACCGACATCTTTCTGCGCCGGGTAAATACATTCAGCGGCGAGTGGCGGCTATACAGCCACCGGTTCAGTGTTTCTAACTTCTTCAATAATTTGTCAGGAAACGTATTTTTCAGGCCACTGCAGGTAAACTGGGTGATATGCGGACTGTTTCGCCGGAATCGCAAACGGACATCGTACACAAACGAATAATGCACATCGCCTGAAAGAATAATAAAAGACGGTGGCGTTTTATAATGCCTGAAAATATTCAGAATAACATTGGCGGTGCCTTTATGGGCCATCCAGTTTTCAGCGTCCACTGTCAGCGCTTTGCCGAAAAACGTAAAGACCTTTTGAATGGCTTCTATAAACTTCACCCCATAGATCGGAGCGGCTGACACCACAATCACAGACTGTTTACCGATGATTTCCTGCTGAAACTCACACAATGCTTCCCAGTCCATCAAGCCGGAAGGTTTATCCAGGCTGGATTCTGAGCGCCAGCGCCGGGTACGTGTATCCAGAACACACACCGGCGGTGAAGTCGCCAGCGTATAATGCCATTGCTCAAATTCAAATAAGGTGTCGATAAATGCATCATGCTCCATCAGTCCATTTGCAGTGAACTGCTCAGCCGCCTTACTGACAATATCATCAAACGCAGCAGGCTGATTTCCCCAGCCCTGACAAAGCCAGTAACCAATCAGCGCATTACCCACCATTCTTTTGGACAGCGGATTGCCGTAGACCTGCTCTTCCCAACCGCGCGTCAGATTCCAATCGTCTGTTACATCATGATCATCAAAGATCATATACACCGGCAGATGTGCCAGGGCGCGTCTGACCTGCGGCAAACCGGCAGCAAACGTTTCTATCTGCTCCTGCTCCTGCGCAAACTGGGCCTGGTGGGCTTCCTGTATGCGGCTGTTATCAAAGCGCACATCACGCCACATAACATCAGACCAGACCAGAATATACATTGCGATAACTTCTGATAGAGAAATCAGGTGGTTATGTGCATTAACTGAGGTGAAAACCGGTTTTTTCTTGGCCCCGAAAAACAACTTAGACAGCGCGGTGTTAAGCTCTATCTGCGGTAAAATATTCTCGCGCTGGTAAAAGTTAAATTTGTGACCAGACAATTCTGACGTGTTTTCAATTACCGCGCCGTCAATATCTTCGTGAAATAATCCGAGCTTATCGACTACCTGCCCGATGGCCTGCAGCATTGGACCGGCGACATCATCACAGTAGACCTGGTCGCCCGTCATCAGCAGCATATCCG
>CAZOYR010000067.1:0-17605 GCA_964584105.1 uncultured Alteromonas sp.
AAAACGGCTCACCATGAGCCGTTTTCTATTTCCTACCTAGTTCCAATGCGAGGGCTTTTTTGTGACAAAACGTCGCGTAGTGGTTACTGGTCTTGGCATGTTATCACCACTGGCTTCCTCGGTAGAGCAAACCTGGCGTGGGGTGCTTGCCGGTGAAAGTGGTATTGGTGAAATCAGCCACTTCGATTGCAGTAACTATTCGACTCGTTTTGCCGGTCAGGTAAATGACTTTGACCCGCAAGAATATATAGAAAAAAAAGAAGCGAAGAAAATGGACCGGTTTATCCAGCTTGGCATTGCCGCGGGTAAACAGGCCTTAGCTGATTCCGGATTAACTATAAACAGTGACAACGCTCACCGCGTTGGTGTTGCTATAGGCTCGGGTATTGGCGGACTTCAGCAAATTGAACATAACCACACCAAGCTTGTAGAAAGTGGGCCGAAACGTGTCTCACCGTTCTTTGTTCCTTCGACTATAACGAATATGATTTCGGGCTTTCTTTCAATTATGGAAGGATTAAAAGGGCCGAACCTCAATGTCGTTACTGCATGCACAACCGGTGTACACAACCTGGGGATTGCAGCGAGGACCATCGCTTACGGTGATGCAGATGCAATGCTGGCTGGTGGTGCTGAAGCCTCTATTACGCCGCTGGGCATCGCCGGATTTGCGGCTGCACGCGCATTGTCATCACGCAACGATGATCCGCAGGCTGCCAGTCGTCCGTGGGATAAAGACCGCGATGGCTTTGTCATGGGTGAGGGTGCCGGTGTGGTGATGCTTGAGGAATACGAAGCAGCAAAAGCACGTGGCGCGACCATTTATGGCGAGCTGGTCGGTTTTGGTATGAGTGGTGATGCGCATCATATGACATCGCCACCCGAAGATGGCGAAGGCGCTGCAGCTTCGATGGAATACGCGTTGAGCGATGCAGGTTTGGACGGTGAGCAGATTGGTTATATTAATGCGCACGGTACATCGACGCCTGCAGGTGATAAAGCCGAAGTGGCCGCTGTTAAGCGCGTTTTTGGCAATCATGCCTACAATCTGATGGTGAGTTCTACCAAATCGATGACCGGGCACCTGTTAGGGGCGGCCGGTTCGGTAGAAGCTATTTTCACCATTTTGGCATTGCGGGACAAAATGGCACCGCCTACCATCAACCTCGATGCGCCGGGCGAAGGCTGTGATCTTGACTTTGTTGCACACAAAGCAAAGGCGTTTGATTCTCCTTATGCATTGTGCAATTCGTTTGGCTTTGGTGGTACCAACGGTACCCTGATTTTCAAGCGATTATAAAAACAAAAAAGGCGACCTCAAGGTCGCCTTTTTCTTATCCTGGGTGCACTACCTTCTCTGCGCTGTGATTGATATACTCGTGGTTTAAATAACGGCGATGGAACGACACAGTTTGCAGACCTTTCCTTTAAATGATCGCGCGGCCAATTACGGCGATGGTATTTTTACTACCATGGCGGTTCACAGTGGTCGTGTTGCATTGTTTGAGCGCCATATAAATCGCCTTTGTCGGGACGCCCGTGTGCTTGGCATTAGGGTTGAGCCGGCGCAATTGCGCATAGAAATTTGTGCTAAGGCGCGAACAATGACATCTGGCACACTGAAATTGTTGATAAGCGCCGGTCAGGGTGGACGGGGATATCACCGACAGTCAGTCAGTGATGTCTCACTGTATTTTTCCCGGCACGCATTACCAGAGCACTATCACAACTGGCGTACAGATGGCATCAGTGTGGCGCTCAGTGACATACACATGGCGGCACAACCGGTATTGGCGGGGGCTAAACACTGTAACCGGCTCGAGCAGGTACTTATCAAACAATGCATGCCAGCCAGCGTTGATGACGTCCTGGTGTGTGATTACGACAATCACATTGTCGAAGCCAGTGCAGCCAATGTTTTCTGGATAAAACAAGGACAATGGTATACGCCCTCGTTACAGCAGTGTGGTGTGGCAGGTGTGATGCGCGAATTCCTGATAGACTGGCTCAGGCAAAACGGTGAGTCGGTAGAAGAAGTTCAGGCAGGGCCTGAAACGTTAAATCAGGCATCAGCGGTTTTTCTTACCAATGCGTTAATGCAGATAATACCCGTACATACCCTGCATCTGGATGAAACGCACTGTTATTCGATTGAACCAGTACATTTATTGCAGAATGACGTTAAGTCAGCTTATCAGGACGAATTCAATGCGGTTTAAGCGTATTCTTTTTTTCTTAATAATTTGTTTAATCGCCGCCGCTTTAGCAATTAGCTATTGGCAGCAGCAGGTGGATAAACCTCTGGCGATTGCATCGCCAACGCTGATAACCATCAGTGAGGGAGCGACGGGGCATAGTGTGTTAGCACAACTTCAGGATGCCGATATAACCACTGTCGACGACTTGAGCGCCAAAGTCTGGCTTAAATTTGTTTTCAGCGATCAGCACATTCGCGCCGGCACCTATCAGCTTTCACCAGATATGACACTACCGCTGGCTTTTGAAAAATTTGCCAGCGGCAGAGAGCATCAGTTTTCCATCAGTTTGATTGACGGACTGACGTTCTCTCAGTGGCAAACGTTACTAAATAATCATTCACATATTGATTTTGACCTTACTCCCGATACGCTGGCGTCTTTAAAGGCGCGCTGGCCCTGGCCGCCGTCTGCGGGACTGACCTCGCTGGAAGGCCTGTTTTTAGCCGACACCTATCATTTTACTGCGGGCACATCAGCATCCGGTCTACTTGCCCGTGCTATGGATGCCATGAAATCGCAGCTTGCTAAACAGTGGCAGGCACGACAGCAGGGACTTCCTTTAGATTCGCCTTATGAAGCATTAATACTGGCGTCAATTATTGAAAAGGAAACCGCTGTGCCGGCAGAGCGCGCGCAGATTGCCGGTGTTTTTGTTAACCGGCTGCATCAGAATATGCGACTGCAGACCGACCCAACGGTGATCTATGGAATCGGTGAAAACTATGACGGCAACATTACCCGTGCCCATCTGAGGCAGAAGACGGCTTATAATACCTACGTAATTAAAGGATTACCGCCGACGCCAATCGCAATGGCCGGCCGTCCTGCCATAGAGGCAGCACTGCAGCCAGTGCCTACCGAGGCCCTATATTTTGTCGCCAAAGGCGATGGTTCACATCAGTTTTCACAAACACTAGAACAACATAATGAAGCGGTACGAAAGTATCAGCTTAACAAAAGATAGGCAGTATTATGCGTGGTAAATTTATCGTCGTAGAAGGACTTGAAGGTGCTGGGAAAAGTTCGGTTATACAACTGCTTGTCGATAGCATCGAAGCGGCGGGTCACCGCTGTGTGACCACCCGTGAACCGGGTGGCACTGCAATGGCAGAGGCGATAAGAGATTGTGTCAAACAGCCGTGGGATGAGACGGTGGCTCAGGAGACTGAGCTTATGCTCATGTATGCGGCACGCCGCCAGCTGTTGATCAACAAAATCTTTCCGGCGCTGGATGATAACGTGTGGGTGGTGGGTGACAGACATGAGCTTTCCTCGCAGGCCTATCAGGGGGGCGGTCGTCAGATTGATGCAGATATTATGGCCACACTGAGCCAGATTACGCTAAAAGGTTTTAAACCGGATTTGACCCTGTATTTGGATGTGACGCCAGAAACAGGATTGCAGCGGGCCCGGGGCCGTGGGGAGTTAGATCGGATTGAGCAGGAAAATATGTCTTTTTTTACCCGCACCCGTGAGCGTTACCTGGCGCTTGCCGCTGCTGATGACACCATCACAACGATTGATGCAATGCAGCCCATGGACGCTGTGCACCTCGATGTTAGTAAAAGAGTTAAGGCGTTTCTGGAATGCTGATGCCGCCCTGGTTCAATCCTGTCTTTGCGCAACTGGTTAAGCGTTATTTAGCCCGTCGTCTTCATCATGGTCTGTTATTAACCGGCCAGTCCGGTATTGGCAAAATGTTACTGGCACACTCACTGGCTAAAACGTTGCTGTGCAAATCTGCCGGTAATAACGGGTTTTGTGGCGCGTGTAAGTCATGTCAGCTGTTTGATGCACAAACCCATCCTGACTACAGCGAACTGGTCAGTGATAAGCAGCTTGGTGTTGATAAAATCCGCGAAGGGATAGGGCGTCTGAGTGCCACCTCGCAGTTGAGTGGAAATAAAGTGCTTATTATTCCGAGCGCTGACATGATGACAGAGTCAGCCGCGAATGCGCTGTTAAAAACACTGGAAGAGCCTACAGATAACACATTTTTGATAATAGTGACTGATCGAATGAATCGGTTATTGCCAACTATTATCAGTCGCTGTGAAAAACACATACTGTCCAGACCGCACCAGGAAGTGGCGCTGGCGTGGTTGGCCGACCAGGGTTTGAATGATGTGAATGCGGCCTTACTGGACGCGTATGCCGGGGCCCCGCTTCGAGTACAGGCGGCATTAGAAGAAAATGCCGGTGGAATCAGCTACCAGAACTATCAGGAAGGCCTTGAGCAGTTACTCAGTGGAACTGCTGATGCGGTGACACTGGCCACTGAATGGCAGAGCTCAGCCATAACCATCGTTGACTGGCTGCAGCAGTACGCGCATCAGACGTTTATTCACTTTAATAGCCCGGCGTTTTATAAGCTGTATAAATCATGTATTCATGCTCACCAGGCCTTGCAAAATCCCGGCGTAAATAAAATTATGATCCTCAGTAGCGTATTGGCCGAAGTAAAACGGCCTGACAGTTCGATATAACACGGAACCAATTTCCAACGTTACTGCCCAACCCTATCAGCAACACTATGCGAGGTTATTTTGTTTGTAGATTCACATTGTCATCTGGACCGTCTTGAGCAAGGGGATACGCCATTAAATGAAACGCTGGACTTTGCGCGCAACAGAGGTGTTGAGCACTTTTTATGTGTCAGTGTTTCGGTCAAAGACTTTGATGCTATGCTTGAAAAAGTCCGGGCCTTTGATGATGTATCGGTATCGTGCGGCGTGCACCCGCTTCATCAGGAAGATGCATGTAGCTATGAGATGTTATTGGAAAAAGCATCAAAACCGGAAGTGATTGCAATTGGCGAGACTGGTCTGGATTACTTCTACAGTGCTGATACACAAGAAGTACAGCGGCAATCGTTTATTGATCATATCAAGGTTGCCAATGTATTAAATAAACCACTGATAATTCATACGCGTGATGCAAGGGAAGATACGATTGCGTTGCTGCGTGAATATAAAGACCCAGGTACTAACGGCGTATTGCATTGTTTTACCGAGTCATTGGAGATGGCTGAAGCTGCTATAGACCTCGGCTTTTATATTTCAATTTCGGGCATTGTTACTTTTAATTCTGCTGAATCACTCCGAGAGGTGGTAAAAGCAGTGCCACTGGAGCGCTTACTGATTGAAACAGACTCCCCCTGGCTGGCTCCGGTGCCTCATCGTGGAAAAAGCAATCAACCCGGCTATGTAGTTGAAGTTGCAGAATTTATCGCGGAATTAAAAGGGGTGAGTGTTGATGAACTTGCGCAGGCGACCACCTCGAACTTTTATCGTCTTTTCGATCAAATTACGAACGCGTAATTAAGGAATGCTATGCCGGCATGGAACCAGCGTCTGACTAAAAGTTTGCATCAGACCCGAAATCAACCCGAGAGTCGCTATTTTCAGTTGGCCACGATTGACACGGATGGTATTCCGGAAAATAGAACGGTCGTTTTTCGCCATTTGGATGATACCGATTATTCGTTAATCATTGTTTCAGATACACGCTCCGGCAAATGGGAATCGCTGTCACACCAGCCAATGGCGTCGGTATGCTGGTATTTTTCTAAAACGCGTGAACAATATCGTTTTACAGTATGTGGCACGTGTCTGACGCGAGAGACTGATCCGGCGCTCATTAATAAGCACTGGAGCAAGTTATCTGATGCAGGCCGCAAGCAATATTTCTGGGGCAGGCCAGCATCAGTCAGACAAAACGATGCGCCTTTGCGGGTAAATCAGGATATGTCACAACCACCTGAACACTTTTGTGTTATGAAGTTTAAAATTCAGGCTGTTGATTACCTTTCTCTGCAGGGAAACCCACAGTATCGGGAAAAACACTGGCAGGATGCTGACGGTAACTGGATCACGCAGCCGGTAATACCTTAGCCACTTGTCATCCAAAGTGGCCAAGGCAAAGCATGCTATTGAATCACTGACTTCAATGGCTGGTCACCTTTGAAAAGTCCATAGATGCGGTTAAGCGCTTTTTCGTTATCAATACTATAGACAATAGCTGTAGCCACATCTTCGCGTGGTATCTCACGCTTATCGTCATCTCCTGGCAACAGTTCCTGGACATATTCTGTCCCGGCTTCGTCAGTCAATGAGCCGGGACGCAGTATAGTGTAAGGAACATGGCTGTTGCGTAAATGCTCATCTGCCATATGTTTCGCTACCAGATAAGGTTTGATGGGAGAATCTACGGCATCAGGATCATCGGAACCTACGGAGCTGACCATGACAAACTGCTTTACGTCACGTTGCTTTGCATACTCTACCGCATTGCGGGCAGCCCAGAGATCAATAAGCAAGGTCTTGTCGGCTCCGGTATTTGCGCCAGAACCAGCGCAAAAAACCACAGTGTCACAATTTTCAAAGGCGCCTGAGAAATCCTTTTCTAAATCGCCCTCATATACGTGAAGTTTTTCTGCGTGCAAATCAGCAATTTTTTCTTTGTCACGCACAAGGGCGGTCACTGTATGCCCGGCATCTAACAATTTTTCAGTTGCTTGTTTGCCAATCTGACCACTGGCGCCGATAACAAGAATATTACTCATGCGGATCTCCTGTTCATTAAATGTAGACATATCATGTCGCGTCTAATAAGTTCGCGAAATACGTAGCTGAAGATCAGGCAATTGCGCTATATGACATGTTATACAGGTATATAACGTACTGGTGCGGGCTGTGAATCTGTAATTACTATCACAATAAGTGCAATAGTTAGCGCGCTGATTGATGATGTTCTACAGACGCTGAAGATTTGCTGCACGGCAAGCATCATTCCAAATAATAATATGAGTGTCTGATTTATCTGTGCTTTAGCTTGAGTTTGTTGGGAAGTATTTAGCGCTAAGCCATATGTGTGTGCATTAAGAGGATGAGGCGTGTAGCAGCAATATCGAGTGTGTAATTTCATTAGAAATCGAAGGGACAAACGGAGAGGTTATTACCGCACGTATCGAGGCTTTCTGTATTTTACTGTATTTTTCTGTTTCCTTAATTTGTAGCTGCAAATACAAAAGGCAGTGAATCAGTGAAAAACAGGCATTCATGGATCGCTAAAATTACCGGTTCAACACGCTATTTTATTCGACGCATACAGCATTGCTTGAACTTTTTTTGGCTCCCACACGGGCAAGGATCATTTCTTCCAATTTTAATCGTGCCTGTATCCGGATGAATAGTGCCAGTGTTATAACGCCATGCACCGTTTTCGCGAATAAACTGAGAGGTTTCGTGTAACACGCCGACTTTATTATTTTCGACAAAATACGCTGAAAACTCTACGTAGTCATCAGTACTTGTAAGTGGCTGCGCATCTAGGGCAAACCAATCAGTACCGGTGGCGCTTTGGGCCAATGCGTCAACCGTAAGTGCCTTTTTTTGTTCACTCGCATAGGTGTCGAGTATGTATTGATAATTTCCCAGACAGTATGCCGTGAATCTGGAGCGCATGAGCGCTTCAGCTGATTCAGCCTTTTTATTCCCTTCTAATAAAGGTTTGCAACATTTTGCGAAGGCTACGCCTGAACAACAATAACAATTCATAACTTGTACGTTTGACACCAAAAGTATTGAGACACAGGAGTATAACGTGTTGTTGCAGCGGTATCGATACGGATTTTACCAAGGACCCACGACAATATTCTTCGCGTCATCTTTATTAACATTTATATTAATAACAGAGACCGGGCGCGATTCACAAAGCGTATCAATACGTGCTTTCTCGCTTTTTGTTAACGACAAATTTTCAACGTAAATCGTCTCACACTGACCACACTGAATCAGTCTGATGAGCCAGGCTGCTACCTTCGTACGTTCTGGTTTCTGGATTCGAATTCCATCTTCTATATCTTTTGAAAAACCAATGGTATCTGCCAGCAAATATCGCCAACTGCGAGGTCGGGGCTGGGGTACAACGCCACTTTCTAATGGAAGCGGTAACTGAAATTCATTGCGGCCATGTAAGTTCATAAGAATGCCTGTTTGTTTATACAGTGTTTGTATACAGTAGTACTGTATAAATAAACATGCAAGCACTTTTTGTTGAGTTTTTAATCGTTAGAGGCGTTAGATGTGTTGGTGTTACCCGTCTGGCTGCATCTGCTAGCTTTCGTCCGTCTTATCGCTGTTGGAACTTTCGATCACTTGTCCTCGGTCTTTGCCCTGACATTAAATAAAAACCGTTCTGCATATAGTGGCACAAATACGCTATGCTCAAAGTATCGACCTCAATGCATCGCCGGTTTACCTCATGACCAGTTCTTTATATAAAGTCTGTGTAGTCATGTTGTCAGCACTTTCTTTTAATGCTTTTTCTGCCGGCGATCGTCTGGTAGAGAAGATTCTCTCAAGTGATTTTGATTTTACAATGGGGGAGTCGATCTCACCCACTATTCGCATTGGCTATCTTGACTTTCAGGACTATCCCGCTGGTGGGTTTGCTGATATTTGCCCGACTAGTTTACGCTGTGATTTTAACCAGATGAGTCTTCAGCAAGGGTTCGGGGCGCCTGTATGGGTCGGCAGAAAAAATATGCTGGTCGCAGCGCAAACCATCAATGTTCATCATTTTTCAAACGATAACACGTCATTTAACCTTTATTCAGCCGGACTGTTAGTAGCGTGGCTGCAGCAATATGATGTGAATACACAATGGGGCGGTTTTTATTATAAAAAGCTGGTATTCGAAGACATTGATAATTCATTCTCATCACCAGGATATACCAGCGGACTTATAAGCCGATATAAACACAAAAGCACGCTACACTCTTACTGGGGCGGTATATACGATCGTACCAATGGTATTACCCGGTGGCTTCCTTATATAGGCGTAGACTGGACAATCAATGCACACTGGCAACTGTTCGCCGTTGCGCCCTGGCCATCTATAAATTACGCCCCCGATCCAACTACAGTATTCGTGCTTGGCATCTCGCCTAATGGCAGCTACCTGCCACTCACCAGAGCGAACGAGAAACCGGTTTTTACAGATACTTATCGAAAATTCGGCGAGTTCGTGCGCTGGGATATCTCTTTGCGGGCGGAAAAACAACTGACCGATTTTATCTGGGTAGGTGCCAGCGTTGGAATGGGATTACTGGGTGAGATGAGTATTCAGCGACCAGACGGCGAAAAGCTGACACTGGATTTAAAAGACAGTGGCTTCTTTATGCTTTCGCTGTCGCTTCGTCCACGCTAGCAATGTGGGTTATTAATTATGAATGATACAAGCAAGATAGTCCGAAGAATAACACGCGAATGGCGTTGGTATGTAAATTAACAGGAGAGCGATTGTGAACAAGTGGAGTTTAACATCAAATATGTTAGTACGATTTTCGATGATCATCGTGGTAACACTTAGCGCAGCAGGCTGCTCAGGCACTCCGGATGAACAGCCACAGCAGGGCACAGTTTCACATGATGGTTTATTGACCGTGAAGTCCGAGAAGGGCACGCAAATTCAAATAAAACAAGATCTGGACTGGGGAATGTATGACAATGTCATCATCGACCGAAGTCATGTGGCGTTTGCCCAAAACTGGGCGCGGGATTACAACCGCAACCATCGCTCAGGCAGGGTGCGGGAGACTGATATGGATCAAATACGCGAAAGGATGAGCAATATTGTCAACGAGTCTGTAACAGCGCGTTTTACCAATGCTCCGGGAATATCCGTCACGTCTCAGGCAAACGATAATACCTTACTGATCAAACCAAACGTTATAAACCTTGATGTTAAAGCCCCTGATTTGGGAATGACTGGCATCAATCGGACTTATACCCGCTCAGCAGGCAGTCTGACAATGTTTCTTGAAATCTACGATGCGACCACCGGAGAAATACTGGCGCGCTGGGTTGAAGATCTTGAAGATCGCGAAGATATGTACCTGGAATGGACTAACCGGGTAACCAACACCGCCGATGCGCGCCGCGTGATTAATCGATGGGCTGATGAATTTGTCGCGGGGTTTAATGCGCTGCGTATACAAAGGCCGCTTTCGCCTGCAAATTAGCGATGACAGCAGGTTATTCGAAAATCCTATAGATGGGTTTTTTAAGCACGCAATGCACGAGGTTAAGGGGGAAGAAAATGATGACGGCTATCTGTCTGGACCATTCTTCTTCCGCCTTCGTCGGATACTTTTATCGCAGCGATAATAAAAAAGTGTTGGAGGAAACGATTGAACCAGATTATCTTGCCGGTAATTCACTTTTAAGCAGGTCAGCCTGATTGCGCGCATTCATTTCTTTATATATCGCCAATTTTTTTCTGGTAGGAGGCATGGGCCTGTTAACTACCTATCTGGCCCTGTACCTGGGACAGCAGAACGTGTCTACCTTATGGATAGGCGCCCTGACAGGGCTGTATTATCTGGGGCTTTTATTTGGGGCGAAGGTGGGTTATCACCTAATCAAATCCGTTGGACATATACGCTCATTTGCAGCTTGTACCGCGGCAGTGACGGCGTGCGTTTCACTGCATGGCGTGATTGAGAATCTGTATATCTGGCTGGCGCTCAGGCTCATAGTGGGCATCGGCATGATGTGTAATTTTATGATTCTGGAAAGCTGGCTCAATGAACAGGCTAATCACGAGCAGCGTGGACGGGTTTTCTCCGTCTACATGATTACTTCTTACTTAGGCACTGTGGTGGGGCAATTGGTACTGTCGCGATTTCCTGAGCTTGGTTACGCGCCATTATTTCTGGTCTGCTTCGTGGTCTCTGTGGGCATTGTGCCTATAGCAATAACCCGGCGTATCCACCCCAAGCCGCTAAAGCCGCTTCAGGTGGGTATGTTTAGTTACTTTAGAGTCGTTCCGCAATCGCTTACCGCGATGGCATTTGCAGGCATCATTAATGGTAGTTTTTATGGCCTGGCGCCGGTTTTCGCCAGTCAGGCTGGCTTTGATGCACAGGGCATTGCGATTTTCATGTCGGTGTCAATTATTGCCGGGCTGGTAGCGCAATGGCCGATGGGGGCGCTTTCAGACAGGGTGCGGCGTAGTTTGCTTCTGCGGATTAATGCGGTAGCCCTGTTGTGTGTCGGTGCTGCATTTATGATGGAAAACCTGAGTCAGGCGCATATGCTGGCACTGACCTATCTGTTCGGCACCTTCGCATTCACCCTTTATCCTCTGGCGTCAGCGCTGGCGAACTCCCGCGTTAGCGACGATGAACGCGTAGGCGTGTCCGCCGCGTTGTTGGTTGTGTTTGGCGGTGGCGCAGGCATCGGCTCAGTGATGCTGGCACAGGTGATGACACTGTTTGGGCATCAGGCGCTGTATGGCGCTATTGCGATGCTTTGCGCCATGATGTTTACTGCACTGACATTAATCAATAGCCGTCAGAATACTGAACGAATGGCGCATTCTGACTACGTGGTCAGTGCCTCTGATGTGACGCAGTCACCACTGGCTGCGACATTAGATCCCCGTATTGAGGAGGAAATTGCCCAGGAGCAACTGCTCGTTACCGAAGAAGAAGCTGAAGATATCAGACCTCAGGAAAATTAATTTTTTATATAAGGGTATGAAAATTAATAAAAATGCTATTTGCCAGTGATTTTTTAATCTTTTACGGCTTGCACTACCCATATCGTTAGCCTACTATTCGCCCGCATCAACGCCCCGTTGATGTAATACAGATAAAGGCAAACAGATCGCGAGGTCTGGACGCAAAGCTACCAGTCTGCATAGGATTGCAGATAGTGGGGTTACCTAAGTAAGCAGCCAGTGTCAAAACTGGCGGATTTTAGCTTTTGCAGCGTCATCTTTGTTTTTATCCGAATTAATTATGTAAGTACATCTGTACTTTGAAGTATTAATTTTTAAGGATGAAAAATGTCTCCCCAATTCCAACTTACCAAAATTTTAGTTCTGATGTCTGCTGTAGGCCTGACCGCATGTGGCGGTGGTGGTAGCGACTCCTCGTCGTCTACGCCAGAGCAAACAGCCGCGCCGGTTACCACAACACCTACGGCCAGCGCGTCTCTGGAAGTGGCTAATCCGATTGCAGATATGAGCGCTAAAGTCGGTGAAGAATTTAAATTCGCGATCCCCGAAAACCTGTGTACCGCAGGCGACGATGCTGAAATCGACGCTCAGATCACTCAGGTTAAGAACGGACTGGGCCTGTCTATCATTAACTTTGAAAGAATTGAAGGCCAGCCTAATGCTTCTGGCGAAGTGTCTGTCACCGTCACGTGTCAGACAGCTGAAGAGTCTGTTGAAGACAGCTTCAAAATAACCGTAACTGAAGACAATGTCGCACCCACCGTTGATGCGGGGGAGGCTCAGAACGTGACGTCTGGCGATACTGTCACGCTGACGGCTACGGCAGATGACAGTAACACCAACGATTCGATAGCGTCGTATGTATGGGAACAAACCGGATCAGGCGCTGCCGTCGACACCATAACCAACAGTGACAGCGCAAAAGCCAGCTTTACCGCTCCTCAGGTAGAGCAAAGCGAAACACTTACATTTACCGTCACTGTCACCGATAGTGAAGGTGCTACAGCAAGTGACACCGTTGAGATTACCGTAGAATCACAGTACGTACCTGATATAGCTGTAACCTTCCCATCTGCGTATGGTGTGGTCTCATCAGATGAGATTGATGTATTTGGTGCCGTTGAGACTAAAAATGAAGCAACCCTTGCGACAGTCACTGTGTTATCGGGAAGTACTGAATATGAGGCTGTCGTTGATGCAGATACAGGTAAGTGGCGCGCAGAAAATGTCAGCGTTGCTGATATCAGTGAACTGACAATCGTTGCAACTGATTCAAAAGGCCTGAAAAAACAGCTTTCT
Source organism: uncultured Alteromonas sp. (assembly GCA_964584105.1). Classification (GTDB taxonomy): domain Bacteria; phylum Pseudomonadota; class Gammaproteobacteria; order Enterobacterales; family Alteromonadaceae; genus Alteromonas. The sequence goes on from CAZOYR010000067.1 coordinate 13,086, forward strand.
CATCCTGTAACTGCAGATGCTGCCAAAGCAATTACCATCGACAGCGAACTGGTGGATATCGGTCTTAATACTCAAACAAATAAATTGTATATTCAATCAAGCGGGGCTCTGATCAGTGACGTGGCGACACGGATTCTGGATATGAACACCGGTGAACTTGAAGTACTTGATGTCCAAAAAGCGGAAGGGTTTGAAAGCAGCACGGTGAAAAGTTTTTACCTGGATACTGCCGGCAACCGATTCTTCTCCAGCACAGGCGGCGAGATTATGACCACCGATCTGGATACGCTTGAACAGACTGTTATTTCATCTAATGAGACAGAAAACGGTCCGGTGGTAGGCTTTGCCATTGACCTTCTTGCTGCACCCGATGAGCAAATTTATATTGTCGATAATATGAACAATCAAATTCTGACGCTTGACCCTGATTCAGGTATGCGTTCGCTGGTAGTTGATACAGCAAGCTCGTCGATGAAAAATGCACCTATTTCAGCAATTCTTGATAAAAGCGCGAATCGCCTGTTGGTTGCATTCAACTTTTCATCAGAAGTACCTTTCAGTGCCGTTGATTTAACATCAAAAGCGATTTCAGATATCAACGGAGCGAATGCTGATACCGTGGGAGACCTGGCGATCAGTAAAGATGGTGCATCGCTATATTATGTGAAAGATAGTGACCTGGTTCGTTATGATACCGCTACTGAAACTGCAGAAGTTATTATTGAGGGAGTATCGCAAGATGCGACGTCGGTAAACGCTGATAGACTTGCCACTGGTTTAGAATTAGACGAAACACGTGGCTTGCTTTACGTAGCATCAATGGATAAAAACACTTTCGGGCTTATGGTCACCGTTGTTGACTTAAAAACAGGAGATTACATCAAGCTATAACAGATAACCGCGTTATCGTGCTTTTGCGCCGGACAATCGTCCGGCGTTTTTGTTTTCCGGACTCGCACATTGCATAAGTCTGTAAGCATAAGATGCTTCGTGTGAATGCGCCCGCAGGTTGCGCCACCTCTTAGTGCAGTACACTTCTTCATAGCCCAATTACTCGGCTTAATCTGTTTCTTAACCAGTGGAATCAGACTTTGGTCTGTGAAGGTTTGTGTTAGGTTTCCCTATTCGTTACTCTTCAGACAAATCATCAATAAAGAGTAACCTCATGGTCAAAAAACTCATTGTCGGCGCTGTGCTGTTTTCCAGCAGTATGGCGGTAAATGCCGCGGAAAATACATTGTCAGAGATTGGGCAGTCGCTGAATCTGGATAATTTTCGTGAAGATGTCAAAACCCTTGCCAGCGACGAGTTTGAAGGGCGGGCACCGCTGTCGGCCGGTGAGGATAAAACCATTGACTACCTGGTTAAACAATTTAAGGAAATAGGACTAAAACCTGCATTTGGCGATAGTTACATTCAAAAGGTGCCGCTGGCGCGCATCCTGGCTGATCAGGATTTCTCGTTGAAAATGGGCGATCTGACATTTGAAAATGGCAGTGAGTTTGTGGCCCGCACCCAACGCATCAGTGATACCGTGAAAATCAATAATGATGTGGTTTTTGTTGGTTATGGCATCAATGCCCCTGAATATGACTGGAACGACTATGAAGGCGTTGATGTAAAGGGCAAAACGGTGATCGTGCTGGTCAACGATCCGGGTTTCTCATCCGGCAAGCCCGATTTTTTCACCGGCAATGCCATGACCTATTACGGGCGCTGGACCTATAAATATGAAGAGGCGGCACGGCAGGGTGCAAAGGCGGTGTTTATCGTCCATGAAACCATGCCGGCTGGCTATGGCTGGGGTGTCGTTCAGGCCGGCGGCACCACGGCTAAATTCACGCTGGTTGATGACAACAAAAACCAATCCCAGGTCGGCGTAATGGGATGGATGCACTTGCGTGCTGCGCAAAAAGTGTTTGAAGCTGCCGGTATGAACTATCGCGAGATGAAGAAAGCCGCAGGTCAGCGAGGCTTTGAGGCGGTTGATCTGAAGCAGACCGCACAGTTGACGCTGAATAATACCATCGAGCACAAAGAATCCCGCAATGTCGCGGCTATTTTGCCGGGTAGTGAGTCACCCGATGAGTGGGTGGCGCTCCACGCTCACTGGGACGCGTTGGGTAAAGGAATGGAGAACGGTAAAGAAGTTGTCCTGAACGGAGCGGTAGACAATGCTTCTGGTACTGCCGGTGTTTTAGAACTCGCGCGTATATTTAAGGCGCAGGCCAAAGAGAATCCCTATAAACGAACGATGATGTTCGGCGCGTTTACCGCCGAAGAAACGGGTTTGATTGGTGCAAAGCATTTTGCGCAGAATCCACCTATCCCGGCAAAAGATATCGTTGCGTTTTTAAATATTGATGGCATGAATGTAAACGATGCTACGGATTACACGCTGCAGTATGGCGATAATGTTTCAGAGTTGGAAGACTACGTAGAGAAAGTGGCTAAATCCCAGGGACGAACCGTAAAGCCTGACCCAAGACCGCAAAACGGATTATTTTTCCGTTCTGATCACTTTGCAGCCGCGCGTGAAGGTATTCCGTCTTACCTGTTCATGAGTCTGGGGGATACCGACCCGCAGTTTATCGCTAATCGCTATCATAAAAGTGGTGATGACTATTTTGAAAGCTGGACGCTGGGTGGCGTAAAGCAAGATTTGGATCTTATCGGTCAGATCATGGCTGAGCTGGCAAATAATGGCGACTGGCCAAAGTGGACCGGCGATTCTGATTTCAAGGACGCCCGAAAGGCATCCGGACGATAGTTTCACACAAGATTGCATTCTCTCAGTCGGTGGGAATGCAGTCTGCTTCACTTACTTATTCACGCTTTTCTTTCTGACGTTTATCAACGTCCTTTGCCCGACTGAACATTATTGTCATGCCAAGATTATCGCACTCAAAAAGCTTCTGATTGGCTAGTCTCGTTGCTCTTGATTTACTACCAGCGGTTCTTTAAATGTCATAGTGCGATATGGGAAGGGGATCTCGATACCCGCATCATCCAGCGTACGCTTCACAATGCTGACCACTTCGCTGCGAGAGCGTCTGTGGTCCAACGGAGTTGGCCCGGTCCACCAGGTGATTTCAATATCAATACTGCTGTCGCCAAAGCCGTTTAGAAAAATCTGAATGGGTAGCTGCTGATCCACTGTGTCACAGTGAGATAGCGCTTGCTGCAGCAACTCCACAGCGTGATCGGCGTCTTCTGAATATGCCACGCCAGTCATCACAGTGATGCGGCGTTTATCCTGATCAGTTAATACGTTGACGGCATTTTTGAATAAGAATGAATTGGGAACCACCACCAGTTCGCCATTGGTTTTACGAATAGTGGTCATGCGCACTGAGATATTCTCTACTTTTCCCAGGATGGACTGGCATTTGATAAAGTCGCCCTTCTCAAACGGGTATTTCCATAATAGCAACACGCCGGCAAAAAAGTTTTCGAATATCTCTTTAAATGCAAAGCCGATGGCAATGGAAGCCAGTCCCAGCCCGCCCAGTGCTTTAGCAGGTGTGAGGCCCGGGAAAACGACCATGGCGGCCAGCAATAAACCTAACGCCCAAATACCAATATGGGAAAGCCGTTCGAACAGTTCGCTGAGCGACTGTCGCATATGCCGGGTCAGTTTAAGAACAACTTTGCCAACCAGGTAAGCAACCAGCCAGGTTAACAATAAAATAATCAGACCGGCAAACAGATAGGGCAGGTGCTCTATAAAGTTATGAACAATTGAAACAACCGTATTTTCCAATGTCTCGCGAGGCGTAAGATCGCTGATATCGTCGAGTTTAGCGTTCTTTGACGAAGTCTGGGCTTTAGCTATCCCACTTAAGAAAATGAGAATCAAAAGATAGAAACGGTAATTCATAATTAAGTGGTTATCCGCAGAGATTACATCTCAGTGTACGAGATAGCGGAATATTTAACCAGCGCCTTTCAGTTTCCTTACAGCCTGAACAGAAATTACCCGCACATGGTGTCCTCAACCAGCAAAGATAATTTTAAAGTACTGACCGCAATTCGTTTTTCATAGATAATTCTTCTGATTCGCACGTTTTAAAACAGGAGTAAGCTTGCGTGTTCTCAATGTTCAGACATCAATGGGTAGCCTATCGCTATAAGCGGAACGATTTAAATATTATTGAAAATATCAGAGCAGAAACATTTGAGCAGATTATGGAACACTACTGTTCGCAGGGCTGGGAGAAAGTTGATGTGTTCAGGTCGTTTGACGCTGATAGCAAGAAATGGTCGTGCAAACTACGAAAAGGCCATCAGACACTCAATTGCCTGTGGGATCGCAATCAGGCTGGTAGTATTTCAGGCATGTCCAGAATTATACGGTCTATGGCTGAGCAATTTTCTCTCAAGGTCAATCAAACACCGTCTAAAAGGTAAACAACGCATAAAATCAGTCCAATGAGACAGGTGAATTATTCTTTATCTGTTCTATTGTTGTATTGAAGGAAGCATCATGCGAACAATATCTTTCGTATGAATGAAAAGAA
>CAZOYR010000068.1:0-17551 GCA_964584105.1 uncultured Alteromonas sp.
CCTACAAACGGGTCACCGCGTTGCATTCAGTGGAAAAAGCGGAGCAATTGTTTGTCCAGACGCCGCGCAACATTGTAATGAGTGAAATGACCGCCTGATTGCAGGGGCTGATTTTATGGCGTGTTCAGCGCCATACGCCCAGTGAAAATGTACTAAAAAGATCAATGCCCAGGGCTGACTTCAATACATAAAGACAGGTGAGCCCCAGCATTACCGATAGCGTAAGAAAAAGACAAATCATCAGCGCCAGCCAGGTTTTGCTGATGGTTTGTTGTAACCGGGAAGGCTGTCGCCGATTACGGCCGGCTAGAAAGACCAGATAATACCGGTGTCGCCACAACCTTATCGTGACACGCCAGTCAACTTTATGCGTTTTCCAGCGCGACGTTCCAATACTTTGTGCTAATCCTTCAAGCTGATCTTCAGTAAAACTGTCAGCAACGTCCTGCGGCATTTTTGCTAACAGCCGTTGCACCGCCGGTGATTGCGCACCAGAATGCTTAATTTTGTACACATCATGCCTTTTGATATTTACGACACTGTAAGCATACCAGTGAAACGGCCATCAGCACAGTAACGTATGCCATCACAGCCGGGGTTTGCAGCGATGTTGAAACCACCGCCAGATAGGCGGTGCCGGTGAGAACGCCGGTACAGCTAAGTGCGGTCGCCCGGAATACCAGGTGGCGACGACGTGCCATCGCGAGCATTGCACTGAGCAGACTAACTATGTAAATCGCAACAAATATAAGGCTGGCAGGCGCGCCATATTCTGCTAAAAATTGGGTAAAATCAGTTTCACCTATCGGTAGCACACCGGAAACCGGTAGGGGCACACCCTCAGCGTCGATATCTTTTGCGGTACCTGGCCCGGCTCCTAATAATAAATGGTCGTTTACACCCGGGGTTGCAGGTGACCATTGTTGATCCTCCAGCGTAATGTGGGAGACCACGTCATGCGGTGGCGCACGGTCGGCGAGATAGGAGGCGGCCAGAATCATCAGCAAGTTCGCGGCAAGCAGACTTATCATAAAGGTGCTGAACAGTTTGGGCCGCGGTGAGAAAAGAACAAAGCCGGCGATAACTGCAAACACAGTCGCGATGACCGTAGCCCAGATAACGTCAGCCTGAGCAGCCATGACCAGACCACCATAAAGCAAGAGGGTTGCTATCCGTAATACGGCTTTGCGACCAAAAAAGTAATTCACTACACGACGGATACGCTGGCGCAGGTTGCCGGTGGCCGATGGTTTGATGCGTATAATTAATAGCCCCAGTACAGCGCATAAGGCTATTAACAGTAAATGCCCGTAAGCGACACTGCGCAGCAGCGTGCCACTTGCGCCGTTTTGAACAGGCAAGTCCAGAATCAGGCTGCTATTCATCGCCAAAAATACCGGCAGCGCAGCATACAGGGTTTGGAAGAGGCCTACCGCCAGCAGGCAGCGAAGCAGTATTTTCAGGCGTCTGGCTGAACGAAACAGCATCAGCGCCAGTGTGAACAGCCCCGTGTAGGTAATAATTCTTAACAGGGATATCAGCGTATCCGTAGTGCTGTATGTCAGAGCCAGCCAGTCATTGTATTCGCTGAAGGGTAAAAAAGTGCGCTGTGGACGAAGGTAGTCAACCAGGGTGTAGGGTAAGGGTAACAGCAGCAGCACATGCCACAGGATGAGGATAAACCAGCCAATAAAGATAAAGCGATTCTGATGAATAACAGGTAATGCGGCTGACCAGAACTGGCGAATGTACATTGTCGTCAGCGCCACTACCAGCAAACACATTGCCAACCACCCGGATGTTGTTGCAGAGCCCAGTGGGAGAGGCAGCCAGAAGAGTACCAACAAGAATATGCCCAGGTAATAGCGGCCGGGCATATGCAAAGTCAGTGCTGCAAAAAGATGTGTTCTCGCCGTAATGGTTCTGACTCCTCGTTATCTGTGGCGATATACCCGGTGAGTGACATAATGCTGCGTGTGCGACTGTCTGAGCCAGGGTATCCTAAGCGACGATATCCTCATCAATCATACGCTCATCAATCCATACAATTTGCATAGATCCCGCCAAATCTAGCAAAGATCCCGCCACATCGCATAACGCGGCGTTGTCTGCCCGTGAAACAGCACGTCGCCACAAAAATTAATGATGAGTCACGGTATCATCAATCGGGTCAGAGTGATTACAATATGAACAGAACTGTATGAAAAAGAAAGAAAATTACACACTGATTGAAAATGTTGCCTGATTGCTACAGTGAGTACGACTTAAGCATGGGCTTAAAAGCGTCCTCGGGAGTACTGATTACAGACAATGACCGATTGGATACAGGATGACAAAGGGAAGAGGAAGTGTTCATGTGGATTTTTCAACCTGTTCAACCGTTTGTGGCATGACATTTAGTCAAAAATGCCAGTTGGCATAAAAGATGAATCTATTAGCGCGACACTGACCAGAGCGATGCATACCGCCTGTGAAAAACGGTACAACCATGTCGCCTGTCATTTGAGAAGCGCCGCTGTAGGTAGTGATGAAACGCATACGGCAATCAAAACCGGCTTAATTTGCGTTAAAGGTATGAGCTTGAGGAATCCACAATGAACCGACATAACAGCATCGCTTTTATTATTAATTCGCTTGAGGGTGGCGGTGCCGAGCGGGTAATGTGCAAACTCCTGAGTATTATGGAGTCGTTTTTTACCCAACATCAGATTGATGTCCATCTTATTCTGCTTGATGCATTACCTGAGGCGCATCAATGCCCTGCTTACGTGAATAAAATTACATTAGAAACCGATGGCAATCTGTTACAGGGTTATCGTCAGCTGAAGCCACTACTCAAACAGCTTTCTCCCTCGCTAAGTTTAAGTTTCCTTACCCGCAGTAATATGCTCAATGTCGTGTTGTCGCATCAGCTTGGTTATCAGGCGGTTATCAGTGAGCGGGTCAATACCAGTAGCCACTTTCCCGGCGGACTGAAAGATACTATCAGCAAGGCAATGGTCAAAGCGACCTACCCCAGAGCGCATCGGGTTATGGCTGTGTCGGAAGGGGTAAAAGCAGACCTCATCAACAATTTCAATGTCAATAAAGAGCGCGTTCAGACGGTGTATAACCCTTATGACATTGCAGCAATCCACAAGCTTGCTGACGAGTCTGTTAGTGACTTACCTCAAAACGCATACATCATTGGCACAGGGCGGCTCGTTAAAAATAAAAACTTCAGTCTTCTGATCGATGCCTATGCCAAAAGTGATGTGCCGGAAGATCTGGTTATCCTTGGTCAGGGTGATCAGGAAGATGCGCTAAAAGAGCAGGTCGCCGGCCTCGGATTGAGCGAGCGGGTGCATTTTCTCGGGTTTAAAACCAACCCCTATCCATATATTAAGCAAGCGCGGTATTTTGTATCAACGTCCAATGCAGAAGGGTTTCCGAATGCTATTGTCGAAGCGATGTGTCTGGGCAAGGCCGTTGTAGCAACTAACTGTGAATCGGGCCCTGCTGAGATTCTGTCAGGCGAGTATCCACTTCACATCGGGCAGTTTACGCCCTCGAAGTACGGGTGCCTTTGCCCGGTTAATGATGCTGCCGCGGTAGCCAATGCCATGGATTTTCTCAACGCACCCGTCGAATTGGCGCGCTATGAAGCTAAAAGCACCGAGCGCGCGCAAGCATTCAGTAATGAGATTTTCCGCCAGAAAATGATGACCTGTCTGGAGTTAACACCGGGCGCTGAGGATACGGCCTATGTTCCTGCTGGTTAAACTGGTATTCGGACTAATCAGTGCGTATTTGGTGTATCGTGCAATTTCACGGCAATGTAACAAGTATCTGGCCTTTGCCGTCGTCGCACTGTGGTTGCGGTTTTTCCTGTCAGCCTTTCATGATATTACCTACGAGCCGCTGATTGCTGGCTTTTCCATCAATGCTCTTTCATCCATTGGTATTGCCGGTATGGGGTTGCTGTTGCTGCCCCGCAATTTTCTGACCCTGCAAAAGCTTGGACTTATCTATCTGTTTTTCGCCAGTATTCTGCTAAGTGGTGTGCTTAATGGCGCTGTAGTGGGGCTGATTAATGTGATGGTTAAGTGGATGTTTTTTCTTACCGTCACCGGCGCAATCTTTATGGCGGTCCGTAAGGTTGGTAAAGATGAGGTATTGCGAAAATTACTGGTAGCGTTCTTTCTACCGGTCAGCCTGCAGATCATGTCGATTTTGTTAGGCGAGGCAAAGGCCACAGAAGCTGACGGATCGACCAGTTATATCGGTGGTTACAATCATGAAGCCGCCTTTTCCATGATTATTGCCAGCTTTACGCTCGTGGTGGGGCTGATTTCAGCCGGCTATATCCGGTTCCGGACGTTATTATTCGGCCTGGGCTGCATCTTGCTGGTCATCGCCAATTATCGCACGTCTGTGTTGGCAATTTTGCCCTTGGCTGCCATCTTTGCGTTTAATGCCATGGAGGCACGTGTTGCACCTCGTTACAAACCGGTCTTCCTGATTGCGGCGTTCTTCGGGATGGGCCTGGCATTCCTGCTGCTGTCTTACTCAATGCAGGATCGCTTTGCCGATGTATTTGTATTTCTGGGGTCGCTGGACGAGCTCATGAAAGCCCCTATGTATTATTCAGAGGCCGAAAAAGACATCTTCTCGGCACGGGTCTACATATGGAGTCAGTATATCTACACCTACTGGCAGGGCGACTGGATCCATCAGCTGGTAGGGTGGGGACCGGAATCCTGGAGTGGTCGTTTTCCTAAATATGCGCACAACACCTATGTCTCCTTTTTGTTTGAGTATGGCGCGTTTGGTCTGCTGTGCTTTTTACTGGCGGTCGGCGGCTTTTTGAAACAGTCATTACGTATTAAAAACCGACGCTATTCCCTGATGCTTTTTTCATCCATGGTGGGTTTTCTGATCATGTGCTTTGCCACAATGCCTTTGTGGAACATTGAGGGGTTAATTTTATACGCCATTTTAATTGGCAATACGCTGGCACCTGTGCGCCTGCTCAAGGCGGACGAAACTCACGTTCCTGCCTTTTTAAGTCGATTTGTAAAAGTATAACTGGCTGCGCAGGTAGCTGTTACTGGAGAGAAATATGAAGCTTTGTGCTGTTGGACTTCGCGGTATTCCGAACGTCATGGGAGGGATAGAGTCACACTGTCAGCAGTTATATCCACGTATGGTTAAAGAAGGGGCTGATATTACAGTTATCTGTCGCTCGCCGTATGTGGATAGCCGCAATACATCGTTTGAAGGCGTAAAGCTTCGCAGTGTCTGGACCCTTAAACACAAATTTTTCGAAACGTTTTTGCATACCTTCCTTGCCATTATTTATGCGCGATTTGTGGTGAAGCCCGATGTACTGCATTTGCACGCTATTGGACCGGCGCTGTTCACACCACTGGCCAGGCTATTAGGGATGAAGGTGCTGGTAACCCATCACGGGGCAGATTACGACAGACAAAAGTGGAATAGTTTTGCCAAAGGGTTGCTTAAAACCGGCGAGTCATTGGGTATTCGGTTTGCCAACAAAACGGTTGTTGTGGGCAAGTCGCTGACTGCGCGTCTGCAACAGGCGCATCCGCGTCATGCCAATAAAATTTGTTATGTGCCAAATGGTGCGTTGACCGGTGTTGATGCAGACTTATCTGCTGACAAACTTCCCCGGGATCTGGACATCCAGCCCGGCCAGTACATTTTGACAGTCGGCAGGCTGGTACCTGAAAAAGGCTTTCATGATCTGGTTGAGGCGTACCGGAAAAGTCATTCTGATTTGAAGTTAGTGGTAGTGGGTAGTGCTGATCATGAGGATGATTATTCGCGGGCGCTGCTGGAGCAGGCCTCGGCCAATATCATGATTGCCGGTCGCCGCAGTGGGGATGAGCTACATGCTTTGTATAAATTTGCTCGGGTATTTTGCCTGCCCTCTTACCACGAAGGCCTTCCTATTGTCGCCCTTGAGGCGATTGCCGCCGGTACCCAGGTGGTGCTCAGTAACATTACGCCCAATACTGATATTGGCTTACCTGATGACTGTTATTTCCGGGTGGGAGATACAGGACACCTTGCAGAAAAGTTCAACACCCTTGAGTCTCTGAATCTGCAGATCGATCAGGCACGCTTCCTTGAGACCTTTAACTGGGACAATATTGCGGTGGAAACCTATGACGTGGTGAGCAGTTTGACCGGTACATCTGGTGTGACAACACGCAGGGCGAACTGATGAACACATACCGATGGCTTTATCTTTATCCTTTTGAACATAACAATGGTTTTATTGCCCGCACCAAAGAGGTGTATGCCAAGCAAGGCTTTCAGATTGAGCCACTAAAAGCATTATTTTCAAAAAATAATTTAAGTAAACGAGAAAAAAATACAGTGGTGTTGAACTGGTACGAAGACCAGCCTTTCAGGAAGGGGTTAAAAGGACCACGCCGGGCGCTGTTCATCGTCAGCTTTTTCATCAGTATTCTGGCAATGCGCTTTTTTAGCCACCGGATTATCTGGCTAAGGCACAATTTTAAACCGCACAACCTGCCGCGTGAAACCCTGCTGTTTCGTTTTACAGTCTGGCTACTTGATAAGGTTGCGCACCAGACGGTGACCCTTGAGCCGGTAGATACGATTCCCGGTCAGGTGGTTCGTCACCCGTTGTATCAGGCGGATAGCGGATTAAAAACGGTTATCGAACAAACAACAGGGCGACCACGGCCAATCAGCTATTTGTATTTTGGTGTGATCAAGCCGTATAAGCGTCTGGATGCATTGCTCAGAGCCTGGCCGGCTTCCGAATCGCTGACCATTATGGGCAAATGCGCCGATGAGGATCACACCCGGTTGTTGAATCAGATAATTCTTGAGCGCAACCTGGATGTGACCTGGCATAACGCTTTTATAGAACAGGATGATCTGGAGGAGGCGGTTGCAAGCGCCCGTTACGTGATTATTCCACATGAAGATGGAGCGATGATCTCATCCGGCACCTTCTATATGGCCCTTAGCCTTGGGGCGAATGTGTTGTGTTTCGACTCCGAATTTGGCCGTGCCAAGGCCTCCGAATTCAGCTTCGTCCAGGTTTTAGATGCAAAGCACCTTGATACGCAGTTACCGGCTCTACGCTACACAAGCGCTGAGACGGTGATTGAACAGGCAATGCAGAAATATGGCGACCAGGAAGTTCAGCTGTCCTGGCGTAAAGTCCTTTAACAGATAGCAGACCGCCGGCAAAACGGCCTGCGCTTCAACATGTTAAGCGGCGGGTTTGATGGCTTTGAGCTGTTGATAAATCTGCTGGTCAATGTCGCACAATTGAGCGATGCGGTTCATAACCTGTTCGTTGGCAGTAATATCAGAGGATGCATTCTGATTCGGACTTTTATTTTTGCTGTCGATATTTATCTTTGTATCAAAACGCTGATTAAACTGGTTAATCCACGTCGGCATATCATCCAGTGTACCGGCAACTGCAAATCGTCTTAAATTAGCAACAGCTGCCTCGATTGCGGCATCCGGATTGGCCAGTATCTGCTGGCTATCATTTATTCCTGAAAAATATCTGGCATAAGTGAGCCCGGCGCTGACCCCTTTATCGGATTCGATATATTGTTCAATATCCTGATCGTGCTTCAGCCACTCCGATTCTTTATACCGGTTATAAACAAACTCTGAAATAAAGCGGTCCACCGGATCGCGCAATATCGTAAGAAAGTGCCACTTCTGGGAATATTTACTGACTACAGACGGACGCGCAATGCAGTGCCCGTTGGTATAAAGCATATTAGGCGAGTCCAGATGTGAGATTAACTGGCACTCCCTGGCAGTCATCATATCGATATCCAGTAGTTGCGCACTGACCCGGCTACTTTTCAGGTCGATGTGTCCGGCAAACTTAGTGGCTTTAAGCACGCTGGGATAGACGGATGCATAAATTGCCTTGGATAATGATACGCCTGCGCACTTCGGCACATGGCAAAAAAATATCTTCGGATACCTCGACAGATACTTTTCAGACTGCTGCTTTAAAATTTCTTGCACGATTCTTGCTCCTGTTCATGTACATCAAAGAAATTCGTTGGAATTTCCTAAACCGTCTACGCGTTATATTTTTACTTCACAGGGAATCTATGAGCTATACAGTCAGCGTTGTCATTACGACTTTTAATCGACCGAATGAACTGAAAGAAGCGCTGGATGGCGTTTATGCTCAAATTGTAAAGCCACTGGAAGTCATTGTCGTAAATGATGCATCTTCCTTGCCATATGAACAGGTCATCGACGCATTTTCTCATCACAGTAATTTTATCTACAAACCGCTCGACACATCATCTGGCGCAAACAAAGCGCGCAATATCGGTGTTGATACCGCCAGCGGCGACATTATTGCATTTTTGGATGATGATGATATCTGGATGCCAGATTACCTGTTGGAACATGTTCGTGCTTACGAGCAAGGTGCTGACGCCGTAGTAAGCGGTTATCAGAATCTGGGTAAAGAAGAAGAGGTGTTTGTTCAGCCCGACGACGTGGTTCAGGCTGACATTCTGCGTACAGGCAATCAGTACTGTGGTATGAGCGGTTTTAGCATCAAACGGGATTTGGCCATCGCTGAGCGGTTTGATGAATCTCTGCCAAACGGGCAGGACTGGGATATGTATGTTCGACTGCTGCAAAAAGGCTATAAACTCGTGAACATTCCAAGAGCGATATTCATGTATCGCTTTATGAATATGGATGGCATTGGCGCTAAGGTGGCCAAAATGACCCCGGAGCAGGCCATTGTCAGGCTACGCTCGGCAGATAAGCACAGAGCATTTCTGGGTGAGGAAAACTACCGCAAGCGCGTCGCCGCGCAGCTACTTGTTTATCTGCCTCTCAAACAACAAAAGGCCCGCTGGATTATGCAGTCGATAAAGCTGGCAGGACTGCGGGTGACGATGGAGCACATTGCCGCCGTTTCTCTAAAAAAAGTGCGTCAGCGCGTTTAACCAAGCGAAGGGCCAGACATGGAATTGTACGAAGATCAGTTTGCCGATGAGCACGATTATCCGAATCAGACAGAAACCAGAAAAACCCTGATCATTGCCTCTACGGTGCGCTCAGGCAGTCATATGCTGGGACATGCGCTACACGAAACCGGCGCTTTCGGTTTTCCGCTGGAATACGCGAATACCAAAAATCTGAATCAGTGGAAGCAAAAATTCGGTACGTCTGATACTGCAGAGGTAATGCGGATACTGATGCAGCGCCGGACGTCGCCAAACGGTGTATTTGGTATCAAATTACATTACTGCCACCTTGAAACGCTGGGGGGCTTCAGCCGTATTAAATCGTTATTTCCCAATCCCCACTTTGTTCTGCTGACCCGGCAGGATGTTATGTCGCAGGCCGTATCGCTGGCGGTGGCAAAACAGACCGGTGCGTGGATTTCAAAGCAGGAAAAGCAAAAGCAGCCAGAGTACCGATTTGAGGATATCGACAACGGTCTGCGCAGAATTTTGTTTGAAAACAGCTCCTGGAAATACACGTTAAGCGCCAGCGGCGCAAAATATATGGATTTAAATTTTAACGATGTGAAAAGTAACACCGCCAACACGATTTTGCGTATTGCCGAAATGATGGAAACCGAGGTAGATAGTCATCGCATTCCGGCAGCGCCTGTCACTAAAAAGCAGAGCGATACCATTAACAAAACGTGGACGGAAAGATTCATCCAGGAGTTCAATGTTGATGACGAACTGCTGCGTTTTAATCGGGAAAGTATTATCCGACGCTTAAAAAAGCGGTTTTTCTAACACGCACAAAAACTGTGTATAGACGCCACCAGATATAAGTAATAAAGGACAACAGATGTTTTATAAATGGGCCGAAAAGCAAAAGTATGCCAAAGAAAAGTCGCTGATTTTCTGGTGGCAGTCGAAAAAAGATCCGCGGCCGAATATCGGCGATTTTGTTGCCTATGATTTGGTAAACAGAATCATCGCAATGAAAGGTAAGATGATTACCGACAAACTCAGCCATGATAACAAGCTGGTGAGCGTGGGCTCGGTGCTGCATTTTGCTAATACCGGCGACACTATCTGGGGCACCGGCCTGAACAAAAAGATGGACGACAAGGTCAATCGGTTCAAGCAGCTCGATGTCCGGGCAGTCAGAGGCCCGCTCACGCGGGAGTACCTGATGAACCGTGGTATTGATGTGCCTAAAATTTTTGGCGATCCGGCTATTTTACTGCCTTATTTTTACCCCAAGTCACTGATGCAAAAGGGCGAAGCCAGAGAGTACATTGTTATCAACCACATGAACGATGATATGTCACACTACGAAGGGCACGAGGATGCACTGGTGACGCCTATGCAATATCCGGGGTCGTTCATTGAGTCGATCGTAAACAGTAAACGTGTGATTTCAAGCTCATTGCACGGCGTGATCATCGCCGAAGCGTATGGCATACCGGCGGTATTCCTGGACTCAAATAGCGGCGAGTCTATGTTTAAGTACGAAGATTATTATCAGGGAACCGGCAGAAAGGACATCCCCAAGGTAAGCTCTGTTGAAGAAGGTCTGCAAGCTGATATTCCCAGACCACCAGATTTTACTCCTATCGCCAGAAAGCTTTATCAGGCATTCCCTTTCGATTTGTGGGGCGTGTGAACCGTTAAAAACAGAAAAAGGGTGCTCGCACCCTTTTTTATTACCTATAAAATTTCGTAGCAAATCGGTTTATAGCTGAAATTATTAGACTCGCCGGCAGAGCACGCAGTCAGACCAACAATCATATCCATCTTAGCTTCAAAAACGGTGTAGTCGCCGGCCTTACTTTTGGGAGGCAAAACAGACAACTTCCCCTTTTCATCTATGGCCACATTCATAAATGTATTAAAGGTTGTATTAATAAGATGCTCAGGGATCCCATATGCTGAAAATGCTTTCGCCAGATTACCGTGACAACCCGGTACAGGTTCCTCATCAGGGTAAAAATGGCGGAACGTTGCCTTACTACACGGAGTGAGCAGAAAGTCATGGTCTTCTACAGTATCTTCAACAATCTCGAACATTTCACGGCTATCATTGGAATACAATTTTGCGCCTTTGCCAAAATTTACGCTTTCGTTGTAATCCAGAGAGCGGCCCGATGACAGGTATTCATTATGATTACTGCTGTTAAACGCATACAAATCTGCGACCTGCTCGCCTTCAGGATCGATCACTTTCAATTTTTGACCGGCTTTTAACTCGAACGCGGTGCCGCTTCGCGGTGGAATTTTATCCATTATGTTGTTGCTCCTGACTTGTATGGAACGGACACTGCCAGTTATCTTCTAACTGACGTCCGCTATATTGTTTTGCTTCAGAATCACTACCATGATTGTCCAGCATTGGATTATTTCCCCCGCTGAAAACTGCATCTCTTTTTCGAATATGATCACGAAAGTCCTCAAACTTTCCCTCGCCACGCAACTGGTCAAATTGCTGGTGGAGATTAAAAACGATAGCGGGCGAGTCGTAGCGCCGACTTTTACGGCGACTTGCCGGGTTAAGACAGACAATAAAAAACGCATTACCACCCAGACTAAAACTGAAATCAGCGTGGTCAGGATTGTTACTTACGCGACTGTCCCAACTGTGCAACTGGCTATCAATATCGTAAAGTTGCTGAAGCTTTTCCCAAAGCAAGCGTTCATAGTGCCTCTCGCTATGATCCCATGGCCCCTCGAACGTACAAACCAGTGATGAGAACATGTCATTTTGAATGTTGAAGCCAGCTATGAAGCGATAGAGTGCGTCCAGTATGTCCATGTTGTCTGTACTATCGTGCAGGGGACCAAAGTGATGATGATGAATTTGTTCTTTATGAAGCGCTGTTTTAGCGCCGACGCAGGGAAAACCTTTTTGCGCGATAAATGCTTTAAGATTTTCTTCCTGCTGAGGAAGATAAGTTTGCATAATGTCGTCTCTGGTGATGCCAGAAAAAGGGAAGAGTGAGATACAACATTAGACTGGAAATACGCTTATTAAGCCGGCGCGCGCATTGCGATTCCGGCAAACTGTGTACGGCGAAGAATTAAAACGCACTGATAAGCAAAAGCAAGTGCACATAAGGTTTCCATTGTCTGTCTCCGTGGACTGGCAATTCTAAAATATATACACTAAGTAAGCACCTATCGTGCCAATTTGTTTGGTTGTTTATCTTTTTGAAAAATAATAAGATTTTTAAATTTTTGTACGTAAGAGTTTAGCTATATTTGAAAAAGTGCGTGGGTAATGTGAAGCCATTACCCGAAAGGCTAAGCGTTTATTCCTGCTTAGGAAAACTGCCCGGGAATGCAGGCAGTTTTCACATGCAAGTGTCTAATCAGGAATCAGCTGTCTCTGTTTGTCCGGCCGCCGGCTTTTTAATCGTCTTCTGGCTTTTGGAACGTTTCAATTCTGCCATGACTTTGAAACTCTTACGGCGAAAGAAAAGCAACAGAATAACCGTATAGATAGCCGCGCCGGTTGCCACCAGTGCCGCAATATTAAGGAAAATATTGTCCAGACCGTAGACATTGAAGCGTTCAAGATACAGAACCACCCCATACATGACCACCGAGGCCATAGAAAACATCCAGGTATTGGCCAGAGCGTCCTTTATACCGATACCAAGGTGCTTTTTGACCAGCGCGAACTTCAAAAATAGCGTGATATAGTTTGCCACTACCAGGGCAATGATCACCCCGTACAGGCCCCACGGCACAGCCATCAATGGCAGAGCCATGTTCACCACCAGGTTGATCATGTTGAGTTTAAACGCCTGATGCGGCATGCCTCTGGAAATTAAGAGGTTAGGCAGATAGTAAGCCATCACCTGGGTAGGAGCCATAATTGCCAGAATAGAGAGCAGGTATGCGCTGGTTGTCCATTTATCGCCGAATACCAGCTCCACAAACGGGTGGGCGATAGCTCCCACACCAAAGTAGACGGGAGAGACGAAGATTGCCGTCATGCCCACCATGCGCCCGAAAGTCTGGCTAAGATTATCGGTGCTTACCCGCGAAAGACCAGCAAGAGCAATTCGATTCAGCGGCTGAAAGGTCAGGTTGTTGATGACCGAAAAACCTTGTCTGGCGACGGAGGCAAACGCAAACGTCGAGGCGCCCAGGAAAAAGGCGATAATGATATTCGATGCTTTTTGCGAGAAAAAGTTAACGAATGACATCGCAATCAGGGGTTTGGCAAATGTGATAATTTCCGGCAGATGCGATTTGTCGGTGACTTTTTCGGGTTTAAAGTCAGAACGCACACAGGTCAGAACGGTTGATACTACGGCCTGTACGATTTTGCCGAAGATGATAGCCCATGCGCCAAAACCGTCCAGTGCGGTGACAACTGAAACCACACCGCCGATAAGCACACCAACGGTATCGTATACCGCAAGCTTCTTGTTTTCGAAATCACGTTCCAGTTTCGCTTTGTGTACCAGTCTGAAACCATTGGCAATCGGCACGATAGCCAGGGCTGCAATAAGCTGCGCAGCAAGTTCAGAATAGGTGTACCAGGCAATAGGCACAGCCACCACAAAGATAAGGCTCGCAATAGCTGCGGAAACCCCCATCAATACCCAGAATGAGAGACTGGCGAACTGATTATCCCAGTGTTTACGTTGAATCAGGTTCTGGCTGATGCCTACGGTGACAAAGAGATTACAAAACTCAACGACCATCAGACAGATGGCAACAAGCCCGAACTCCTCAACTTCAAGGATCCGGGCCATGATAGCGTAGACGACGAAATTAACAATCTGGGCGAACCCGTTGGCTGACAGATTGAAGAACGCGCCCGCTAAAGATTTAGCTTTTAATGACATGTACTGCGTTACTTTCCATGTTTAAAAAATATGCCGAAGACAAGCACGAAGCCTGCCTTAATTTATCAGCCCGTTAATATACGCGTCCTGTTGAGCGTTTTTCAGACTAAAATTGGGAATGTAATACGCATTACTGGCAGGAAACATAGCCTGGCCTTCACTATTGACCCAGCTTTCTGCATTTTTTGTATTCACCTCAGAAGGATACGCATAAGGCACGGTGATGGTTCCTTCCACTTTGGGCTCGCCCTTTTTTGTATTGAAAAAATAGTTATTCACGTACCGCGTTTGTTCGAACTGTTCGGGATCATATACATTCAGTCCTACCATATTGGCGTCTTTCTGTGTGATGACGATATTATTCTGAGCGTGGGTATAAAATGTATTGTCTTCCTGAAAACGCGATGCGGCGATACCGTTTCGTCCTACTGTGATTAGGTTGTGGTAAATATGGCTCTTACCAAACGCCCCTGCGAACAACCCTCCCAGCTTTACAGCGGCCCATTGCTTGCCTGTTTGATCGCCCAGGTCGTGAATGTAATTGTTGAAGATAAACGACGGTCCGACCCGTGTCGGGATGGCGCTGACACCCGTATAGCTATGCGCAATGTCGTTATTGTAAACCAGCACGTTATACTGACCACCGTCTATCTCAATACCGTCATCATTGGCATATCTGAGCGTATTACCATAAATTGCCGAGTCTCTGACAAAACCCCCTAAAGGCTCACCATTTTTACGGCCTTCTATAACATCATTAAAGCGGTGCTCTGGCTTACCTTCAAACACATTGTTTCTTAGGATCACCTGCCCCTTGTATGCAGGGTTGGGATGATTGGCATGTGCGAAAAAGGCATTTGGTCCTTTCGGGTGGCCATACCGCCAGTCATTGGCCAGAGCGTTGGGATCATGAATGTGACAGTTTTCAACCGTAACGACACCACTTTGGCGAAGATAAATAGCTGAGTCATAGTTAATGGGTTGCGCATCTTCCAACTCATAAGCAACACCATTTTTCAGGATGTTGGGTGATCGGCCCCAGTCAGAAATGTCACACTGGTTTATCCAGATATGATGCGCTTTTTCTGCAAAGACACTATGGGTTCTGCCGCCTTTAACGACGATATTCTCAAAATAAATATAACTGTTATTCCCAATATCGATGGCGTGCTTGTTGCCGTCAGGGGCGACAATAGGATGTTCGGGGTCGCCCACAATTTTAGCCCAGGCACCTGGTTTACCTTCAATGTTAAGCGCTTCCAGATCCAGCGTGCCGCCGTCGTAAATATCAGCGAGTTGATAAACTTTGTCGGGGTCGACAGGCGGTGTTTCAGCGCGGGTTGACGTTTGGCGCATCAGTGTTTGCGAACTTCCGTCCGCCTGTTCCAGTCTGATTTTCAGCTCATAAGCCGTATCAGGCTGCAGATAGACTAACGGGCCGGTAAGGTGTGCGGTCACCGGCTCCCATTGCAGATCGTTTGCGCGCTGCCAGTCGCCGTTCGACGCATTGGCGCGGCGAAAATATACAGATGCTTTGGTATCTGCGGTCTGCCCGGCAATACTGACACTGAGCGACTCCATTAATGGCTCAATGGTGATACCTGCGCTATCGAAAGCCTCATCTGCGTATAACTTGCTGGTAAGCACACCGGTCGATGACGCCCAGGATTTAACCTGGTTTTCAGACAATGTACTTTCGGCTAACAGGGCATGGTAGAGCGCGTAGCGATCAGCCGGAAAAAGTAGCATAGCGGCACGCACTAATTTTTGTGCATCAGCTGTCTTCTGCTGCACCAGCGTTGTCGTGGCATCATACAACGAGCCTGTGTCCTTTAAAGCGGCAAGGATTTCAGCCGCGGCCGATGTTTCATCCGCCTGCAATTTTTGTAGCATGCGTTTGTATTGTTTGTCGTTTTTTAACGACACTACCAGTGCTTCAATATCGCTGAGCGACATCTGCTGGGTTATCTGCTCTAGCGCTGCAGTGCCTGGTTGACCAGCCACAAATGCCTGTTGTGTCGATGATGTTGCTGCAAAGGTGGATGCAGCCGGGGTGGCAATGAGTGATAAACCGATAATCAGGCGTGACAACCGTTTCGCGCGATGTAACAACATAAGCCGATACCTATAAACTGAAGCGAAAAAATGCTGCGCGTAAATGCCGCAGGAATGAAATGTTAAGATACGCACAATGCCAGTGACGTCGGTGTTAAAAACGACTGCAGACTATTCTGGCAAAACATGCGTTAGGCTAGGTAAAGCAAATACTATGCAAAAGCGCGATTGGCCAATGCGCAACATGGCTGGATTGGCGATATCAGGCCTGATATTTTACTGATGTACCTAAGTCAGCAGCCCAGTATAAATCTTCGCGGGCGATACGGTTGGCACCGTCTGCAGAAAAAGAATGCATGGCCGGATATGCACTGGAGGAAGGCATTTTAAGGTGGTGACACAGGGCATAAAACATCAATCGACAGCGGTAACGTGATTTATCGCAATGCAGGTAAACACTGCCACCCTGTGTAAGAATTTGTCGTAATTCTGCAAGATATTTTTGCAACATAGCGACTTCTGCTTTTGAACTGTCACGTATTTTTTCTATCGGTAGCCACACCCAACGCGTATCGAATGACTCACAGAGAGCTTTTATAGCATCGGCCTGCTCATCCGAAGTTTGCACAGTAGCGATGTGGGAAACCCCTTCGGCTTTCAGTATTTGCATTAATGCATCATCAGGTCGTGGACCAAGACAAATCCGGCCTACACTGGTTTGAAACCAGCGCAGTGTGTTTGCAGCATTCGTGCTTTGTGTATCCTGAGAGAGTTCAGGCTGCTCCATACCGCGCTAACCCTTCAAACAACATAGTAATAAATGGAAAAATAATGACAGCTACAGCCGCCGATCACAAACATGTGCCAGATGGCGTGGGTATATTTTACCTTTTTTGCGACATAGAAGATAACCCCAATACTAAAGCAGAGGCCGCCAGCAACAATAAGCCATAGACCTGCACCGGGAAGTGCCAAATACAGTGGGTAAATAATGCCTAACGCTATCCAGCCCAGCAGTAAATATGTGGCTACCGAGATCCGGGGAAACCGGTGTTGAGCAATCAGCTTAAACATCACGCCACCCAGCGCCAGTATCCAGACCAGCGCAGTCATCGTTATGCCCAGCCAGCCGCCAACTGATACTAACAGTAATGGCGTATAGGTGCCGGCAATGAGCAGGTAGATGGCGCTGTGATCAAACAGTTTTAGCCAGCCTTTGGCACGCTGATGGGTAATTGCGTGGTAAAGCGTTGAGCTTAAAAACATCAGGATGAGCGTAGTGCCATAAATAGCAGATACGGTGATAGCAAGGGGATCCTGGGCGCGCAGCAGTATAAATACCAGGCCTACAACAGCGGCGATAAGGCCGATACCGTGACTAAGGCTGTTTATCCATTCTTCTTTTGCTGAGTAAGCCGGGGAGGGTACTGACGACATTTAACAGGCACCTTTTAGCGTACAAGTGTTCACTGAATAATATACGCTATTGGATTACAATTCGATGAGTTGGATAGCAAAATTTATTTATCAGCGGAACACAGTGTTTCATCCAGCTCACTGGTAAGTTTATCCAGTAAGCCGACCAGCATTCTGGCCTCCTCATCGGTGATATTTTGTAAGTTACAGCGCATCTGATGAGGGATCGAC
>CAZOYR010000069.1:0-17449 GCA_964584105.1 uncultured Alteromonas sp.
TATAATTATCGATGAACTAACAAAAACGACTAAAATAAATTTGTTTTGACACTATATAAGAAATTTTGAATTGACTTGGTTATATTTTTATTGGCTCAATGACATTGACCTTTTTTAATCTGTTTGATTAGTATGTGGTCGAAAAGTTCATATTAAATAGGCTCTCTTTATATAGTAAGAAGTTTATTTTTATGGATGTTGTTTGTATTTAGCCTTGCTTCACATAAACAACGAAAACTATATCGATAAATATAAATAATAACTAATAATCCAGGAAAGGTTATATGGTCAATTTTAAAAATAATATATTCAAGCGCACGATCGCAGCTGTCGCTGTCACTGCTGCGTTTGGAGCAATGTCGCCGGCCATGGCACAAAGCACAACCGGTGCTGTGTCAGGTCAGGTCGTTAGTTCTTCTAAGCAGGCAGTTGATGCTGCGAGCGTTACAATTCGTAATGTTGAAACCGGCTATACAAGAACGGTAGAGGTTGATGAAGAAGGACGCTACAGATTCCCTGCATTGCCTATCGGCCGCTACACGGTTTCCGCTAATGCACCGGGCTATGCGCAAAATCAATCTCAAGAGTTTTCTATCAGCGCTGGTGCGTCACGTCAGCTGACAGTAGGCTTAGCGTCAGATGTCGAGCGAATTGAAGTTTCAGGTTCTTCAATCTCAATGATCGATATGCGTTCTTCAGGTACGTCACTGAACATCGGTGAAGTTGAAATTGACCGTATTCCCGTTCCAAGAAACGCAACGTCAGTTGCACTACTTGCGCCCAGCACGACGGCAGGCGACAGCCGTTTCGGAAACCTGGCATCATTTGGTGGTTCGTCTGTTGCAGAAAACGCTGTTTATATCAACGGCCTGAATGTTACAAACTTCAGAACCGGTACAGGCTTCTCTGATGTCCCATTCGAGTTCTATGAACAGTTTGAAGTAAAAACAGGTGGCTATTCTGCTGAATTTGGTCGTTCTACAGGTGGTGTTATCAACGCTATCACGAAGAGTGGTACCAATGAATTCAAAATCGGTGCAAACGTTTATTATCAGCCTGAAAGCTTAAGAGAGCAAAGCCCCGATACTTACCTTTCTAATGGTAGCGCCTATGTAGTAAACCGTCTTAATGAAAAAAGTGAAATGGAAGGCAATATCTATGCTTCCGGTGCGATCATAAAAGATACGTTGTTTTTCTACGGTATATACAACCCGCGTGATATTAACCGCGAGGGTGTAACTGGTGAAGGCAGCAGTTTCTTTGATGAAGGCTCAGATGACGCGTTCTATGGCGGTAAAATTGACTGGGTCATCAATGAAGACCACAAGTTGGAATTACTGGCGTTCTCAGACTCCAATACCGTTACTACTGAAAACTTCAGATATGACCTGGAAACGGGTGAGAAGGTTTACCAGTCCACAGGTTATGAAGAAAACGGCGGTGACAACTGGTCAGTAACGTATACCGGCTATTTGACAGATGACCTTACCGTTAGAGCGTTGTACGGTAAAAACAAATATGATTTGACCTCTAAAAGTAACGTGCAAAACGAATGTAGTTTCCATTACGACTTGCGCGCAGATGCGCCGATTGGCCGTTTTGCTGGTTGTATCGGTAGCCCGGCTTACCTTGTAGAAGAAGGCCAGGATGAACGTGAAGCCATGCGTATCGACTTCGAATGGTACGTAGGCGATCACCTGCTACGCTTCGGTTACGATACGGAGACTAATACATCAAATGCATTGGAAGGCTACTCAGGTCCTGAAGGTAAATTTGTATACCTGCGTGATGGTGAACCGGGTGCCGAACTGGATAACGGATCATCTATTCCGGCAGGGGTTACCGAGTATGTTGAAGAGCGTATTCGTACAGTCGATGGTAGTTTTGAAACTGAAAACAGCGCCTTCTACATCGAAGATATCTGGAGTGTTACAGATAACCTGACTGCGACCATTGGTTTGAGAAACGACACCTTTGATAACATGAATGGTGAAGGCAGTACGTTTGTTGAAATCGATAATATGTGGGCACCGCGTTTAGGCCTGTCATACGACATCAATGGCGACGGTGAATCTAAAGTATTCGCCAACGTAGGTCGTTACTTCCTTCCAGTCGCCAGTAATACTAACGTGCGTTTATCTGGTAACGAATACGATGTAACCACGTATTACCCTCTGATAGGCACATCCATTGAGCAGTTCAATGGTAGTGATTATCTGGATTATGAGAAAGGCGCACAGATCGGCGATCCGCGTGTGAATGCTGATGGCTCTGTTCCGGATACGCGCAGTATCGTTGACCAGGATTTAGATCCCATGTATCAGGATGAATTCATCCTTGGTTATGAAGCGGTCTTTGCTGAAAACTGGAGCTGGGGTATCCGTGGTATTCGTCGTCAGCTGAATGGCGCGATTGATGATATGGAAATTTCGTCTTATCTGGACGAAACGTATGGATGTCATGCGGCATCTTATATCCTGGGTAACCCTGGCAAAGTGGCAACCATTTTTGCTGACACTGATTGTGCCGGTGATGGTTCAATTGATGAAGCTATCGACGTTGATCTGGCACAGCTAGGCTTCCCGGAAGGTGAGCGTAAGTATAATGCGGTTGAATTAACCCTGGCGCGTGCATGGGATGGCCAGTGGTCATTTAATGCCTCGTATACCTGGGCGCAAAGCTACGGTAATACAGAAGGCCTGGTAAAATCTGATATTGCGCAGGATGATGCGGGTATTACTCAGGACTTCGACTTTGCTGAGTTGATGGACGGTGCTTATGGTTATCTGCCTAACGACCGTCGTCATACCTTCAAAGCTTACGGCGCCTATGCCATGACGGATAATCTGACACTGGGTGCAAACTTTATCCTGTCGTCAGGACGTCCTTTGAATGCGTTTGGTGTGGGCCATCCTAATGGCGTACCTCCATACGGTGATACATTCTATGTATGTAACGCGAATTGTACCGATGAAGAAACAGCGAATGAATACACCAGGTTCCCTCGCGGTAACTTCGGACGTACAGACTGGACGCCGCGCCTTGATCTAAACGCTACGTACAACATGGATTTTTACGAGACAAACGTCACGTTACGAGCTGATGTCTTCAACGTGTTGAATGCATCATCTGTACAAAGACAAAACGAGACGGCTGAGCTGAGCTTCCCGGGTGATACGAACCCGCGCTTCATGGCTGCGACGTCTTATCAAACACCTCGCTATGTTCAGCTAAGCGCAGGCATTGAGTTTTAATTAACTCACTTTTAGTCGCTCAGTAGACTGAGCGACGATTAAAAATCGCCGTTCGGTTAGGTGTCTCCCTATGGACGGCTGATTTTTCTAAGAAGATCCGATGTCAAAAGCTGACATCGGATTTTTTTATGCCTGACAAAAGTCGATTTCTAAGAAAGTTGCCTTATCTTTGTTTTTTATTCTGAACTTCGTAAGTGACAGCCTCGCGGGATTACTGTCACCCCATTGCATTGTTTGGCACCGATCATCGTTTGTTATCTCACCATCAAAGCAAAATTAAAAAACATGCGTTATGGCCGCAAAGCTAATGACCGTTTAGGCTTCTTTGAGTATAAAGCTGATAAATCACATCTCTCCCCCTGAGGGGGACGTCAGGCCTCACAGTTATGGCAAGGAATGGTGGTTGTTACTCCGGTATGAGAGCGACTACGCGATAAATCTTATGATGGCAGGGATTAACTGTTATCTTTAAGGGATATCTTGCACATTTTTACGCAGTAATTTGTATGAAAACAGAAATCGTTAAAGTACTTATCCTGGCATCGGCGATAAGCTGTACAGTATCTGAAGCAAAACCTAATAAAGATAAGTCTTTGCCTCCCGGACTGGAAAAGAAAGTGAAGCGCACGGGGCAGCTTCCCCCTGGGTGGCAGAAAAAGCTTGCTGTGGGTGAGCGGTTAGACAGGCAGGTTTACAGCAGTGCGTCGGTAATGGTTCCTGTCAGAAACGATGGTATTGTCACCGTAGAGGTTGACGGACGAGTCATCAGGCTTATTGAAGCAACCAGGGAAATCGTCGAAATTCTAAGGTGAACTTGTAATTGTCTGCCTGACAGACCTTCTTACCGGCGTTTGTTATCCGACAAGCGCCATGCAGTACAAGCCTCCCTATCGTCTATTAATGCATTGAATCACTCGCACAGATAGCAGGTGCATCCCACGTGCCCAAATAACCATTCATTTAATAACCGGGGCCGCAAAGATTTAATGATGGAATATTGGAACTTACGCTTTTTTCTGCCACGCTAAATAGATGCCGAATATATCTGTGACAAGGGGTTGTGACGATAGTGAAGCGTATAAAAATAGCATTGATTCCGCTCATTTCGAGTGTCACATTTATGCTGTTCTTCTGGATAACCATGGTGCGAGCGCCCGGGGAGGTACTAGGCGTAAGCCAGGATCTTGCGGGCGGTCTGGTGATGGGCGTGGGGCTTGGGTTGGTGCTTTCTTTGATGTTGTCTATAGGCAAAAAGCCACGGCGTCCTGCAAGACGAAGTTTCAATATTGATATTAATGGTCCGCACACTAAGTGAAAACAGTTATCTCAGTATAGTTAATGTTGATTGCCAGGAACAATGGGCAGAAGCCAAAGGCTGAGCTTATGCTAGTTAGGCAGGCCCGGGCATGTGTTCTGCGGTTCAGCGTTTAATGTCCGACAGGGCCGGTTATCAGTGTAGCGTACATGCTGCAGCCTGCGATGGTTTCATTTGTCACACCGTAAGTTGATTTATAGATAACTATAAATTTGCAGAGTAGAGGCCGGATGAAATTCTTCACTGTTCAGGATTATATATGTTCTACACCTGCACAAACACAAAACCGACTGAATGAACTTCGCGCCTACCTGCTTGAGGTATGCCCTGGTTCCATAGAAGAACTGAAGTGGGGCAAGCCTGCATTGACATCTGGTGGCATCCTCGTTGTTTACGCAGCGGCTAAACATCATATCAGCCTACATCCCACACCTTCGGTGATCTCTTATCTTAATGATGAAATCGGTTCCCGGCTCGCATCGGCTAATACAGTTCACTTTTCGCTCCTGGCGCCTATTCCAAAAATGTTGGTACAGAAAATTGCTACGCGCCGGATTTTCGAAAAGGAGAAGCTGGGCATGAAATGGAAGTAAATAGAGCGTTTCTCCTCTACGGCTCCTAAAGCTCCCGCCCCATTGCCGTGCATGGGCGGTCAGACATATTCTTTACTGGCGTTAGATGAACCGGATAAAGGCAGCTAAGCTAAAATAATCCAGCAAATTCTTTATTATCATGACTCTTAAAAGTGTAACTGAGCTTGTAAGTTTAGGTGCTGCTGCAAGTGCGCTGTTGGCAGGGCTTTATATGGTTTGGGCTGATCTGCCGTACATTGCAAGCTGGGTTTGGTTAATTGGTGCTCTTCCGGCGTTTGTGATGTTGTTTTACGATGTGGTTGTCGCATTATCTCGTCGGCAGCCGGGCGTCGACCTTCTTGCTCTGCTGGCTATCGCTGGTGCGTTTTCTCTGGATGAACCATTAACGGGGATTGTCATTGCCCTGATGCTGGCAAGTGGGCGGTCACTAGAAAGTTTTGCCCAGAGACGCGCTAAAAAGTCCATGTCCGCCCTGATATCCAACGTGCCCAAAACTGCCACTCTTGTGGTGCAGGGGGCGATAACTCAAGTACCGTTATCGGATGTAAAAGAGGGTGATCAGGTATTGATTCGCACTGGCGACACTGTTCCTGTCGATGGCACCCTGACATCTGATAGTGCCCTATTAGATGAGTCTGCGCTAACAGGGGAATCCAGGACCATTGAATTACAAGAGGGGGCATCGATTTCCAGCGGCACACTGAATGTCGGTGTACCCTTTGAAATAAGAGCTATAGCAACAGCGGATAAAAGTACCTATGCAGGTATCGTGCGAATGGTTACTGCCGCTCAGGCGTCCAAAGCCCCCTCGATGCGAATAGCCGACCGCTATGCGATGTGGTTTGTTCCTCTTAGCCTGACCATTGCGTTGCTGGCGTGGTTAATCAGTGGGGAAGGTACGCGCGCCCTCGCGGTGCTGGTGGTTGCCACGCCGTGCCCATTAATTTTAGCTGTCCCGGTTGCTATTGTCTCTGCAATGTCGAGATGTGCGAAAAATGGTGTATTGGTTAAAAGTGCCGGCGCACTGGAGAATCTGGCTAAAACAAAGCGGCTTTTTTTCGATAAAACCGGCACTCTGACAACGGGACAGGCCGAACTTGTGTCTGTAAAAGCCTCCTACAAAGAATCGACGCGCCAGATATTGCAACTTGCCGCTTCACTGGACCAGGTATCAGCGCATGTAATGGCAAGCGCAATAGTCCGCGCAGCCCATCAACGCCAAATCATACTCGATAAGCCTGACAATGTTGAGGAGCAGGGTGGAGCAGGGATCGCCGGAAACCTGAACGGGGAACGTATAGCGGTAGGCTCGTTAGATTACATCAGACATGTGGCTGAGGTGCCCGACTGGGCTAAACGATTTTTGTGCGATCTCGTTAGTGAGGGCGGCAACGCAGTTTTTGTCGCACGAAATAATACCGTCATAGGTGTGTTACATATGGCGGACCGGTTGCGGACAGAGACGCCCCGTGCGGTGAGGCTTCTAAAAAAGTCGGGGGTAAGTCGCATTATGATGCTCACCGGCGACCACTCTGAGATAGCCCAAAGTATTGGTGCGGCCATCGGTGTTGATGAGGTGCTGTCTGAGCAATCGCCTGCAAACAAACTTGCAGCTATAAAGGCTAAGCGCGATGGTCAAATTACCATGATGGTTGGCGACGGGGTGAATGACGCGCCTGCCCTTGCAGCGGCTGATGTCGGGGTCGCTATGGGGGCTAGAGGTGCCGCGGCATCAGCTGAAGCTGCCGATGTCGTCATTTTGGTGGACCGCTTGGATCGCCTGGCAGAAGCAATACATATTGCTCAACAGGCCCGAAGTATTGCGCTGCAAAGCGTTTTCGTCGGGATGGGCTTGTCGCTCACCGCTATGCTGGTGGCTGCGCTGGGTTACTTGCCGCCCCTCTATGGTGCCATTTTGCAGGAAGTTATTGACGTGGCCGTTGTTTTAAACGCACTCAGAGCGCTGCGTATACCGCCGCTACGTAAAAATCGTTTACAATTGAATGAAGCGCAATCTAAGTTGTTGCAAAAACAGCATCAAGTACTCTTACCCCTTCTTGATGAGCTGACTGTATTGGCCGGTGAGTTGCCTGTGCTTTCAGGCGAACAGATGAAATCTGCGCTGATAAAGCTGGACAGCTTAATACAAAAACAGCTTCTTCCCCATGAGCGCTCAGACGATAAAGACATCTACCCTATGCTTGCTGATATTGTAGGAGGGGACGACCCGATGGCAGCCATGAGCCGAACCCATCAGGAAATATTTCATATAAGTAGAAAGCTGCATCAGCGGGTTAGTACTTTTTCGGCTGATGCCAAAGAGCAGGGCATCGTCAGGGAACTGCAGCGTTTACTCTATAGTTTAGATGCAATAATAAGGCTGCATTTCGCCCAGGAAGAAGAGCTGTTCGAGAACCTGCAATAAAGTAATTTAACGCTGTTGAGCCTCGGTTTTTTGACGAATACTGTTATATACATCCAACTTTTAATTATGCCCGCAGCGGCAAAAGGCGGTGAAGAGTGATTACCAGTCACTCGGCACAGTAATGTATTGTTAATATCAAATGGGGCATGGGATAGCGTTAAATTGCATTCTGCGCTGTGCTGAATAGTTTAAATGCTCTGCATAAAGGATAGATTCGGCATCTTGTCAGAAAAATGAATTTTAAGATGACTACACCAATTCCAAAAATTGCTCTCATTCTTACTTTTATATGTGCTGTCTAAGCATGCGAAAAAGCTTCCTCATCAGGCACCGCCAATCCCATAGATGCGCTTGAGCGATATGCAGTCGCGCTTCATGACGAAGATGCGTTTGCCGGTTCTGTTCTCATCGCTAAAAATGTTGAGATACTGCTGAATCGGTCACTAGGCTATTTTGACAGGGACGATAAAAAGCCTTTAGAGGCAGATGCACAATTTCGACTGGGTTCTTTAAGTAAAATGTTTACCTCTCTTGGCATCCGGATGCTCGTGGAAGAGGAGGGAGTTTACCTTAATGAGACTATTGATACTTACTTGCCACCTATGAGCAAAACAGACTTTCGCTTAAAAGCCATGATGATTACGTGCGGCTCTTTGAAAATCGAGAAGCCACGGCACCTCCCGGAGGAGTTTTTCAATATTCCGGTTTTGGCTTCATTTTGCTCGGAAAAATAATAGAAAATCTATCAGGCCAGGATTACTACAATGTCTTAAAGCAGCGGTTATTCAAATCGCTAGATATGAACGCCATGGGCTGTAAATCACAAGAGCAGATAGCAACAAGTTTGCTGACAGGATACCTGGGGGGTGAGGGAAAGTGGGTAAACAATAAAGACACGCTTTCTCTAATTAGCGCCTTTCTTTTCAAGTGATGTGCAGATTGCAGGTCTTCAGCCATTTACTGACTCGCTTCACACACAAGCGTGACATAGATGCGAACGTCCGCCATCAAATCGGACAGATTTTTAAAAAACAGGTCATATGCCTTTGATACTTATCGACACGCATCTTGCCCGGTTGTGGACTGAGCGCAAATGCAGATTTCACTTTTCGATTAACGTTTATCAGCAGCGTTGTGGTTAATTGCTGTCGGCGCCCATTTTCTGCTCGGTTCCTCCACCTCACGACGTAATGGGGTAAAGTCAGGTCGAATCTACTGAAAATGTAGTGCTGATGCGCAACAATGAGTGAATTGACGGAAGGAGAAAAAAATTGCTTAAAAATATAATTACCGTTTCATTAATATCTGCCACGCTCATGGCGGGATGCTCAGGGCCTGGTAATACAACGTCTGGCGCAGACACTGTCACTTCGGGCAGCATGACTGAGAAACAGGCCGTGTCATTGCTTGAGCAGCGCCAGGCCAAGTGGACAAATACCTTTATTAGCGCACAGCCTACTTTGGCTTCAATGCTTGGACTGACTCAGGAGCAGGCAAATGGAGCGTATGCTCATCGTCTACCCGACTATAGTCCCGCCGGAATGGCCTCCTTTCAGCAGGATATGCGACGCGCCGTTGCATCTTTAAAAGACATTGATGCCAGGGCATTACCTGATGACAAACAACAACATCTGAAAATTCTGATTAATCTTTTTCAGTATTACGCGGGAGATAACAATTTTTCCGGTGGGTATATCGATACCTGGGCAGGTCATTTACCTTACATTATTAATCAGATATCAGGCCCTTTGATTGATGTGCCAAAGGTAATGCAAGTACAGCAGTCAGTAAAAAGTAAAGCCGATGCTGAAGCGTATTTATCCAGACTCGAAAAAATGGACGATTTTGTTAATGGTGTAGTCGCCAAATTCAGGCAGGATATGGCTCAGGGCATCATACTTCCCAAAAAACTGCATCCCAAAACACTGCAATTTTTGAATAACTTTCTTGCCTCCGCGCCTGCGGATCATGAATTGGTTACGACGTTCGAAAGTAAGTTGGCGCAAATCGATACGATGAGTGACGAGGATAGAGCCGATTATACTGAGAAAGCGGCTGCGTTGGTTGAAAGCGTGGTTTATCCAGCTTATAAGCGCGCTCTGAGCGCCGTAAATGAAAGCGAGCAGCAAGCCAGTAACGACGACGGCATTTGGTCGCAACCAAAGGGAGAAGCATTTTATCAGCATGCAATTCGTTTTCTGGGGGACAGCACGCTCAGCGCAGATGCCATTCATCAACTTGGATTAAGTGAAGTTGACCGGATCTCAGCGCAAATGGATTCGATTTTACGCGAACAGGGCTATGCCGAAGGGACGGTTGGCGAGCGCATGATGCAGCTTGCGCAGCTGCCGGGTCAGGTTTATCCGGCTCCCGATGCGGGACGTGCAGATCTTCTGGGGTATTTAAATGAAGAGATTGAAGGAGTGATGGCCAAAGCGCCGGAATTTTATGGCACTCTACCTGAACAAGCCGTAGAAGTGCGCCGTATTCCTCCGGTATCGGAAGCCGGAGAAGCCGGTGGTTTTTACTCTCCGCCTTCGTTGGATGGTTCGCGTCCGGGTATCTACTGGATTAATTTACGTGACATGAAAGCGGTACCTAAATTTGGTCTGAAGACCCTCACGTACCACGAGGCTGTTCCAGGTCACCATTTTCAGATCGCGCTCAATATGGCACAGCAGGATATTGGCTTATTACGCCAAAATGCCCCTTACAATGCTTACGTTGAAGGATGGGCATTATATTCTGAGTTTGTTGCCAGCGAACTTATGGGAATGTATGACGACGATCAATTAGGGAATCTTGGGCGTCTTCAGGCTGAGCTTTATCGCGCTGTAAGACTGGTGGTAGATACCGGGTTACATTTTAAGCACTGGACCCGAGAGCAAGCTATCGACTATTTCCATAAAACCACAGGCACCTCTTTGTCTGATGTGGTTCCGGAAGTCGAGCGTTATATGGCCTGGCCAGGTCAGGCATTAGGTTACAAGCTGGGGATGCTCGAGTTTGTCTCTCTTGAAAAAGAGACCCGAGAGGCGCTAAAAGAAAAGTTTGATATCCGTGAGTTTCACGACGTGATTTTACTGCCCGGTGCCAGACCGATATCGATGGTAAAAGCTGATGTGAAAAAATGGATAGCGGAAAAACAACGTTAATTTATCTATTGTCAGTCTTCTAACAAAGCCGCGGCGATAACCACGTCGCGGTTTCTTAACGAGCATGCCGCTGATAGGAATGTTGCGCTCTGCGGTGTCAAACCGGCAAGTCTGGTTTCGAGGATGTGATTTCTATTTCGACAAGTTTCGTTTGCCTTCACGCCAGCCAGATGCTGCGTGATGGCCCTGGTACTTCGTTGTTCGCTGCAGCGTTTCTTTATTTTATAATCGTCATTGTTTCCAATATATTGAAAATCGCATAAGTCATTGTCCTTATTGATTCAGTACGAAGATCTTAAAAAATGGGATATTGCTGGTTTAGGGAAGGTTTACTAATGGCGAATCGCACTGCATTTTTTCGGTAATTGACACTCGCATCCCTTGTTGCGTTTATTCGATTCACTCAACAGCCCGTATGATTGCGCCTCGTCACAGACCACATAAGCATTGTCAGTCGGACGCGTATTTATCTTCAGGAAAACGGGTCAGAAAAGTGACAGTGCTTGCCATCAAAATCAATGCTTGTACTTAGTTGTGCGCCGAGCATAAGATACCGCGCTTTAAATGTTAACTGGGCAAAAGTTCAGTAATTCGACCGTTAATGAAATAGTAGTCGGTTGGGATGGAGTGTGAGAAAGCCATGATTGGAAGTGCTGTAATTTGTTTGCCTAATTTTCTTGGCAACTTGTTTAACACAGCCCACATACGCCTTGAAGGCAGTGAACTTATCCTTCGGGTCAATGGACAAGACAGACGCCTGTCACTAAGTGACATCAAAGCCTTCCCGCAACTACGAAAAGGGTGGTTTGGCGGAACTTATCGCTTCGATGCGTGCAATCAGTCTTTTGTGTTACGTTTTCTTTCTCGCAAAACACTGCCTGCCTTGGAAAGCGCTGTACGCGGTGCAATCACAGAGCTTGCCGATACTCGCATTCAAAGTATCTATCAACAATTTGAGACCGCCGCGGTCAGGCAGTACTTACGTGATTCGCGAGTTTCTGATCTGGATGAAGATATTTCTTCGCTATTGTCTCAATACAAACCTTTACTCGCAGAGTCGGGCTGTCTATCTGCCAAACGTTTGCAGCAACTCAATGTTCTCAGTGCTGTACAACCTCTTTCGTCGACCGCCAATGAAATTCGACGACGCTTTGCACAAAAGCAGATGTCCTCCA
Organism: uncultured Alteromonas sp.; assembly: GCA_964584105.1. GTDB lineage: Bacteria > Pseudomonadota > Gammaproteobacteria > Enterobacterales > Alteromonadaceae > Alteromonas. The sequence continues at coordinate 11,918 of CAZOYR010000069.1, forward strand.
GAAAACGCTTTTTTGACCGGGTTGAATCCAATCCGCTCACGGAACAGCAGCGTTTAGCGGTGATTCGTAACAACGACCGTAATCTCGTACTGGCTGCGGCGGGGACGGGAAAGACCTCCGTGATTGTGGCCAAAGCGCTTGACCTTATAGACACGGCAAAGGCTGAGCCGAAAAGCATTCTGATATTGGCTTACAACAACGCCGCCGCCAAAGAGCTGCGGGAAAGGTTAGAATATCGTGCTGAACAGATGCACATTCAACACGACCGGCTGCCTGAAATTCAGACCTTCCACGCACTGGGCAGGCGAATCCTTATTGATACAGGGATCACACCGTCCCTGTCGCGCTTTGCCGAAGACCGGCTTGCGCTGGAATCCTGGGCAACCTCATGGTTTGAGCAGGCATTACAACGCAGCGAACGGTCTTTGAAGATGTTTATCCGGCTGCTGTACCCTGCAATCAACCCCTTTGATTTTAAAACCGTGCAGGAATATGAAGAATACGTCAGGGACAATGAATATCGCACATTAAAAGGCGAGCAGGTCAGAGGCTATCAGGAGCTGCTGATTGCCAACTGGCTCTACCTTCACAGTGTGGATTACGAGTATGAGCCATCCTATGTGAGTAAGCGCCGGATAAGTGCTGGATTCGATTACCGCCCGGACTTTCACATCACAGGGACGGACATTTACCTTGAGCACTTTGGCATTGACAGAGCTGGCAATACACGTCCGGGCATCGACAACGTGAAATTTCAGAATGAGATGGTGTCCAAACGTAATCTGCACACTGAGGTTGGTACGACGCTCCTTGAGACCTTTCATCACAACTGGGTAGAGGGCACGCTTGAAGACGTCCTTGAGCAACAACTGACTGATGCTGGCATTAAACTGCATAAAAGGCCATTGGATGAAGTCCTGGATGCGCTGAAGGATTTCGGCGGCATCGCAGAGGGTGTCGCCCGCTACCTGAAATGTTTGCAAGCTATACGCGTCGAGCAGTTATCTGGTGACGATATTTTTAGTCGTTTAAACGCACATAATATTGCCAACGCCGACGAATACACGGACTTGCTGAGCGCTTTTCATAATGCGTACAAAGACAAGCTGCTGGAGGAGGAGCGCATCGATTTTGACGATATGATAATTCGCGCCACTACCAGCGTATTGACTGGCACGTACCGCTCGCATTACAGCCATATCCTGGTGGACGAGTTTCAGGATATCTCCAGGGCGAGGATGGACTTTTTAAACGCCATGATAGAAAAGGGGCCTGATCCAATTTTAACCGTGGTGGGGGATGACTGGCAGTCAATATATCGCTTTTCCGGCGGTAAGCTGGAGCTGACAACACGCTTTGAAGAGCACGTTGGTAGTCATTCGCTTACCAGGCTGGAAAAAACGTTCAGGTACAACAACAGCATAGCGCACACAGCAGGAATGTTTGTGATGGCCAACCCTGAGCAATATAAAAAAGAAATTAGCACCCATCAGATCGTCGCTTCGCCGCAAGTGTACCTCCTGGACGATTTGATTGATGGTAAACCCGATTTACAGGAAACGACCCGGCAAATTGTTTCGAAAATCTTGCAGCATTCACCTGATGCATCTATCGCTGTTATGGCACGCTACAATTACCTGCTTCAGGATGCGAGGGATTATCTGGACGAAATGTGTCGTAACAGTAATATTACCTTCTGGACCTTTCACGGCTCCAAAGGGCTTGAGGCGGACCACTGCATCATCATCGGACTGTCTCAGGGTAAGCTTGGGTTCCCCAACAGCCGAAAAGATGAACTTGTCGTCGAAGCGCTGCTTCCTTCCCTTGATCCTTATTTACATTCAGAAGAGCGACGACTTTTTTATGTCGCCATAACCCGGGCAAAGCAGAAGTGTTATCTGGTCGCTGACGCGGCGGCGCCATCCTTTTTTGTGGAAGAGCTACTCTCACCTTCGTTTGAAGTGAATATTGTTTCTGAGCGTTTTTCAGAAAAGTACCGGCGTCTTCACAAATGCCCAAGCTGCACAAGCGGGTATTTCAAAAAGCAAAGTGGACAATTTGGGGAGTTTTACGCATGCTCATCAGGCAATGCCTGCCCAACCAAAGTGAGAATTTGTGAGTTCTGCAATTCACCCTCAGTGGATACGCAAACGCACTCTGTTTGCAACAATGAAGACTGTGCCAGCAAATTGCCGATTTGTCCTCTCTGCGGACGTCCACTTCATGAAAGAGCCGGCAAATACGGCAAGTTCTATGGGTGTTCCGGCTATGGCATACCCGATGACCGATGTTCTTACACCCAAACAATGAATGAAAGGCATCAATGAATCGACATCTTAAGTGTCACGAGCAGTAGGCCGGGAACTTATGGTGTACAGCCTCAAAGCGATACGCTTTCTCCCTCATTCATTATCAACAATGGCAGCGAAGTATTGACCTCCTGATGCATTTTTAATAATCGCTTGAGCGGTGAGTGAGAAGAATGATCGCCCATCTGCCAACTGGCATTTCCATAGCCCCACGGGATCATTACTTTACAACCCAGGTCATCGGCGGCTGTCAGCGCATCTTCCGGGGTGGTGTGAACGTACCGGTACCATGTTGCATATTCCGGGTGGTAGTACGACGCAATAGGTAACATGCAGATATCGATACTGCCATAATGTTCTTTTATCTTTTTGAAGTGCGCTGAGTAGCCAGTGTCACCGGCAAAAAGCAGCGTGCGCCCGTCATGCTCTATTACCCAGCCACCCCATAGCGCCATTTCATCATCATTATATAAAAACGGGACCCAATACCGACTGTTAAAGTGATGCGCCGGCACCGCGCTAATAGTGGCAGCCCCTAACTGGTAATCGCTGAACCAGCTTACTTCTTTAATAGTAAGCCCTTCTTGTGGCAAATAACCGGCGGTGTCCTGATGTACAAAATACAGCGGTTCATTGCCTAGTTTCGCAATATCTGCTTTATTGAAATGGTCATAATGTAAATGTGAATATAGTACCGCAGAGACATCTGAAGTCGCTGAATCAGGCCAGCTCGGGGCCCGGCGTGTCATTCCGCCGCTCAGTGCGTGAAGCCAGTCGATGGGCCAGTCAAACTGGCCACTTACCGGATCAAATAATAGTTTAGTATCATCCGGCAAAGTGACCAAAAAGCTTGCATGCCCCAGCCACAGAATAGAGAAGCCAGATTCAATGTCGGGTATCTCACGTTTTCCAGTAAACAGACATTCTTCACTGTCCTCCCGACACGCCAGTTGTTCAAAAGTGGGATAACAATTTTTATCACAGGTGACGGGATAGGTTTTCTCGCCCGGAAACATATTTTGATACCTGCCATCGCTTGCCCTTGCAACGGGGCCGGAATCTGAAGATATGCGTTCTACAGAATTTGAACGCGAAAATATGCTGCATCCGTTCACTAAAACAATGAGCAGAAAAACAGAAAATAACCGGAATGCGGACATCATCCTGATAGCACAATCCTTTGATAATTATTTGAATATCGAGAAAGTATAAAAGACCGTTTTTCGGTGGCAAGCACATTGTCGTAACAAGACGTAACACATGCGCCAATTTACATGGCTTCCAGCCCAACTTGATTCCATAGGCCCAGATCGGCGACGCTCACCACCGTGCGCTTTCCCGATCCATTACGTGCGTTGACCGTAGATAATCTGTCATAAAAAAACATTATTTATATGATGCCTGTTCTAGGCTGTTTTTGACCTAGGGGCTTACAAACATCAATGGCTACAGATATCAGGAAGATGTATGGAAGTTGATCAGCAAGCTACACCAAGTCTATCGGTGGCGTTAACGCCAGTCATACTGACGCTTATTATTTTGGGGATTCAAATATTTTACTTCGGGGTGTTTGAACCCCATATTCCACTCGCTATTGGGGTAGCACTGGCCAGTTGTGTCGGGATCTATCTGGGTTTGACGTGGGAGGATATTCGGGAAGGTATTTTCAAGGTTATCCACGTGGCATTGCCCGCGGTGAGCGTACTCATTGTTGTGGGGATGATTATCGGAATATGGATCGCCAGCGGTACGGTTCCAACCATTATCTACTATGGTTTAAAGACATTATCCCCTGAACTCTTTCTGCCGGCAGCCATGGTGATATGCGCCGTGGTAGCAGTGTCGCTGGGTACAAGCTGGGGCAGTGTGGGAACGGTCGGCCTGGCCTTAATGGGCATTGGTGATGGGTTTGATATTCCAATGTACTGGACGGCGGGTGCCGTGGTTTCTGGTGCCTTTTTCGGCGATAAGGTCTCACCACTTTCCGATACCACCAACCTTGCACCGGCGGTAACGGGTACCGATGTGTTTTCTCATATCAAAAATATGATGGCTACCACCATTCCTGCCATGGTTATTGCCTTTCTTATTTATCTGGCGGTGGGCTATTTAGTCATTGATGCCGAAAGTGTGTCGTTTGAAAAAATAGAAGGCATCACCACAGCGCTACAGGATAATTTTTATATCTCCGGTTGGGCGTTGCTACCTGCATTAATTGTCATGGGGCTGGCCCTGAAAAAACTGCCGCCGCTGCCGTCGCTATTTGTCGGCGTATTGGCAGGGGGCGCATTTGCCATGGTTGCGCAAGGCCAAAGCCTGCAGGCTGTATTTGACTATGCCAACAATGGCTATTCCATCCAAACCAATATTAGCGAGATAGACGATCTGCTTAATCGTGGTGGGGTACAGTCTATGATGTGGACTATTTCGTTAGTGCTCATTGCGCTGGCGTTTGGTGGCGCGTTGGAAGCTACAGGCTGCTTAAAATCTATTATCAATTCGATTAAGACGATGGCGACTACCTTTGCCCGTACCCAGGTGGCCGCTGTAGGCACCGCGTTTGCAACCAACCTGGTAGCGGGCGACCCGTACTTGTCGGTGGCACTACCAGGCAGAATGTTTTCTCCGGTATACCGCGGGATGGGCTATTCGACGCTAAATTTATCCCGGGGTGTCGAGGAAGGGGGAACGCTAATGTCACCGCTTATTCCCTGGAACGCCGGCGGCGCATTTGTCATATCGGCACTTGGGTTGGGCGTATCTGGTGGCAATCTGGAAAACCTACTGTATATCCCTTTGGCATTTGCCTGCTGGACAGCACCGATCATCGGGATAATTTACGCGTACCTTGACTGGTTCTCGCCCAAAGCCTCCGACGAGGAGCGTGAGCGGTGGGAAGCTGAAAATGCTGCCATTGCCAGGTTTAACGATGATGGTAAGCCTGTGAAAGAACAGGTTGAGAAAATGGAGACCTGATTCAATACGATCCGCAGACAATGGCTGGCCATCAGGCCGGTTGTTGTTGGTGGATATAACTTGCGAAGTGTTTTGTACTAGCCTAAAAAGCCGAACCAGTAAAGATCTCAAATACAGTCTATAGCGAACGAGTAGGAGACACTGCGGGGAATAGGTTCTGTATCTGGAAAAGCCAAATTGAGAACCATTAAAGGAGGTTTATTTGATAGTTTGGCAGAATAAAATCTCATCGTGGGCTTTAAAATGT
>CAZOYR010000070.1:0-16469 GCA_964584105.1 uncultured Alteromonas sp.
CGACCGCCTGGTTCGTAGCCAGGTACTCTATCCAGCTGAGCTACAGCCGCGCATTATTCACTCGCTTTGGTCGACGCATCGACCGATCTCAAATTCCACAATGGAAATGGCGGAGAGGGAGGGATTCGAACCCTCGATACGCGCAATGCGTATGGTTCCTTAGCAGGGAACTGGTTTCAGCCACTCACCCACCTCTCCTTGATGTGGGGCTGCATTTTACGGATTCACCTGATGGTGTCAAACCTTTTTTCAAAGAAAATGCATGCCCGTCGGGATTTTAATCACATTGTACAAAAAAGCATAAAAATCATGATTCATTGCACGCCCCAATACGATAACGTATTGAATCATTCACTAACTCCCTGACCTGCAGGGCGTCTCCCGAACAACCCCGCCAAGATAACAAAGAATTAGCCAGAAGCAAATCAGAAACTGCATTGGAACGCACTGAATGCGCACTGTTTAATCACTTCGACTACTGAGAGATGAAAAATTCAACATCGCAAATAATTTGCTGTTCACTTTTTCTACCTGAGCATCATATCTTTCTCAGAGTCGGATAACAGAAATAAAAAAGGCTGGTTATAAAAACCAGCCTTTTTTACCGCTTTGAAATAATTATTCTTTATCAGAACTTGTTGCTTCTCCGCCTTTTTCAGCCTGGATCCGCATATATATTTCTTCACGATGAACCGACACTTCTTTAGGGGCATTCACCCCGATGCGCACCTGGTTTCCCTTAACGCCCAAGACGGTGACAGTGACTTCGTCACCCACCATCAATGTTTCACCTACACGACGAGTCAAAATAAGCATTCGCTTGCTCCTGTTCCTTACTTATGAACATATCCTTTCGTTTTGCGTTAACACCGGCACGACCCGGCGATAGCAGCAGCGATTCCATGTTTTTGTGTCACATCAAAAACCCGCTGATCAACAGATAAACTAGATTATAGCTTATCTGATAGCCAAGAGGTAACAGAGTCTAACGCGGAACCAAGGTTTTCTGGCTGATCGCCGCCCGCCTGAGCCATGTCAGGTCGACCACCACCTTTGCCTCCTACCTGGTCTGCAATATAATTTACTAACTCTCCGGCTTTAACCTTCGCTGTTAATTGCTTCGTAACACCAACTATCAGACTCGCTTTCTTATCGCCTGCTACACCTAGTACTACGATGCCTTCACCGATTCGGTTTTTAAGATCATCAACCATGCCACGCAGCGCTTTAGGTTCCACACCATCAAGCTGCGTGATCAGAACTTTAACGCCGTTAATTTCTTTCGCCTGACCAAGCATATCCGCGCCCTGCTGACTGGCCAGTTTCTGTTTCGCGGCACCCAGTGCCTTCTCCAGCTCTTTGGTCTGATTCTGCAGTGCCGTCAGTCTGCTTAGCACATTTGAGGCATCGGTTTTCAGCAGGCCGGCAGCCTGGTTGATTGTAGTTTGCTGTTGCTGTACCACCTCAATGGCCGCTTCACCGGTCACCGCTTCGATACGACGTACACCGGATGCAATGCCACTTTCTGATATAATTTTAAACAGGCCGATTTCCCCCGTGTGAGCCACATGCGTTCCGCCACACAGTTCAACCGAGAATGGGCCCATGGTAACCACGCGCACTTTCTCATCGTACTTTTCGCCAAATAATGCCATTGCACCTGATGCTTTAGCTTCATCCAAATCCATCAATTCGGTGGCTAATGCATGATTGGCGCGGATTTCTTCGTTAACGCGTCGCTCAAGAAGTGCAATTTGCTCAGAGGAAATTGCTTCAAAATGCGAAAAGTCGAAGCGCATACGCTGGGCTTCAACCAAAGAGCCCTTTTGCGTAACGTGCTCGCCCAGTACCTCACGCAGCGCAGCGTGAAGTAAATGGGTGGCACTATGATTTTTCTTGATCGCCTCGCGATTTTCACGATCAATTTTAGCTGTCGCTATATCGCCTTTCTTAATACTGCCTACCGCTTTACCGTAGTGAGCAAACGCGTTACCCATCTTCTGCGTATCGGTTACTACAAACTCACCACCGGCAACCTGCAACAAACCTGAGTCACCGCTTTGACCACCGGCTTCGGCATAAAAAGGAGTGCTGTCCAATACAACCACACCTTCATCCCCATCATTCAGGGCATCGGTAAAGGCATTATCTTTAATAACCTCAAGTATATTCGCCTGCCCTTCCACATCGGTATAGCCGGTAAATGACGTAGCGTGTTCAACGCGCAGCTGTTCGTTGTAATTCATGCCGAAGTTGCTGGCTTTTTGGGCCCGCTGACGCTGTTCCTGCATCGCTTGCTCAAACCCGGCTTCATCAATCTTGTAACCATGCTCACGCGCAACGTCACCGGTTAAATCTGCGGGGAACCCGTAGGTATCATAAAGCTTAAATACCACTTCGCCGGCTACGGTATCACCGTCCAGCCCTTCCAGCACATCATTAAGCATCGCCATACCGCGAGACAGCGTTTTACTAAATTGCTCTTCTTCAACACGTAATACTTTTTCTATTACTGGCTGTTGGTCAGCCAGCTCTGGATAAGCTTCACCCATTTCTTTGGTCAGTGCTGCAACCAGCTTATAAAAGAAAATGTCTTTGGCGCCCAGCTTATAACCATGACGCACCGCCCGGCGGATAATACGACGCAGCACATAACCACGGCCTTCGTTGCCTGGCATCACGCCATCACAAATCAGGAAGCTGCAAGAACGGATATGGTCAGCGATGACCCGCAGTGATTTATTTTCCAAATCTGTGGTGCCAACAACCTCAGCCGTTGCCCTGATCAGCCTTGCAAACAAATCGATTTCATAGTTGCTGTGAACATCCTGCATAATCGCAGAGATTCGCTCCAGGCCCATCCCCGTATCAATTGATGGCTTAGGCAGTGGCTCCATGGTACCGTCTTCCTGCTTGTTATACTGCATGAAGACCAGGTTCCAGATTTCGATGAAACGATCGCCATCTTCTTCAGGCGTTCCCGGTGGGCCACCCCAGATATGCTCGCCGTGGTCATAGAATATTTCCGAGCAGGGTCCGCACGGCCCGGTATCTCCCATCGACCAGAAGTTATCGGCGGTATCAATCCGGATAATCTTGTCTTTAGGTACGCCGATATGGTTTTCCCAGATATCAAATGCTTCATCATCATTATGAAACACAGTCACCAGTAATTTTTCTTTTGCCAGGCCCAGTTCTTTGTTCAGAAAATTCCAGGCGAATTCGATCGCTTCTTTTTTGAAGTAGTCGCCGAAACTGAAATTGCCCATCATTTCGAAAAAAGTATGATGGCGTGCGGTATAGCCTACATTCTCAAGGTCATTATGCTTACCACCCGCCCTGACACAGCGCTGCGATGAAACCGCGCGGGTATAACTACGCTTTTCTGTACCCAGAAAAACATCCTTAAACTGATTCATTCCGGCATTGGTAAAAAGCAATGTTGGATCATCCGCCGGAACCAGTGAGCTACTTGCCACGCTTTGGTGACCATGTTGTTTAAAATAGTCGAAGAACTTTTGGCGAATGTCAGCTGTTGATAATGTCATTGAGATCCAAACTTCCTATTTAATTCAGTGTTAATTCAGTTCGCGTGGGCATAAAAAATTACGCTAAAAGCACCGCGCTGACTGGCGTCAGACTAGCGCAACAATACCACGGAAATACTACTTTTGTTAAGCAGCCTTATTCGGTGCCATCACCGCGAATGGCATATTGTATCTGCTCTTGCGCAAAACCACGATATTGCAGAAACTGCATTTGCTTCTGGCGATCCTTAAAATCATCGGGCGTTGCCGGCCCAAACTTTTTAACGCGTACCCGTAAAGCAAGTTCAAACCAGTCCGGCGCCACTTCTTTTATGGCCTGGCCAATGACAGAATCACTCACATCGTGCTGAGATAAATCGGCTTTCAGGCGCCTCGGACCTCTGCCTTTTGACACTGCACTTCGCACCATTGCTTCTGCAAACCGTTCATCAGATTGTATATTGGCTTCACGAAACTCGTCGATTATCGGTGCAGTTTCTGATTCTTCATAGCCTTTTTGCGTAAGCTTGGCCGTAATTTCTACCACACTGTGTTCTCGTCGCGCCAGCATGCGGGTAATCGCGTCGACAATGATTTTTCTGTTAGACTCTGACATGTTTTAAACTACTTGGTGCTTTAGACATTTAACGCCCCGACAACAATAGATAAAGGTGGCGCACCGTTTTCTTTATGGGATACCAAACTGAGTTTTTCAATAGTCTTTCGCACTTCTCTGCGTCGCAGTGGCGCACGCTAAATGCGTCAGATACGCCTTTCTTAAGCCATTCATTTCTCTCCCTGCTAGAGAAAACCGGCTGTGTGGGCGATGACACTGGCTGGCAACCGCACCATATGGCTGTTTTTGACAGCGATACTCTCATTGCTGTCGTGCCAGGCTATATAAAGTACGACAGTTATGGCGAGTACGTCTTTGATCATGGCTGGGCGAATGCCTATCACCAGCATGGTCTTGCCTACTACCCCAAATGGGTTAATGCCGTGCCATTTACACCGGTTACCGGCCCGCGTTTTTTATTGCATCCAGGCTATGATGCTGCGCAACTGACTCGGTTTATTGCTCAACAAATCAAATATCACCTGACAAGTTCCGTCTCTTCAGCCCACATACTTTTTCCTCCCACTGACACCGCCGCGCGACTGGAAGTCGAAGATTTCTCTCGCAGATACAGTGTACAGTTTCAGTGGTACAACTATAACTATGCGTCGTTTGATGACTTTTTGCAGGCGCTGACTTCACGAAAGCGAAAAGGGATAAAAAAGGCAAGAAATCAGCTTGCACTGCAGGGCGTGACTATCGAGCGTAAAACCGGGCAAAACATCTCTCGTGACGATATCGCATTCTTTATACGCTGCTATCAGGCCACTTACCTTAAACGCAGCGGTCATACCGGTTACCTGAATGAGGCCTTTTTTTATCAGCTTGCTGAAGCACTATCGGACCAAATGCTACTGGTAGTGGCAAGTAACGAAGAAGGCCCCTGTGCCAGCTCGCTGTTGCTGTTTGACGGAAAGGCGCTATACGGGCGTTACTGGGGCGCGTTGCAAGAGATCAATGAGCTGCATTTTGAGTGCTGCTATTATCAGGGCATTGAGTTTTCGATAGAAAACGAGCTTCAGTACTTCAATCCGGGCACTCAGGGTGAGCATAAGCTAATCCGGGGCTTTGAGCCGGTCTACTGCACTTCCGCCCATTATTTATTTGAACCCGCCTTTCATCAGGCTGTAAAAGATTTTCTACACAGAGAAACGCCTGCAGTGGCTGGCTATTTCAAACAGGCTGCAGATGTATTACCTTACAATGACAAAGCAAAACAGCAACTTAACGTATTTACAAAATCCAGTGTCGGGGACGACATTACAACAACGAGAACAGAGAACTAACGATGAAATATAGCTTAATCGCCGCTATGGTCGCGGCATCACTTGGCCTGGCAGGCTGTGGACAGCCCGAACAAGCCAATGCGCAGGAAGTTGAACAAACTAAAAAGCAAAACAGCGAAACCACTGCACAAAACAACGGTAAACCCGAACTGGGCAGTTTCGGTGTCGATTTGTCGGCCCGTGATGAATCTGTCGATCCGGGTGATGACTTTTTCCGCTACGCCAGCGGTAACTGGTACGACAATTTTGAGTTACCGGCTGATAAAGTACGTTACGGCGCGTTCAGCAAACTTTATGACCGCAGCCAGGAACAGGTTAAAACCATTATCGACGACATCATGGCGCGTGACGACCTGAATGCCGAAGAGCAGATGGTGCACGATTTTTACAAAGCCTACATGGACACTGATGCCATTAACAAGAAAGGCCTTAAGCCGATCTCTGATGTAATGGGCAAAATCGATAATCTTGAAAACCGTCAGCAACTGACCGAGCTGTTCGGCAGTGCATGGTTGTATGGCAACGCCTCGCCACTGTACGCAGGGCTTTGGTACAACCGTCTGGATCCTAATGAATATCAGGTTACCGTGGGTGTAGGTGGTCTGGGTCTGCCTGACCGTGACTATTATCTGGGTGATCAGGAGCGCTTTGCAGAAATTCGAAAGGCTTATCTGGCGCATGTGGAAGAAATGCTGACTCTGGCAAATGAAGACAATGCCGCTGAAAAAGCACAGCAGATTCTGGAATTGGAAACCAAGATTGCGGAAATCCAATGGCCACGTGAAAAACTGCGTGACCGTGAGCTGACACTGAACCAGATTGACCGTGAAAAACTGTCTGAAGAATACAGCGATTTCGACTGGGATGCGTTCTTTAAATCCAGCGGTCTGAAGGTACCCGAGCTGAATATGACAACCCCGGAGCCCATCAGAAATGTTATCAAGATCGTCAATGACACTGACCTGGACATCTGGAAAAGCTACCTGACTTACCACACCGTTTCGAACAACGCGAACCTGTTGTCTGAAGACGTGTTTATGTCTAACTTCAACTTTTACGGCAAAACACTGAATGGTCAGCAAGAGCCGCGTCCGCGTTGGAAACGCGCGCTTTCACAGATGTCTGGCACCGAATCACTGGGCTTTGCAATCGGTAAGATTTATGTCGACAAGTATTTCCCTGAAAGTTCTAAAGAGCAAATGAAGGATCTTGTTGAGAATCTGCGTGCAGCACTCAAAAAACGTATCGAAAATCTTGACTGGATGGGTGAGGACACCAAAGAAGCAGCAAAAGAAAAGCTGGCCGCTTTCCGTCCTAAAATCGGTTACCCGGATGAATGGGTCGATCTGGATGGCGTTAAAATTTCCGATAACGAACTGGTACAGAATGTTCGCAATCTGCGCGAGTTCTTCCAGCAGCGCGATGTTGAGAAAGAGCTTGAGCCCACAGATCGTGAGCGCTGGGGTATGACCCCGCAAACGGTAAACGCTTACTACAATTCTTCATTCAATGAAATTGTATTCCCTGCTGCAATTCTGCAACCACCGTTTTTTGACCCCAATGCCGATCCTGCTGTGAACTACGGCGCAATCGGTGCGGTAATTGGTCATGAAATGGGTCACGGTTTTGATGATCAGGGCTCAAAATCTGATGCCAAAGGTATTCAGCGTAACTGGTGGACTGAAGAAGACCTGAAAGCCTTTAATGATAAAGTTGATCAACTTGATGAGCAGTACAGCAAGTATGAACCCATCGAAGGCAACAAGGTCAACGGTCGTCTGACATTAGGCGAAAATATTGGTGATGTGGGTGGTTTGTCAATGGCCTACGAGGCTTACAAAATCAGCCTGGATGGCAAAGAAGCACCGGTTATTGACGGCTTGACCGGCGACCAGCGTTTCTTCCTTGCCTGGGCGCAGGTCTGGCGTGAAAAGCGCACTGAGCAAAGCCTGATGAATCAGCTTCGCTCTGATCCGCATGCCCCAGCCCGTTACCGTACCATGGCGCCGCGTAATCTCGATGCCTGGTATAAGGCATTTGATGTAACACCGGAAGACGAATTGTATCTGCCAAAAGAAGAGCGGGTACAAATCTGGTAATAAGCGGCATTAGCTTATCAATAGCGAAAAGGCAGCCATAAGGCTGCCTTTTTTATTTTCGTGCTGCCTGCTGTCACCTGACAAGATTATCGCCCAATTTGTGATAAATCTCGTTTTCCGACATCAGATTCCAGTCATTTTCAATAAAGACCTGATGCGCCTCCTGCACCTGCCGGTCTTTTAACTTTCGCGCAGGCACGCCCACACAGACAGTATAGGGTTCGACATCTTTGGTTACGACAGATCCCGCGCCGATAACCGCCCCCTGTCCTATTGTTACGCCCTGCAGAACAGTGACGTTTGCCCCAAGCCAGACATCGTCTTCAATTACCGGCGGTGAGTGAATCTCTTTCCATGTCAGATGTTGTTTTAATTTATTCTTTCGATAAAAGCGGGATGAGGTTGAAAAGCGATCTAACGGGTGTTCACCCGCACCAATAACGCAATTGTACGCTATGGAACAATAGCGTCCTATCCGGCCACTACGCACAATCGACCCGGCATTTACATAAGAATAATCACCGATGGTGACACCATCAAAAATACTGACACTTTTGTAAATACGGACTTTTCTGCCCAACTGACAGCGGCGGGAAACATGATACGAATCATTGCGAACAGAGGGAAACCGCGCTTTAAGCACGATTTTATTGAACACCTTTTTAAGCATACTACCTGCTACTTTTTGGTCCTTTCCATGGAGCGCGGCAGTATACCTGCGACTTACCGTAAGTTAAATCTATCGGTTAGATTTTAATGTCGTCTACGCAAAATCCCAATATTGCCGACCCAAAAAACGCATCGGCTTTCACTATGAACTTAATGTGCAGGCAGTGATTCAGAAGATAGGGTGGCAGGCGCCGAGCTGCTAATCTTGTCGAAAAATAAGATCCCGTCGAACGCATCCCCTGCCTGTGAATTAATATACATACCTGAAGTCGTATAATCGGCGTAACCTTTTGCTACGGTTGTTTTAATATCCTTCTTACCACAGTCGAAAGTTTTGGTAGGGTGTCTGAAGCATGCCCAGTAGCTTCCACTGCGGGCCACCATGTTGAGGGTAGTCAATTGGTGTGTCGTGGCTAGCTGAGCGGCCATAGTCTTGTAGTTATTACTAATGTGCAGCGACCGGTTTGCATGAACCCGACCAGCGATGATGAGGGTTATTGAGTCAGCATTTTGCATAATATGCCGGCGAATATTATCTGCCATAATAACTTCGCGAGGCATGTCTTTTCTTTTTTCGTCCCTGCGCGCATCGTAGCCGATAATTGTCACCTTCCTGGCTGTACGACGGAGCTCTTTTACAAACGTAATTAACCCGAAAACCGCGGCGCTGCTCCTGCCATCCTGTATCTTACGTGTCCAGAACGGATGAGAAAGCAGCTGTTTTGCTGTTGATTCATTTGCAAAGTACCGCTGGATGGCCGCATTCATATCGGCAGGGATTTCCAGCAAAATCAGCATTTCTTTATTATCTTTATTGTTCATCAAAACCGCTTTGACAAACTCTGCCACCTCATTACTGCCATGGGTTTCACCAATAAAAAGCGGACTGTATGCACCAATATTTTTGAAAGAAATGGGGACAAGCTCGTCAGCGACGGCTTTGGGCACATCGGCCACACTGAGCACTACTATGCAGATAGCGAGACCAGCATGCAAAGCGCTGTTAATAGTCGAAAATATCATCCTGAAAGATGCTCCCTGATTTGTGACAGTGACAGCGTACCTGATTCGTTATCGGTGTCTATTCACAGTCATGCTGAAGATGGCCAAAAAGCAAAAAAGCCACCCGTAGGTGGCTTTTGTTAGTCTGTTATAACATCAGGCGCTGGCAAGTTTACCATCGCCGTTTGCACCATCTTCATTATCGCTGATGATGCGAAGTGCACAATCGAGCGCTTCCAGACGCGTTTTAAACATTCTCACATTCGGCTGGTGTGTATTGATGCTATCAAGCACCTTTTTGACCTGTTCTGTCGCACCGCTGATAACCAGTTCCCGGCCTGCGGCATGCGCATCGGAAGTAATAGTCTCAACAGCCATCGCCGCTGATACGTCCACAACCGGCACCCGACTGAAATCAAGGATGAGTACCTGAGAATGCGCTCTGACCCGTTCTCTGACATGGTGACCCAGGTCAGCCGCCGCACCAAAGCTCAGTGGCCCGCCGAAGCTGAACATACTGACTTTGCCGCCGGCTTTTTCAAGCAGTGCGTTTTCTTCCGGATCATCAAGGTTATCAGGAATTTTATTTACTTCATCCAACTGTAGCTGTGCCACCTGACGAACATACGCCAGCGCAGCCAGTACCACACCCACGCCAACGGCGGTGATAAGGTCAACAAATACGGTCAGCCCTAACACCAGAATCATCAGGGCGAAATCCCAACGTGGGCCCGTATGTGCTCGTTTCAGATATCCCCAGTCAATGATATCCAGACCCACTTTAACCAAAATACCGGCTAAAACCGCGTGAGGAATTTTTGCTGCCAGTGGGCTCAGACCCAGTACAATCGCCAGCAGAACCAGCGCGTGAGTCATACCAGAAATACGATCTTTACCGCCGCTACGAATGTTTACCACGGTACGCATGGTTGCACCGGCACCGGCGATACCGCCAATCAGACCGGCCACCGTATTACCGATACCCTGACCAATAAGCTCACGATTACTGTTGTGACGGGTACGGGTCATATTATCTGCCACCAGCGACGTCAGCAGGCTATCTATCGCTCCCAGAATAGCCAGAATAAACGCTGCTTCAAGCACCATGAAGATCTTACCTTCAGTAAAGGTAGGCATATGAATGCTGGGCAAGCCGGTAGGAATATCGCCTAATACCGGGACGGAAAGCGCCAGGCTTACCAGCGTACCGATAATCAGCGCTGCCAGTGCGCCGGGAACATATTTACCCAGTGAGGGCGGCCATTTGTACGCAATAACCAAAGTCCCCAACCCCAGTGCCAGGGTAACAAAATCAATGTCAGCCAGTGCCTGAGGCAAATAATTTAACGCCCCCATCGTACCGCCTGGTGGCTCGTGGCCTAATAAGCGACCAATCTGAAGGATTATGATAATTGCCCCGATTCCGGACATAAATCCGGAGATCACCGGGTAAGGCACCAATCGGATATATTGCCCGACACCGAGCACACCAAACGCAATCTGAAAGAGACCAGCCACCACAACGGCGGTCAGAATCAGCTCGACATCCCCTGACAAGCTGGCAAATAAACCAGCCAGCACGACCACCATCGGACCGGTCGGCCCTGAAATCTGAGACGGTGTGCCACCAAACAGTGAAGCAAAGAAACCTACGGCAATTGCACCGTATAAACCGGCCATAGGGCCGAGACCTGAAGCAACCCCCAGAGCCAGCGCCAACGGCAGAGCAACGATACCCGCCGTCAGACCACCGGTGAGGTCGCCGCGTAAATTAGATGTACTTATTTTCAACATGGATACTGCTTATTTTGAAGTAAGTTTTTGTTCTGCGTAAGCTTCGCTCATGCGCTCAAAGGTTCTTTTGCTTTCGTCATAGCAAAGCACATCGCCGGAACCGATGTTATACACCCAGCCGTGTAGCTTGACCTGACCGGTGGCGATTTTAGCCGCTACCGCAGGATGTGTGCGCAAATGTTGTAACTGCTGAACCACATTTTCCTGCGTCACCTCTTCAAGGTTTTCGTGGTCAACTTTACCGCGGCGCTCTTTAACGACCTCGGTGGCACAACGACAATGTCCCAGCCACTCTTTAACGTGAGGTAACCCTTCCAGCCCTTCAGGGTTTAACGCGCCTTTCATAGCACCACAGTCAGTGTGACCGCAAACAACAATATGGCTTACGCCTAATGCTGCCACAGCAAACTCGATTGAAGCGGTCATGCCGCCTGTCTGATTAGAATGAGGCGGAACCACATTGCCGGCATTACGACAAATGAAAAGTTCACCCGGGCCGGTTTGCGTTACCAGGTTCGGGTCAATGCGTGAGTCTGAGCAGGTGATAAAAAGAACTTCTGGATTCTGGCCATTTGCCAGCTTTTGGAATGTCGCTTTTTTATTGGGATAAACTTCTTCCTGAAATTTGGCGACGCCAGATATTACATGATCCATTATTAACTCCGCTTTTTTACAAGTTTTAATAGTTATTAACGAAGTTGTAACTGATAGTCTTATAGAAATATATATGTTCTCGTGATAACAAGAGGCTATCACAGAGGCTTTCGGAAGAAATTCTGTGGAGATAGAAATTGAGAGCGGGCAAAGCCCGCTCGGGTTAAGTATTGTTAAGCAGAGTGAGAAAACGCGATAGTTTCTACCTGTATATTTTTAGACTTTGCATGCTCTAAAAAGTCTTTCACGGTCTCTTTCACATCATAAGCCACCGACTTTGAGTTGGAGAAATCCAGTATCACTTTCGTATCAGCCGGAATAGAATCCAGTTTTTTAAGAATTCTGGGCTTATTGAAAAATGACACATCTTCAGCCATTACAATGTGGTGAGTTTCCCGGCCATCAGCGTGCCCTACCGTATCTTTAAAGTGATAGGAATTACGATAGCTGTGACGCAGCGTAAAGAATACGCTAAGTACAAGTCCTGCGATAACACCGGTAAGCAGGTCTGTTACCACCATCACCGCAATCGTGGTGATAAAGGGCAGAAATTGCTCCATGCCGTTTTTATACATCACTTTAAAGGTAGCTGGCTTCATCAGCTTGTACCCGACCGTCACCAGAATTGCAGCCAGTGATGCCAACGGGATGTGATTCAACAATGTGGCCATTGCAAACACCGACACCAGAAGAAACACCCCATGCAATATTGCTGACATTTTGGTCTTACCGCCAAACGCAATATTGGCCGAGCTGCGTACGATGACCTGCGTGATAGGCAGGCCGCCAATCAGACCAGACACAATGTTACCCACGCCCTGCGCTTTCAGCTCGCGATTGGTAGGAGTGACATTTTTATCCGGATCCAGTTTGTCTGTTGCTTCCACGCACAACAAGGTTTCGATGCTGGCTACCGCGGCCATGACCAAAGCAATGGTAATGACTTCAACAGAAAACATCTGTGAGAATGCCGGGAAAGACATCTCATTGGCAAAGCTGTCAAAGCTGTCAATAACCGGCAATGTCACAAGCTGGTCAGCTTTTAGCGGCATACCCGCCTGCGCCAATAGCAGCGAAGCGACAATCCCGAGCAGCACTACTACAATCGGACCCTGGATAAGACGGAATACTTTGTGCGCCTGCGTCAGGTACTTATCCCATATTACCAACAGCGCCAGTGAAACCACCGAAATGGTTACAGCGGCAGGCGACATCAGCGATAATGCATGTGAGATAGCAGAAAATGTATTCTCACCATTGGCCTGCTGAAAGGCCTCCTCGCCAAGAAAGTCCGAATGCCAGCCAAACAAATAAGGGATTTGTTTAAGCACAATCAACAGACCGATACCGGCCAGCATGCCGGTTATCACCGACGATGGAATAAAGTAGGCCACAAAGCCGGCCCGGGCAAACCCCAGCAACAGCTGAAAAACACCCGAGAGCACCACTGCACACAGGAATAACTCCCAGCTTCCCAGTGTGCCAATTGCATCAAAAACAATGACAGCCAGTCCCGCAGCCGGGCCACTTACGCCCAGCCGTGAGCCACTGAACAGGCCGACAACAATACCACCAACAATACCAGCGATAACCCCTGAAAACAGTGGCGCACCAGACGCCAGGGCAATGCCAAGGCACAGCGGTAATGCTACGAAAAAAACGACAATACTTGCCGGGAGATCATTCTTGATCTCAGAAAAATTTAATTCACCTTTCATGGTTACTGCCCTACTTCGCCGCCACCAGTTTGCGTTCAGCGTAGGCTTGCTCCATTTCTTCAAACTCGCCGGTTTCCGGGTTATGACAAAGCACCGTGCCGCTTTCGATATTGTAAACCCAGCCATGCAACTGAACCTGATCGGTGGCCAGTTTTGCCGCTACTGCCGGGTGCGTGCGCAGATGCTGCATCTGTTGAACAACATTTTCTTTGGTCAACTCATCAAGATGATCTGCACTTAGCTCGCCATGTTTTTCTTTAACCACTTCACTGGCGCAGCGGCAATGGCCGAGCCATTCTTTAACGTGTGGCAGGCTATCCAGCTTTTCCGGATTTAAGGCACCTTTCATAGCACCACAGTCTGTATGGCCACAAACGACGATGTGGGTAACCCCTAACGCTGCTACTGCAAACTCAATAGACGCTGTCATACCGCCGGTTTGATTTGAGTGAGGAGGCACGATATTCCCTGCGTTACGACAAATGAATAATTCACCCGGATCGGTCTGCGTGACCAGATTGGGGTCAATTCGAGAGTCGGCACAGGTAATGAAAAGCACTTCCGGGTTCTGACCATTGGCCAGCTTTTGAAAGGTATCTTTTTTGGTCGGGTAAACGTCTTTCTGGAATTTGGCTACGCCTGAAATAACGTGATCCATATATAATCTCCGATTAATATTTAAACTAAAATATGATAATTAATACGAAGAAGTGTCCCCTGATAGCTTTATAGAAAAATACAGGTTATGGATATAGTAAAAAGCTATCAGTAAAAATTGCGAGACGTAGGCTTAGCAGAAGCGTTGTCTATTTCAGCTTTTTTTATGAAACAGGCAATAACCGGGCGCAAGTTTATCATCAGCAGTGACACGACCTGACCCGGGTTAAGATGTGTCGTTATTCAGTTTCCTGGGAGTAGCGTTGTTCAATACCTTCAAACGTTTGCGTCTGACTGTTCCAGCACGTTACCGCACCTGACTCAATATCGTACATCCAGCCGTGCAGTCTCAACTCACCACTGGCAATTTTTGCCGCCACCGCCGGATGGGTCTTTATATGCTGTATTTGCTGTACCACGTTTTCGCAGGTCAGTTCATCAAGGTGATCATCTGATAAATGCTGATGCTTGTGCTTAAGCACCTCTACAGCGCTACGGCAGTGTCCCAGCCACTCTGCCACATGGGGCAATCCCGCCAGTTTATCAGGGTGCAGAGCGCCCTTCATGGCGCCACAATCAGTATGTCCGCAGATAATGACATCGGTCACGCCCAGCGCAGCAACCGCAAATTCAATGGACGCTGTCATGCCTCCGGTCTGATTACTGTGAGGCGGTATGACATTACCGGCATTGCGACAGATAAATAGCTCGCCGGGCTCAGTCTGCGTGACCAGATTCGGATCGATGCGGGAATCTGAGCACGTGATAAACAGCACTTCGGGATTCTGACCATGTGCCAGTTTTTTAAAGGTTGTCTTTTTTTGAGGGAAAACATCACTTTGAAACTTCGCGACCCCCTGAATTACATGCTTCATTGGTATCTCCTGAATGATACGTCACCTGAAATGCGCTCATATATAGTCACAACGATGAAGTGGTGATAACCTTTGCCTATCAGTCAGTTTCACTATGCACAGCATTTACATGTTAAGCAATGCCAAATCACCTTCGCTAAATCAGATCCGATACTTTGTTACTGTAGCCAAACACCTTAATTTTCGCCATGCGGCGCAAGCATTAGGTATCAGCCAGCCCACGCTGACCACACAGATAAACGCGATGGAAGCCAGCCTGGGGTTAACCCTGTTTGAGCGCTCACGTTCCGGCACATTATTAAGCGCTCACGGTCACGCATTATTAATGAGTGCAGAAAAGGTGCTGACTGCCAATCTTCATTTTAGTGAGATGGCCCGAAACTTATCAGACGGCGACAATACCATGTACCGGCTGGGTATTCCCCCGACGTTGGGGCCCTATCTGTTGCCGCACGTTCTGCCTGATATTCATGCGCTTAAACCCGGCCTTAAATTTTATGTGCGTGAGGCCGCTCCAACGCAGTTACAACAGGGGCTGTTAGCGGGCGATTATGATCTTATTCTGACCCCCATGTCAGATACCAATTCTCAGATTCAGAGTCAGCCGTTATTTTACGAACCGTTGAAGTTTGTGACGGCTTCTGACCACCCCCTTGCCGGACAGAAATATATTGACCCGGAGCTGATTCGCGGTGAGCAAGTGCTTACTTTAGAAGACCGCCATCATTTTCATCACCAGGTGCAGGATATTTGCCTGCAGTTAGGCGCCAGGGTCGCACGCGATTATGAAGGCACCAGCCTTGATACGCTACGTCAAATGGTTGTAATGGGAATGGGCGTTGCATTTATGCCGGGGTTGTATATTCATTCTGAACTGCACAAACCTGAAGCACTGCACGTTTGTGAATTAGCCGATATGCCCATTGTGCGTCAGCATGTACTGGCGTGGCGTAATACTTCACCCTCACGCACATTCTTCCGCGAATTGTCTTCCATGATGCGCAATATCATCGAGGACAGGCTGAAAAGCGCGGTAACCGTTACCGAGTAAATTTGCGTTAAAAGTTCCGGTCTCTTTTTTTGTAACTGTGACCTCCCGGCCAGCAGACTTCCGGGCACAAAAAAGCGCATCAGGGCAAACACTGATGCGCTTTTTCAATGCCAAACAGATCAGGTTTTAAACTGATTAACGACCTGCTGAAGTTCATTCGCCACACCGCTTAACTGCGTGGCCTGCGCGGCCAGCTCAAATGCATGTTCACTGGTGCGATCACTCAGGCCGGTTATTTTCACCAGCGACCGGTTAATATCTTCTGCCACCACGCTTTGCTGCTCGGTAGCATGGGCAATATGACCGCTTTGCGACTGTACCGTGCTGATGGACTGACTGATGCGCTCCAGTGCAGAAACCACCGATGCGGTTTTTTCAACACCACGCTCTGAGCGCTCTTTACCTAACTGCATCACTTTATCTGTTTGTTCGGCCATACCCTGCAAACGCTCGACCATGCGGCGAATATCGTCGGTAGAGTCCTGTGTACGGCTGGCCAGCGAGCGTACCTCATCGGCCAC
>CAZOYR010000071.1:0-16139 GCA_964584105.1 uncultured Alteromonas sp.
AAGGTTTGACCCTTCGCCTGATTTCAAGTCAGGTGCATTCAACCGGACTCTGCCATCTCTCCGAGAAGTGATGCGTATCTTAATGAAATTTTTAGGGCTGTAAAGCGTTAATTAAAAAAAAAGGGTTAACTGCTGGTGATTTAGGCAATATGTTGACGGAGTAAACAATTTTTTAATTTACATCCGGCCAGCGCCCTTTTTCGTACAATTATCTGTGACAAACACTTGAATTCGGGAACCAAAACCCATAAAAAGGACTCAAAGAATCAATTGACTGATTTAGTTGATAGTTAATCCTGTTGGAGGAAAAGATGGACAACCGTTCGATGTATGCTAATACATCTCAGCCGTCGGTGCTGGAAACAAACAAGGTACTTCGTAATACCTACATGCTGCTGGCTATGACACTGGCATTCAGTGCGGTCTGTGCCGGGGTTGCGATGGCAGTGGGCGTTGGCCCGATGGCATCGCTGGGTATGATGATAGGTGCATTTATTACGCTTTTTGTCGTACAGAAGAAAGCTGAATCAGCGTCAGGCATCTACTGGGTGTTTGCCTTTACAGGTCTTATGGGTGCCTCACTGGGATATACATTACAGTATTATCTTCAATTTGGCGGTCCTGGTCTGATTATGCAGGCCTTAGGTGCTACTGCGCTGGTGTTCTTCGCCCTGTCAGGTTATGCACTGACCACCAAGAAAGACTTCTCATTTATGGGCGGTTTTTTAATGGTCGGTTTGGTCGTGGTCATTATTGCCGGTATAGCGAATATCTTCTTTGCTGTTCCTGCAGTAAGTCTGGCGCTTAACGCAGCAATCGTGTTCATCATGTCAGGTCTGATTTTGTTTGATACAAGCAGAATCATTCACGGTGGTGAAACGAATTACATTCGTGCGACCGTGGCTCTGTATCTGAATATTTATAACCTGTTCACGTCACTGCTGCACTTACTCGGTGCCTTTGGCGGCGACGATTAATCGTTACAGTTAAGGAAGACACCCCGCTTCGCCGGGGTGTTTTTATTTTTATGGCAGTCTATTCGTTACTCGTTACGCACTCTCCGTTTGAGATAGCCAAAACCATCTCGGCACAAGCCTTTGCCAGCGAGCTGATCGCCCAGGGGCAAACACTTAAACACATCTTCTTTTACGGTGAGGGAACCCACCACGCCAATGCCCTGGTGCAGCTTCCTTCTGATGAATATCAGTGGCACCAACACTGGCTGCGTATTCAGACACAGGCTGAATGCTCACTGTTGGTCTGTGTAACAGCTGCAGTTAAACGAGGCTTACTCAGTGACACAGAAGCTCAGGAAGCCGGGGTAGAAATGGCGACAATATCGTCATCGTTTGACCAGGCGGGTCTTGGTGAATTTTTCACACAATTACATGAATGTGATCAATTGGTGCAATTCTGATGGCGACGATTCTTGTTCATTTTACCTCATCGCCTTATGCATCAAACATCGCCGGCGAAGGGCTCGATTTTGCTATCTCCGCCACTAATTATGGTCATGATGTGATTGCTTTATTTTCGGATGATGCGGTGTGGATGTGGCAGTCAGAACAGCACACGCCAGATGGTGTCAAAACTATCTTTAAGCGTTTGAAGGCATTGCCATTGTTCGACGTGGAAAAAGTCTATGTGTGCGAATCGTCTCTTCGACTACGCGCTGTAAATGCTGGCTCCAACAGTTTTGAGCAAGTCACCGACTCACAAATCGCTGCTGTATTTAATCTTGCTGACCACGTGGTGACATTCTGATGCTTATTTCAATTTCGAGAAGTAGTCTGAGTGACAGTAAGATCTCCATGCTGCGCAGTTTAAGTAATGTCTCTGCAGTTCTGACCGGCGACGGCATTTACCTTGCTCAGCACCTGTGCAATCTGGATATTGATGTCATGGTATACGAACCTGATGCCCGAAGTCGCGGGGTGGATACAACAGCCTTGAATACACTGAGTCTTACCGAATGGGTAAGTCTGTCTACTAAACACAAAACATGGGTTTGTTGGTAATTTATGTCTGATGACTTTACATTTACATGGCAGGGACAGAATATCCCTGTAGATAAAAATGGGTATTTGCTTCACACAGCTGACTGGGATGAGACGATGGTGCCCTATCTTGCAGAGCAGGAGGGTATCAATCTGACTGATGCGCACTGGGAAGTAGTCAGATTCGTTCGCGAATTCTACCTGGAATATGATACCAGCCCGGCTATTCGCGCTTTAGTCAATGCGATGAAACAATCGTACGGGCCAGAAAAGGGAAACAGCAGGTATTTACAGCGGCTGTTCCCAAGAGGCCCGGCAAAACAAGCGACAAAGCTCGCTGGCCTGCCCAAACCCGCAAAATGCCTCTAGGTTTATGGCATAAAGACCAAAATTAATGCAATCCCGCTGATATCGGCTATAGCGCCGTCGTCAGTTAAATCTATACAAACTAAAAAGCCCGATGCACAGTGCAACGGGCTTTTCTTTATAAAATGACGACGACTTATTCAGCAGATATCTGCGTCACGCCACCCATATAAGGCACCAGCGCGGTGGGAACCGTTACACTGCCATCGGCTTGCTGATAGTTCTCAAGCACTGCCACAAGAGTGCGTCCTACCGCAAGGCCAGAGCCGTTTAAGCTATGCAACAGCTCCGGCTTGTTTGTGTCGGGATTGCGGAACCTTGCCTGCATACGACGCGCCTGAAAGTCCAGCATATTGGAGCAGGATGAAATTTCACGGTATGTATCCTGAGCCGGAAGCCAGACTTCGAGATCATACGTTTTACACGCACCAAATCCCATGTCACCGGTACACAGCAGCATCTTACGGTAAGGAAGCTCAAGGCGCTGCAAAATGACTTCGGCGTGCCCTGTCAACGCTTCAAGCGCATCGAAGCTTTCTTCTGGTTTCACTAATTGCACCAGCTCTACCTTTTCAAACTGATGCTGGCGGATCAGGCCTCGGGTGTCACGACCGTACGATCCAGCCTCACTTCTGAAGCACGGTGTGTGTGCCGTCATTTTCAACGGCAGGTGCCTCGCTTCAAATATTTCATCACGTCCAATATTGGTAAGCGGCACTTCTGCAGTTGGGATCAGAGACAACCCCTGCCCCTCTTCTGTTGCCGGCTGGGTGTGAAATAAATCTTCGCCAAACTTAGGTAGCTGACCAGTGCCATAAAGACTATCGTGGTTAACCAGATAAGGCACATAGGTTTCTTCATAGCCGTGTTCAGCAGTATGAATGTCGAGCATAAACTGCGCCAGCGCACGATGCAGCCGGGCGATCTTGCCGCGCATCACCACAAAGCGGCTGCCGGTTAATTTTGATGCCAGCTCGAAGTCTGCACCTTTACCAAGGTTTTCAGCCACATCGACATGGTCTTTTATTTCAAAATCAAAGGTACGCGGTGTTCCCCAACGAGATACTTCAACATTGTCATTTTCGTTTTCACCCACCGGCACTGAGTCGTCCGGTAAATTAGGAATGCCTTGTGTTAATGCAGTAACCTGCTCCTGCACATCAGCGAACTCTGCTTTTGTTTTATCCAACGCATCACCCAGCTCGCCTACCTCAGCAAGTAGCGGCGCGATGTCCTCACCCTGCGCTTTGGCTTTACCAATTGATTTACTTCGCACATTTCGTTCGTTTTGCAGATCCTGCATTTTGATTTGCAACGATTTGCGCTGCTCCTCTAGTGCATTAAACGCATCCACATCAAGAGTAAAACCACGACGCTCCAGCTTTTGAGCAGTGGTTTCAATGTCGCTTCGCAAACACTTTGGATCTAACATGTGCTTCTTTTTATCCTTTCGTCATTACTATGGCAAACCAGCCGGCCAGCAGACAAAGCGACACATTCAAAAATACATTGATAAGCGCTTTCATCCACAAACCATTTTCCAGCAAGGCCAGTGTTTCAATTGAAAATGTTGAAAATGTGGTAAGTGCACCCAGCAACCCCACGCCAATCAGCGCGCGGTATGGGCTTTCAGCCAGATCATGATGTTCAATCGCTGCATACAGCAATGCCAGACAAAACGACCCGACGATATTTACCGCAAGTGTACCAAAGGGGATAGGTTTTCCAAACCAGGAATCTAACTGATTGGTCAGAAAATAGCGCAGACAGGCACCTATTGCCCCACCGGTAGCGATATAAAGATAAACAAGCCACCCTGGCGCCATACTACCGCTTCCTGTTGCTCTGCTCATTGAGGTTATCCAGATACGCCCGCTTCGCCCTGAGCGTTTTTTCCATTCCCCGTTCATTGGGATGATAAAAGCGTGTGCCATTCAGGGCCTCAGGCAGGTATACCTCTCCCGCAGCAAATGCGTTCGGTTCATCATGAGCATAGCGGTAGCCCTCACCATGGCCAAGTTCTTTCATCAACGAGGTAGGGGCATTTCTAAGATGATTAGGCACAGGATAATCCGGCGCCTCTTTGGCAAGCCGCATTGCAGCTTTAAACGCCGTATAGACCGCGTTACTCTTAGGTGCTAACGCACAATAAACGGCAGCCTGCGCTATCGCCCGCTCACCTTCTGCCGGACCAACCCGGTGAAAAGTATCCCAGGCACTGACGCAAAGCTGCATAGCCCGTGTATCTGCATTGCCAATATCTTCTGAGGCAATAGCGAGCAGCCGTCTTGCCACGTAGAGTGCATCCCCGCCACCGTTTAAAATTCTGGCGTACCAGTACAGTGCGGCGTCCGGATCCGAGCCTCTGACGGACTTGTGAAATGCAGAGATCAAATCGTAGAAGGCGTCTCCCTGCTTATCATAGCTGGCTACCTTCTCACCAACTGCCTGTTCAATATCGGACAGATTAATCTGCGAGGCGCTGGTGAAATCAGCGGCAAGCTCCAGATAAGTCAGTAAGCGGCGTGCATCGCCCCCGCACAATCCAATCAGCGCACGGCGCGCGTCATCTTCTAAGGTAAGCTTGCGCTCTCCCAGCCCTTTTTCAGTTTCTTGCATCGCTCTGTCAAGCAAGCCACTTAATGCAGCGTCCTCCAGGTTTTTTAATACATATACTCTGGCCCGCGATAATAAGGCTTTGTTGAGCTCAAAAGAGGGGTTTTCGGTCGTGGCACCGACAAAGGTGACGGTCCCCGATTCAACATAGGGCAAAAACGCATCCTGCTGGCTTTTGTTAAATCGGTGCACTTCATCTACAAAGAGTAATGTGCGTTGCTGGTAGCGCGCATCAGCCTGCGCCTTTTCCATTGCCGCACGCACATCCTTCACACCGGCATTGACCGCGGAAAGTCGGATGACATTAGCATTGGTGTAGGAGGCAATAAGTTCTGCAAGTGTGGTTTTACCGGTACCCGGTGGTCCCCATAGAATCATTGAGTGACAATGGCCCGCCTCAAGCATTTTTCGTAGCGGTTTGCCATCGCCGACCAGGTGCTCCTGACCAGTATATTCGTCCAGGGTACGCGGCCGCATGCGGGCGGCGAGAGGTGCAAAGGGTTCAGGGTCGTCAAATAACATTAACGCTGGTCGTCGATTGTATAGGTATCGGGAAGAGTCACCTCAAACTGATTCAACGCAGGCGAAAAATCCGTCTGGATGTTATCGAAATCAAGCTCGCTTTGCTGTGCCTGCGCATCCTGCATAACAAGGCGAGATAAACGCGCGTTTTCAAAAAACAGCTGTAACGCCTGAATCTGGCCGGTGCCATTAACCGGCGTGATCATGTAAGAGCCATCAGACTTACGGGCGATATCAAATTTATCCCATTGCTGAGCACTGTCTGTAGTCAGTAAAACCATGGGATTATCCTGAATCGCTCTGGACTGGTCGATAATAGTCACCTGCTCCACAAAGGGATCGACATTCCACACAGCACGTCCGTCGGCAATAAGCAGCGTTTCATCCGGCTGTAGCGTCTCCCAGCGCAACTTATCAGGCCGCGCCATAGTAAGCTTCCCGCTGGCCTCATGGATGGTTTCGCCATCCATATCTTTAACGGTCTGCGTAAAGTCCGCTTTAAACTTCTGCATGTTGGACAACGTCTGCTGAAGCTCTGCTTTCGCAGCATTTTCTCCGCCTGCCTGGACAGAAAACGAAAGGCTCAGCAAGGTTACGGTAATGCCGGCCAGGATGTGGGTTACACGTAATGTCATACTCAATTCATTAATCCTTCGGTGGTGGGGGCGCTATAACCTCGCGGTTCCCGTTATGCCCCGGTGAACTTACGACGCCACTTTGCTCCATTTGTTCCACTAATCTTGCCGCACGATTGTAACCAATTCTGAATTTTCGTTGAACACCGGAGACGCTGGCCCGACGGCTTTCAGTGACGAATGCCACCGCTTCATCATAAAACTCATCAAATTCCTGGTCGCCCCCTTCGGGTTGCTCACCCGGGAGCAACACCTCGGCACTTGCTTCACCGTTAAGTATTTCATCAATGTACTCAGGTTCGCCACGCTTCTGCCAGTCTGCCACTACAGCATGCACTTCATGGTCATCCACAAATGCCCCGTGTACCCGTGTCGGAACCGGACTTCCCGGAGGCAGATACAGCATATCCCCCATGCCAAGCAGTGCTTCAGCACCCTGCTGATCCAGGATGGTTCTGGAGTCTATTTTACTGGAGACCTGGAACGCTATCCGGGTAGGAATATTCGCTTTAATAAGACCGGTGATAACGTCCACCGAAGGGCGCTGCGTGGCCAGTACAAGGTGGATACCTGCGGCACGGGCTTTCTGTGCAATTCGTGCGATCAGTTCTTCAACCTTTTTACCCACAATCATCATCATGTCAGCAAATTCATCCACCACAACCACGATGCTGGGCAATTTACCCAAATCCGGCGCTTCAGGCTCCATACTCTCTTCTGAGCGCCATAACGGGTCTTTAATGGGTTCTCCGGCTTCTATCGCCTTCATAACCTTGGTGTTGTAGCCTTTTAGATTTCTGACGCCCAGCGCAGACATCAATTTATAACGACGCTCCATCTCGCCTACGCACCAGCGCAACGCATTGGCGGCCTCTTTCATATCTGTGACGACTTCAGCCAGCAGGTGCGGGATCCCCTCATAGACAGACAGTTCGAGCATTTTCGGATCGATCATGATCATCCGGACATCTTCGGGCGTCGATTTATACAACAAGCTCAGGATCATAACGTTGACCCCGACTGATTTACCGGAGCCGGTAGTACCTGCAACCAGAAGGTGAGGCATTTTGGCTAAATCAACCACCACCGGTTTACCGCTGATATCCGAGCCCAATACCATCGTTAGCGCTGAAGGATTACTCTGGAATGTTTCGCAACTTATCACTTCACTCAGGCGCACCATTTCACGGGTTTTATTGGGTAATTCCAGACCGATAACAGATTTGCCTGGAATGACTTCTACCACACGCACCGAAATAGCTGACATTGCACGCGCTAAATCTTTTGATAACCCGGTAATTTTACTGACCTTAACGCCCGGCGCTAAATCGAGTTCGAAACGGGTAATGACCGGGCCGGGGAACACGCCAACAACATTTGCTTCAATATTAAAGTCAGCGAGCTTTTCTTCCACCAGGCGCGATACCGCGTCCAATTCTTCCTGCGTTATCGGATTTTCATGTTTGTCGGGTCGCTCAAGTAAATCGAACGAAGGCATCGGCTCCTGAGTTTCTTCTTCAGTCGTGTCCGCCAGGCCGGCCCCTTTTTCAGGTGATGGTGCAGCCGTCGTTGCTGTCGGCGGCGCCTCAGGCTGCCCTGCCCCATCGTTTTTAGACGGTGTAACTTTCTCTTTAAGCGCTGACATAGAGAACCTGGACTTAGGTTTGCTCTCTTGACGGGTAGATACTGTTTCTTCATCACCTCCCGTATTTGAACTTGTGCCCTGATATTGAGAGTCATCAATATCGAACGGAGGCTCGTCATCTACATCAAAAACTTCATCCGGGATACCAAAGGTAGGTTCTTCACGCTCATGAAATCCGCCAGCAGACTGATGTTCCTGCTGTGTCTTTGTAGTCTGCGCGTGGCGCTTACTGTCGGTCCTGGCAGAGAAAGACGGCGACTCAGGCGGTGGTTCGGCCCGCATACTGGTAATATCCAACTCATCGGAAGCGGGTGATGCCGAACGCCTGTTAAATGTTGGCAGGCTTAACCGGGGCGCCTCAAAGTCCAGAAGCTGCTGCGGCGCTTCCCAGGCTTTTTTGCCTGACCACAACACCAGTTGCCCCATCGCATCAATTATGCTCAGCCAACTGATACCTGTCATCAAAGTAAAACCGGTACAGAAAAAACACAACAATAATAAAATGGTACCGGGTGTGTTGAAGTAAGGTATCAGCGCCGAACTTATCACATCACCAACAAAGCCACCGGCTGAAAAGTTGAACAAGTCGTTGAAATTAATACTGGCAATACCACTGGCACCTAAACTAATCAGCAAGGCACCGATAATACGTAAGCCAATCGTCAGATAGTCAAACTGCTCAAGATGCTTGACGTGTTGAAATAAGAACCAGCCCAGAAAAGCCGAGCAGAAAGGCAACAGATAGGCCAGATAACCAAAACTGAAAAGCAGCAGGTCGGCGATCCAGGCACCGGTCGCCCCTACCCAATTGTGGACATTAAGTTGCAGCCCGGCCTGACTCCAGCCGGGATCTCCCGGATGAAATGAGGCCAGTGCCAGTAATAAATAAAAAGCAAACACGCAGGCAATGATCATACCTGCTTCCAGCAACCGCTGAATCCCGGAAAGTCGCGCCATAACCCTAAATTTCTTTTAACCGTTCTGTGCAGCTACGCACTGTTGTAATCAGCATCCATGTATCCATCACCGGTCTTAACGTCGGGTGATGAAACTGGCTTCGGTTTTTATTGTAAACTAAGACTACCACAAAGATTTCGCCATCACCTATCTTAAGCTGTACAAAAACACAGATTTTACTATTTCAGATTAATTCTTACTCTGGTTGTACTTTTTACTTCTTCCATAACAACATAAGTGCGTGATTCGCTTACCCCCGGCAAACGCAGGAGCGTGTCGCCCAATAATCGGCGATAACTGGACATATCTGCCACTCTGGCCTTGAGCAAAAAATCAAAATCACCGGACACAAGGTGGCATTCCTGAATATCCTCATGCTCCTGTACCGCACTGGAAAATTCAGCAAAAATATCAACAGAAGTTTTTGTTAATGTGATTTCAACAAAAACCAGCATCGCAGCACCCAATTTTGTCGGGTCGACCATTGCACGGTAGCCGGTGATGTAACCCTGTGATTCCAACCGTCTTACACGCTCAAGGCACGGGCTAGCGCTTAATCCAACCTTGCGGGCCAAGTCGACATTGGCAATGCGCCCATCCTTTTGCAGTTCGTTGAGGATATTTCTGTCAATTCGGTCGAGGTCCTTGGGTGTTTTAACCAGCATACAATATTCCGTGAAAACTTCTTTTCACACTATATTACACTGCACCGCGCCCGTTTTCAGCACACAGTTTGCTTTATTTGTCAGTATACTGCGCGATCTTAATCAGTCGTTAACACAGAGGGCGTTTATGCTTATTGGTGTACCAAAAGAAATTAAAAACCACGAGTATCGGATTGGCCTGACTCCGGCAGCAGTTAAAGAATTCGTTACCCACGGCCATCAGGTCATGGTCCAGACAAATGCTGGCCAGGCTATCGGTTTTACCGATGAGATGTATGTCGCAGCAGGTGCTTCTATTGCAGCATCACCTGAAGCGATATTTGCTGAAGCCGAGATGATCGTGAAGGTAAAAGAGCCTCAGCCCAATGAATGTAAAATGCTGAGCAAAGGCCAGACACTGTACACCTATCTGCACCTTGCACCAGACCCTACGCAAACAGAACTGTTGGTAGAATCAGGCGCGACCTGTATCGCTTACGAAACGGTCACTGACGACCGCGGCGGCCTGCCCTTACTTGCGCCAATGAGTGAAGTTGCTGGTCGCATGTCAGTTCAGGCTGGTGCCCATTATCTGGAAATCGCCCATGGCGGTTCAGGTACATTGCTTGGCGGTGTACCCGGTGTTGCGCCTGGAAAGGTACTGATCATCGGTGGTGGTGTTGTAGGTACCAACGCGGCCAAAATGGCCCTGGGCCTTGGCGCTGATGTTACAATTCTGGACCGCTCACTGCCGCGCTTACGTCAGTTGGATGACATTTTCAACGGCCGTCTTAAAACCGTATTTTCTACGGTTGATGCTATTGAGCATTATTCGTCTAAAGCGGACCTGGTAGTTGGTGCCGTACTGATTCCGGGCGCGGCTGCACCTAAGCTGCTTAATCGCGAACATATCAAAGCGATGAAACCGGGCTCTGTACTGGTAGATGTCGCCATTGACCAGGGCGGTTGTTTTGAAACGTCTAAAGCAACTACGCATCAGGACCCGGTATATAATGTCGATGACGTGGTTCATTACTGCGTAGCAAACATGCCAGGCGGTGTAGCACGTACTTCAACGATGGCACTTAACAACGCCACGCTGCCCTTTGGTCTGGCGCTGGCTAATAAAGGGCCTGCTAAAGCCATGTTGGACGACCCGCACCTGCTGGCCGGGCTAAATGTTCATGAAGGAAAAGTAACCTATAAGGCTGTAGTAGATGCCTTAGGCGAACAATTGGGCCTGACCTATGTGCCTGCAGCAGAAGCACTTAAAGGCTAACAGCGTCGCAAAAATAAAAAAAACCATCCTTCGGGATGGTTTTTTTATATCAGATAATACCGACCTGGCGTTAAACGATAGACTGGTTCACCTGCTCCAACATGGCCACAGGCGATGATGCCTGGGTAATAGGTCTTCCCATGACCAGATAACTGACACCCGCTTTTATCGCTTCTTCTGGAGTCATTACCCGCTTCTGATCGCCCGCATCACTGCCCGCGGGACGAATCCCTGGCGTAACCAGTAAAAAGTTATCAGGTACGACTTTGCGCAGCGTGCCAGCTTCTCTGGCCGAGCAAACAATGCCATCTAAGCCGGATTCAACCGTCAGACTTGCAAGCCGGCCAACCTGCTCTGCCGTGGTAACATCACCAGCAACCTGCTGAAGCTGTGCATCATCCATACTCGTTAACACGGTTACCGCTATCAGTTTGGTTTGCGGATGGGCGCATTCGGCAACTGCCTTTCTGGCTGCTTCCATCATCGGTTTACCACCACTGGCATGCACATTAATCATCCATACACCCAACTCTGCTGCTGCTTTGCAGGCTTTGGCTACAGTGTTTGGAATATCATGAAATTTAAGGTCCAGAAATACATCGAATTTTCTGTTAACCAGTTCAGTCACAAACGCGGGACCAAACAAGGTAAACATTTCTTTGCCAACTTTGAGCCTGCAAATATCAGGATTCAACTCATCAACAAATGACAAAGCGGTTTCCTGGTTATCATAATCCAGCGCTACAATAACTTTGGGATCCACAGACTTTTTATTCACCATCTAACCCTTTAATTGGTTTAACTACATTCCACTTCTTACAGGATGGACAGAGCCAGTAAAGCTTTCTTCCTGAGAAGCCGCAACTTACACATCGATACTGGGGCCGCTGCGCAATCTGATTTTCAACCAGATCCTTTAACAGCTGAAGGCTCTGCGTGGATGCCTTATCTTCAATCTGATCGATATACAAACCCATCAGCGTTTTAAAGCCTTTCATCGTAGGCCGCTTATGCAACTGCTCAAGCAAATAGTCAGCAGCCTGCCCTGTTTCGCCCTTTCTCATTAAGACATCAACCATAGCAAGATAGGATGTTGCACATTCCTGCCAGTGTGACTCAAGTTGACGTGCGAAAGCGTCCCAGTCACCGGTCTGTTCTGCAATGGCTTCCAGTTTAGGCACCGCTTCGCTGAACCAGCTGATATCACGCTCTGCGACCTGTAGGAAATAGGCCGTAGCATCTTTATAGCGCGCCTGTTCCATCGCCATTTGACCTAACAAGAGCCAGGGGCGCACAGCGCGTTCATCTGCATTAACGGCTTTTTCCAGCAGTGTCAGTGCAGCGCCGTCATTGTCATTTTTGCGCTCGACAAGCGCCTGCTCACAGTAAAAATGGGCCAGACGTTCGCTGACATCATCGTTGTCACCATGACAGTCGACCATCCGTGCTGCCAGTTCGATTGCCCGGCTCCATTCTTTGGTCGTCTGATAGATATTAAATAATTGCTGCTGGGCAATTACATAGTGTTTGTCACTGTTGAGTAATTGCAGGAAGGCGTTTTCAGCGCGCTCTAAAAAACCCGCCTGGACATAATCAAGGCCAAGTTCCTTGAGGGCATTTTCTCTTTGCGTAGGCTGAATTTCTTCACGGGAGACAAGATTCTGGTGAACGCGGATAGCACGATCAATCTCACCCCGGTGCCGAAAAAAATTCCCCATAGCGATATGGGTTTCTACCGTATCGCTATTGAGATTAATCATTTTGATAAGCGTATCAACCGCTTTGTCGGGCTGATCGGAAAGCAGGAAATTCAGGCCGCGAAAATAATGACGCGACAGAATACTTGACTGTTCCCGTTGCGCCTGGCGAACACTATTTCGGCCCATAATCCAGCCATATCCGGCTGCTACGGGTAAAAGGAGGAACAGCAGCTCTAGCATACTAGTTTTCTTTCAGCGCCTTTTTAAGCCGGCTACGGGTACTGGTCAGTTTTACTCTCAATGACAACCAGCTGGTCAGCATAATCAGCAGGCCGATGAGCACACCTACTGCCAGAGATATCGCAATCAACGTGGAGATTCTGAGCTGCGCCTTCGCAATAAGATAATTAACCGCCACGACGGCCTCATTCTGCGAGCCAATAGCAAATGCCAGTGCCAACAAAAAAACGATAATGAGAAGTGAGATAATTCCTTTCAACACGCAAGCCTTGTCTACCTAAGGTACTCAAGAGCATAGCAAATTGAGGGGCGCGTTGATATTAATTGTTAACGTATTTAGTACAAAAACAGCAAGAAAACAGCAGCTAATGGGCGACTTTCTGGACAGGTACCTCAGGTGCTGCCTTTTTAGGCACAACCGGCTTCAGTTTTGCACAGGCAAGCGCTGCCTGAAGCGCCGATTCATTAGTCAGGTAAATGACATGCGTGTAAGAAGCCTGCATGTTCAGCATTTTTTCATACATGATTTTGTCTACCTTAGATAACTGCGCCAGGCGCTTTTTGGTCATTGAAGACACTGTATTATCACATTTTACCGATTGCACCCGGGTTACGCATAACTCAGTTTTTTCTTCTCGTAGGTGTCCGGCGATATTCTGGCGCAACGGTTTGTATAAGAAATCTTTCTCATTGATAAAGATGAGCTTTCTGTCTGACTTGCGCTGACAATGTATCACACCTCGCTGTGCTGATTTCGCTTTCAACAAAGACAGCAATAACGAAGACTTCGGTTTAGACTGTCCCTGATCAGCAAAAAATCCGTGCAGCGGTGCGATATTCTGCTCTTGGGTAAATGGATACAAATCCTGTGAAGCTTCATCAATATATAACGTTTTAATTCTGTCGAGTAAAAACCGGTTAGCAACGCAGATAACACTGGCTGAAGGATGATGACGCATCGCCAGCTCCCAGATAAATCGCTGCATCATGCGCTGACGTCTGGCTGAGTCCTTGCTGCGAAAATAGCTGGCGTTTGACTCCAGAAACTGAGTAATGGCCTGCTCTACCTTAGCTCCATCGGGTAATTTTAATCGCAATAAACCACTCTTCTCACAATAATAGATAACATCATACCGTTCATTTTTAATCCGGAATTCCGGCACGCTGACCTTAACCTGCAACGCAAGTTTTTCCTTTCCTGGTGGTTCTGTCAGATACAGCCGCATTCCGTGGGCAGAAATATCTGTTAGCCGGGCATTTGCAGAACTTAACAGCCCGAGTTTTAGTGAGGCGGGTTTATCAATATCGTAGCGTGGCTCTTGCCGTCTATCGAGTCCGTCTTCTACAACAAAATCAATTTTGTTACGTTTCGTATCTGCCAGCAAGTTGCGATGGACTGGCCCAAGCTGGCAAGGATCGAGGAGCACCAGTGGGCCAAGCCGATCACTGATGTCTGTATAAAAAAGCATGTGGCTCAGGCCGTCCAAATCCGGATATTCTGAACGGGAGATATCGTGAATAGCAAATGCCACTTTTTTATTGTCATCATCCAGTTCGGTTAGCCGACAGTGAAAGCACTGCATATTTTTATCGCGGCTCAACAGGTACATGACAGGGGTGAACAGGTTGTATTCAAGAAGCTGGCGATGGGTGGCCTCAATATTCAGGTCACCCTGTTTGGTTTTAATCGTGCCGCGGAAAAAAAATGCCTCTGAAAAAATCGTTAGCTCATCGATGAGTGCTGAAAAGTTCGCTTTTCCTTCAAATGCCTGTAACGAGCCATACCCCTTGTTCTGTTTACTATTAGCATTGGTAAATAAGGCTAACGCAGGCTCAAGACTCTGTGTGCCTGCTTTTAGTGCAATAGCGACCCACGGACTGTTAAGCAGTACGCGATCGCGCTCCAGGTCCTGCAGGGCGCGCTCAACTTCAAGGTCTCTTTTTAATGGCTGTTGAAATGCAGCGCTTTTAATATAACGCGTTAACTGGCCCGGTACTTTTTGATCGTTATCAGAAGACAACGCAAAGTGTGTTTCATACTTCTCCGTTTCCTTATTAAAGCAAACCTTGCCCAAGGTATAGTTAACTGATGCTTCTTTACCACTTGAACCAAACACTTCAGGTAACTGAAACTGGTAGTCTTTGCCCTTCTCTACTTTAGGCGGTCGTTTACTCTCGAGTACCATCGAGTCATTTGAGAGTGCACCCACTGTAAAATGCCGCCCCTTTTCAAACTCGATACAAGCCACCTGAAAATTGGGCGCAATTGCAATATCATCGCCAAATTCGATGTCTCTGAGTGACTGGGTTTCTACCGTAAACGCATCGACAATTTTTTTGTACTGCTCTTTCTTAATGTGTGCCTGGTAAAAATCGGAGTTGGTAATTGACTCAAATACGCCTACCGTATAGCGATTCTGATAGAGTGTAGACTCGGTCTTAAGTATATGTGCGCCTACTTTATCCAGACGCATGTCCACACCAAAGTGCTTGAACTTTATAACGGGAAACTGGGCGAACGCAGAATTGTCTGCTGGGGCATCAGTGAGGGAGGAAAGCCTGACAACTTCATCACGAACAACTTTTCTGACGCTGCTGGGAATCCGCTTGGAAAAACGGTTAAGTCCTTCCAGCAATCGATTGTCTTGTTCGTAAGGTATCAAAGCCCGGATGAGAGCCTGATATTGCTTTATAATTTTTTCTTCTTCACCAGGCATGACGCAATACTAATATTTTGGTCGTAGCCTGTTAAATATATAACCCTTTCATTAGAGTGGTCAATAGATATACGACTGACCATTAGTCTAATTTATAGAAATATGCAGATACAAAAAAGCCGCAATAAATGTTGCGGCTTTTTTAGTTCGGATATTTATGCAATTGAGGCGTCGACACGCTCCCGAAGCTCTTTACCTGGCTTAAAGTGAGGCACGTATTTTCCGTCTAATTCAACGGTTTCTCCCGTTTTGGGATTGCGGCCTGTTCTCGGAGCCCGGTAATGTAAAGAGAAGCTCCCAAATCCACGAATCTCAATACGCTCACCCTTTTGTAAGGTTTGCGCCATCTGCTCGAGGATTTCTTTGATCGCCAGCTCTAAATCTTTGGCAGGAAGGTGACGATATTGATCCGCGAGCCGCTCAATCAGTTCCGACTTGGTCATAAAAACCTCTTTGTCTTTAAGTGTTTAAACAGCTACTTTCAATCAAGATACGCCAGATTTCGCAATCTGGCGCACCTTTTTTGCATTATTCGCCTTTAGCAGCTTTAAATGCTTCTGCCATTGCGCTTCCGAATCCACCATCGTCTTGCTGGTTAACTTTTTCGATAGCTTCTTTTTCATCAGCCTGGTCTTTCGCTTTAACAGACAGATTTACTGTACGGTTTTTGCGATCAACGCCCATGAATTTCGCTTCGATAGATTCACCAACATTAACAACTTCAGATGCATCTTCAACACGGTCACGTGCTAAATCAGCAACACGGATGTAACCGTCAACTTCTTCAGCAAGATTAACTGTAACGCCTTTAGCGTCAACAG
>CAZOYR010000072.1:0-15882 GCA_964584105.1 uncultured Alteromonas sp.
ATTTGGTATCACGCTATGTGAAAAATACCGGGGATGTGGCTGACGTCACGCAGGATGCATTTATTAAAGCATACCGTGCATTGCCCAATTTTCGGGGCGATAGTGCATTTTATACCTGGCTTTACCGAATTGCCGTTAACAGCGCCAAGAATTATTTAGTGGCGCAGGGCAGAAAGCCGCCTGCAAATGACGTCGACGCAGAAGAAGCAGACTATTATGAAGGAAGTGACGCGCTTAAAGAGCAATCCACACCTGAGCGTAGCCTGCTGTCCAGTGAGATTGAAAGTACCTTATTCAAAGTGGTGGAAAAACTTCCCGATGACTTAAGAATGGCGATTACCCTGCGCGAAATCGAAGGAATGAGCTATGAAGAAATAGCCAATGTGATGGATTGTCCGGTGGGTACTGGGCGTTCCAGAATATTTCGGGCGCGTGAGGCAATAGACAAAGTAATAAAACCCTTGTTAGAAAATTGAACTTTCGTAAAATGAGTCGGACTAACAAGCTGTGGTAGAGTGTTACTCGATCATCAATTGATCAGGATTTTAAATATGACGCAACAGCAAGAAAAAGTGTCAGCCTTTATGGATGGCGAGATAGACAGCAGTGAAATTCTGGATGCGCTGAAAAACGATCCCGAACTTCAGGGTCAGTGGCAGCGTTATCATGTCATTCGCAGCGGACTTCGTAAGGAAGCCTCGGTTGCGCCACAGCTTGATATCACCAGCCAGGTTGCCGCCGCACTAGACAACGAGCCTACGGTGATGGCACCTAAGCGCTCTGGTTGGCGCAAAATGTTTTCCGGCAGTGTTACGCCGTTTGCGCGTCAGTCTGGCCAGTTAGCGGTTGCAGCATCAGTGGCGATGGCAGTCATTTTGGGTGTGCAGCAGTTCAATCAGCCCGATCAGGTTAATTCGCCGACGGGTGGGGCAACGCCGTTAATTGGTACGCCTGGTGGCTTGGCGCCAGTCAGTCTGGAGCAGTCCAGACCGGTATCGCGCACTGACATGGCGACCATGATGGAGAAAAAGCGGAAAATTAATGCGCTTATCTCTGATCATGAACAGCAGGTTAAATTGAAACAGGCTAAGCAGGATGATAATCAGGCGAAGCGTGAGCAACAGTAATTAGAATTAATGATAAAAATGTTGAATAACAGGGTAGCTGTGCAGGATGTGCAGCTACCCTTTGTATTTAAGCGGTGTCTTTTAGCCGGCTTAATCTCCTCTTTCGTCATTTGCTCAGGCGCTTATGCACAGCAGGCCACGGACGCAAATGTTGATAACCAGGATAACACTGAATCAGCCACCGAATCCCTTGAGAGGCAAAGTGAGGAAGTCAAACAGGATGAAGAGGCCGCCAAAACGGCTACGCATTGGCTGAAACGGCTTGCTAAGACGGTTTCTGAGCAGAACTTTCAGGTATCATTTGTGGTAACGGGGATGGGTCAGGAAACCACACCCTACTTATGGCGCCATGCGGTTATGGATGATGGCACCAGCATGGAGCAACTAAATTTACAAAACGGGCCGGGCCAGGAGCAAATCCGTGTGGGTAGTACCGTCAGCGTATTTGAACCGGACTCACAGCCTTATAGCGTAAACTCCGGTGCAATTCATGGTCCTATACCCTCTGCATTGTTGTATAACCCCGAATCATTAAAAGCTGCTTATAAATTTGTTACTGTCGGACGTGCCAGGGTTTCAGGACGCACAGCACAACAGCTTCGTGTACTAAGCCGGGATAACTCTCGCTTCAGCTACCAGATGTGGCTGGATGAAAGTAGCGGGATGCTACTTAAATTTAATACCCTGGATTTGCAGGGCAGTGTACTGGAGCAAATACAGGTTACGTCACTGACGTTGTCGGAGCAGCCGGATCCCTATTTTGCCAAGGTGAATAAGGCCAGTTTGCCACAACCAATGGCAACCCGCGATGGCGAAACGCCAGCGCACAACTGGGAGCTTGGCTATCTGCCTCAGGGGATGAATAAAGTAAAGCAGGATGTTCGTCGGTTGCAGGGTACCGGGCAGGTGGTAGAATACAAAATGCTAAGCGACGGTCTGGTTGATGTCTCTGTCTATGTGCAAAGTGCCAGACAGGCGTTGGGGAGCGATGTCGCTTTGCGTCATGAACTCAATACCTTTCTTAGCGTGAATAATGGAAACGTGCAGATAACGGTAGTGGGTGAAATACCACTTCCTACTGCTACTGCCATCGCACAATCTCTACGGGTCATAAACCCATAGCAATGATTACAGAAACCGCTACAGTCCTGGCAGTCGACGGCGACGAAGTTACGCTTGAGGCAGCCATAAAATCAACCTGTTCGACGTGTCAGGCGCAATCAGATTGCGGCTCCGGTGTGATTTCGCGTGCGCTGGCCCCCCGGATGCAACAGATCACGCTAAGGACTCCCGTGCCGGTAAACGTGGGTGATCAAGTGAAAGTAGGCATTCCTGAAGCTGGTATTCTGGGCGCATCACTGTGGCTGTACCTTATGCCACTGCTATTATTTGTGATGTCTGCGGGTTTGCTTCACAGTATTTTCTCATCATATTCTACCTGGGGAGAGCTGATTACCATTGCCGGCAGTATCGCGATAACCTGTGCCGGATTTGTGCTGATATCAGGGCATCTGAAGCGCAGTGATCAGACCCGTTTTACACCCGTGTTGCTCTCCGTCATCACACCTGCATCCGTGAAAAACGCCGCCAGCTAACGGTGCCGCTGGTATTTTCGTCGGTTCGCTTTCCGACTTATTCGCTTTTCCCCTCAGAAATAGGTAAAATCCGCTCGCTTTGCGTCTTTCCTTGCACTTATCCGTAAAGGCCACGACGCCCGATCCGTTTTGCTCAGGCAAAGTATTTATAACGTTTTGACTTATTGCAGGTAACTTCCAGCATTATGCAACATTCGCACATACGTAATTTCAGCATCATCGCCCACATTGACCATGGTAAATCTACGCTTTCTGACCGTCTTATTCAGGTTTGCGGCGGCCTGACCAACCGTGAAATGGCCGAGCAGGTTCTGGACTCAATGGATTTGGAGCGGGAACGTGGCATTACCATCAAAGCGCAAAGTGTAACACTGAATTACACGGCCAAAGATGGCGAAACCTACCAACTAAACTTCATCGACACGCCCGGGCACGTTGACTTTTCCTATGAAGTTTCCCGCTCGCTGAAAGCGTGTGAAGGCGCACTGTTGGTAGTCGATGCAGGCCAGGGCGTTGAGGCACAGACACTGGCTAACTGCTATACCGCGTTTGATATGGACCTGGAAGTGGTGCCGATTCTGAACAAGATAGATCTGCCGCAGGCTGAGCCGGATCGCGTGGCAGAAGAGATTGAAGATATTGTTGGCATCGATGCTATCGATGCGGTGCGCTGCTCTGCAAAAACCGGCATTGGCGTTGAGGATGTATTAGAAGAAATTGTCAAACGTATTCCGCCCCCGGTAGGCGATCGCGACAAACCGTTAAAAGCACTGATTGTTGATTCCTGGTTCGATAATTATCAGGGCGTGGTGTCGCTGGTAAGAATTATGGAAGGCGAACTAAACGCAAAAGAAAAAATTCAGATTATGTCTAACGGTCAGACACACCAGGTCGACAAAATTGGCATATTCACACCCAAGCAGACCGAAACTGGGGTGCTCAGAGCGGGTGAAGTGGGCTATATCATCGCAGGTATTAAAGACATTCAGGGTGCGCCGGTGGGCGATACCATTACCACGGCGAAGAACCCGGCCAAAGAAATGCTGACTGGATTTAAAAAAGTGAAACCACAGGTTTATGCCGGTGTTTTCCCTGTCAGTTCGGATGACTATGAAGATTTTCGCGATGCCCTGAGTAAACTGAGCCTGAACGATGCGTCATTGTTCTATGAGCCAGAAAGCTCTGCCGCTTTAGGATTTGGCTTTCGTATCGGCTTTCTGGGTATGCTTCACATGGAAATTGTTCAGGAGCGACTTGAACGTGAATACGATCTGGATCTGATCACTACCGCACCGACAGTAATCTATGAAGTGCTGACAACAAAAGGTG
Organism: uncultured Alteromonas sp.; assembly: GCA_964584105.1. Lineage (GTDB taxonomy): Bacteria > Pseudomonadota > Gammaproteobacteria > Enterobacterales > Alteromonadaceae > Alteromonas. The sequence continues at coordinate 4,052 of CAZOYR010000072.1, forward strand.
AAACACTCACTGTTGACAGCCCGTCGAAATTGCCGGCGGTTAACGATATCGAAGAGATCCGCGAGCCAATCGTAGAGGCCAATATTCTGGTGCCGCAGGAGTATCTGGGTAATGTGATTACATTGTGTGTCGAAAAGCGTGGTACGCAGACCAACATGGGCTATCACGGCAACCAGGTTGCGTTAACCTATGAGCTACCGATGGCCGAAGTGGTACTGGATTTCTTTGACAGATTAAAATCCACCAGTCGTGGGTTTGCTTCACTGGATTACAACTTTAAGCGATTCCATGGCTCGGATATGGTGCGTGTGGACATATTGATCAATGGTGAGAAAGTTGACGCCCTGGCGATTATTACACACCGCGAGAACAGTCAGGGACGTGGGCGCGAGCTGGTTGAGAAACTGCGCGAGCTTATTCCTCGCCAGATGTTCGATATTGCGATTCAGGCGGCTATTGGTAATCACGTGATTGCTCGTAGCACGGTGAAGCAAATGCGTAAAAATGTTATTGCAAAATGTTACGGTGGCGACGTAAGTCGTAAGAAGAAGCTGTTGCAGAAGCAAAAAGAGGGTAAGAAAAGGATGAAGCAGGTGGGCAATGTGGAACTGCCTCAGGATGCCTTCCTGGCAGTATTGAAGGTTGGTAAATAATGGCGAACTACTTCTCGATTTTGCTGGTGGTACTGACGATTGTCACCGGTATTGTCTGGCTTCTGGATAAATTAATCTGGGCACCAAAACGAAAGGCGAAAAAAGGTGTGGCTGAAGATGATATCCCGTATTGGGTGGATACCTCTCAGCAGATTTTCCCGGTAATCGCGTTTGTGCTGGTGCTTCGCTCGTTAATATACGAGCCGTTTCAAATTCCATCCGGCTCGATGATGCCAACGTTGCTGGTCGGGGATTTTATCCTGGTCGAGAAGTTTTCCTACGGACTGAAAGACCCGGTCCTGCGTCATAAGTTTTTGGAAACCGGAGAGCCTGAGCGTGGTGACATTGTGGTATTCAAATATCCACAAAACCCGAATGTCGACTATATCAAGCGCGTCATCGGCCTGCCTGGCGATACTGTGGTTTATCAAAACAAGCAATTGTTCATCAGGCCCAAATGCACCGGTAACAATGCGCAGGTTTGTGAAAAGCTGCAGCCGGTTCCGACAGAATTTGTCAGCCGGGGTGAATTTGTACAAAACATGGCGCAGCTTCTACGCTATGAAGAGGACCTGGGTACGGTTACCCATGATGTATTACGTCATCCTACCCGCAATGAACTGGCGTCTCGCTTTTATACGCAACCAGGAACGCGCAGTAATGAATGGCTGGTACCAGAGGGCGAATATTTTGTAATGGGTGATAATCGCGATAACAGTCGCGACAGCCGTTATTGGGGTTTTGTGCCTGATGCTAACCTGGTAGGTAAAGCCGTCGCTATCTGGATCAGTTTTGAGTTCGAACGAAAGGCTGAAGATATTATTCCGACCTGGGTTCCTACGGGCGTTCGATTTGATCGCATAGGTGGAATTGAATAATGCAGGGCATCGACAAATATGTGCATTTGTCACGCGCGCTGGGGCATACGTTTTCTGACGAAGCATTACTTGAGCAGGCACTGACCCATCGTAGTGCTGCCAAAGCGCACAATGAGCGTTTAGAGTTTCTGGGCGATGCCATCCTGGGGATGGTTATTGCTGATGCCCTTTACAAGACATTCCCAGATGTACCTGAAGGTAAACTTACCCGTATGCGCTCAACCCTGGTCAAGGGCGAAACGTTGGCCGAGCTTGCCAGAGAAGCCGATGTGGGTGACCTGCTGCGTCTGGGTCAGGGCGAGCTGAAAAGTGGCGGTCATCGCCGAAGCTCAATATTGGCCGATGCAATGGAAGCAATTCTTGGCGCAATTTATCTGGATGCCGGACTTCCCAAAGTTCAGCAGGTTATTGTCAACTTGTGGGATTCCCGTATTCAAAGCTTAGACCCCAATGCCCATCCAAAAGATAATAAAACCCGGTTGCAGGAGTTCCTGCAGTCGCGTCGCTTGTCGCTACCTGTGTACGAAGTGGTAGATATTACCGGGCAGGATCATGCGCAGACTTTTAAAGTCAGTTGCGCCGTTGAAGAATTTAACCTGACGGTAAGTGCGACAGGTAACAGTCGTCGCAAAGCTGAGCAGCAGGCGGCCAGGCTTATGCTGGAGAAAGTTGAACATGCAGCCAAATGATATTGATACACGTTGTGGCCTGGTAGCGATTGTTGGTCGCCCCAATGTAGGTAAGTCGACGCTGCTTAACCGGTTACTTGGTCAAAAAGTCAGTATCACATCCCGCAAGCCACAAACCACACGCCATCGAATTCTGGGCATCGATACCGAAGATGAGTATCAGGCAATTTACGTTGATACCCCGGGTCTGCATAAAGAAGAGAAGCGTGCCATTAACCGTTTCATGAACCGGGCAGCGTCAAGTTCACTGGCAGAGGTCGGGCTGATTCTCTTTGTGGTTGAAGGCACGCGCTGGACCGATGATGATGAGATGGTGCTTAACAAAGTCAGACAGGCTGGCTTGCCAGTGTATCTGGTGATCAATAAAGTCGATAAAGTCCCTGATAAAGAGGCGCTGTTTGCACAGCTGCAGCAATTATCTGAAAAGTTCGCGTTTGAACATATTGTGCCTGTAAGTGCCAAACAGGGTAAGCAGGTCGACGCGCTGCGTGATCTGGTGAAACAGAGCCTGCCGCCAAGCGAGTTTTTCTTTCCCGAAGATTATATCACTGACCGCTCAAGCCGTTTTATGGCAGCTGAAATCATTCGTGAAAAACTGATGCGCTATACCGGCGACGAGCTGCCTTATGCCACAACGGTTGAGATTGAGCAGTTCAAGATGACCGATAATGGTGTTTATCGTATCAATGGTCTTATTCTGGTTGAACGCGAAAGTCAGAAGCGTATGGTCATCGGCAAAGGCGGTCAGCATATTAAAACAATTGGCGAGCAGGCCCGTATTGATATGGAGCACCTGTTTGATACCAAGGTGTTTCTTGAGTTGTGGGTTAAAGTAAAACAGGGCTGGGCCGACGATGAGCGGGCATTGCGTTCACTGGGCTATGGCGACGACAATTAAATCAAAGGAGCAAACATGGCTATTTCTGATATGCGCAGACAATATTCAGCAGGTAGCCTGAGTGACAGTGATTTAACGCCGACACCTTTACCGCTGTTCAAACAGTGGCTGGATGATGCTATCAATGCCAATATTCCGGATCCGACAGCCATGACCGTCGCCACCGTCAACGCTGACGGTCAGCCGTCTCAGCGCATTGTTTTGTTAAAAGATGTCAGCACATCCGGTTTCACCTTTTTTACTAACCTGGGCAGTCGCAAAGCGTCAGAGATAAACCATAACCCAAACGTATCTTTGCATTTTCCCTGGTTCTTCATGGAGCGCCAGGTTCGTGTCAGTGGTGTTGCGCACAAACTGAGTGTAAAAGAAAATGCTGCGTACTTTTTCAGCCGGCCGAAAGATTCTCAGTTAGCGGCTTATGCATCCCGTCAGAGTCAGCCTTTATCGTCAAAGCAGCTGCTACTAACCCAGTTTCAGCAACTTAAAGAAAAGTTTGCAGACAAGTCGCTGCCGGTGCCGGATTTTTGGGGGGGCTTTCGTGTGGAGCCCACGCAAATCGAGTTCTGGCAAGGCGGCGAAGATCGCTTGCATGACCGTTTTGAATATACCCGTACTGACGACAATAACTGGCAGGTTCAGCGTCTGATGCCATGATCGATAGTCACTGTCACCTGGACTTCGATATTTTTAATAGCGATCTGCAACAGATTATCGATGACGCTAAAGCGGCCGGTGTGTCGCGATTTTTAATACCCGGTACGACCCCTTGCGGCTGGCAACGTCAGCTTCAGCTACAGCAAAAGTTTCCCGACATTGATATCGCACTGGGACTTCACCCGTATTTTCCTGACACACTTATCGACAGACATGTTGATACCCTTGAAGCGGTGCTGGCTGACAACCGGCAGCACGTCGTCGCGATGGGCGAGATAGGGCTGGACAGCACTGTAGATATTGGTATGGCGCAGCAGGAGCGTGTGTTAAGCGCGCAACTTGAACTAGCGCAAAAGTTTCACCTGCCGGTGATCCTTCACCACAGAAAGACACACCATTTATTACTCAAACATATCAACGCACTTGATTTTAAAGAGGGCGGTGTGATTCACGCATTCTCAGGGAGCGAGCAGGTTGCCCGGGATTATATTGACCGCGGTTTTTACCTTGGGATCGGCGGTACCATTACCTATGAGCGTGCAAGTAAAACCAGAGATGCAGTAGCATCCGTACCGTTAAACCGTTTATTATTAGAAACAGATTCACCGGATATGCCTTTGTGTGGCTACCAGGGTGAGCGAAATACGCCCGCAAAAGTGAGTCTGGTCGCGCAGACACTGGCGCAGCTACATGGTACCAGTGTCGGGCATATCGATAAGATCACCGACAGTAACTATCGACGTCTGTTTTGCTCAGAAGGAAATGAAGGCGACCGGCCCAGTGCATGATAGCGGGCTTTTATAACAGGTCGCAACTTGTAGAACGACCGCGCAAGGTAAATGCCAATCACAAAGCCGACGAGACAGATCGTTAGCATGAGAAGCCATTGTGCTGAGTGGAGCAGGCCCGGTCCCTGAGCGTCCATATTGTGTCTGGTTAACACCCGGATATATCCCAGCACAGAGCCGGCATCATTCCGGATATCCTGAATATGAGTTACAGCAGGTCCGGTCTGTGACATCAAAGAGGTGAGTCTGTCCTGCGGGGCAATCTGAACGCCCCGACTATCAAAGACACCAGCCTGAAGAACCCGCTCATCGGAGGTCAGTACCTTCAGCGCCGCATTTACCCCCGTAGTATCGTCATTTTGCATTACCGGGCTGAGCAACCGTGCGTACTGCTGCGCCAGCAGTTCACCCGGAGAGCGTTGCTGGTCACTAAGCCAGGCTTGCTGAAAATCACGATATTCTAATGCAGTGAATACACACAACACGATAAGACTCACGGCAATCATGATATGCATGAACCGCTTTACTGCATGATAGCCACTGATTGCTTCTGGCTGCGCCCGACGACTTTGAGGGGCAGGACTCTGGCTAATGATAATTTCACCTTATACAACAGATATCTTTTCATTCTATGTCATTGAATGAAAATTCCAACATTATTTCCCTTCTAATCACCTTAATGTAGGATAGCGCTCTGCTTACTATCAATCAGGAAACGCCGTGACCACTTTGGTTATCAATGCTTCGCAACATCATCAAAGCCAGTTTTTACTTGAGAGTTTTCAAAACCGTGCATTTCTAACCTTCAGTGATGGCGTTTGGCGGCGGGGTAATCAGCCGCAACATAATGCCAGTGACAGCGTACTCACCTTATGGGGACAGGCGCTTACCTTTTATCAGCTTGAACGGGTGATTCATTGTCTTGGTGATATCGCCACTATCGGCAGTCTGTCCCGCCACCCGTTCTGCACAACTTTCGGCGAAACGGTATTGCAAGGTAAGGTGACAGTCAAAGATAACGGCATGCTGGCCGCACGTCTGGATGATATATCGCGCGCTTATCACGTGGATATTGCCGTGCAGGATCAGCAGCCACGTCTTGAGCAGCCGGGCTTGCTGGTCATGGACATGGACAGCACAGTGATTCAGATTGAATGTATTGATGAAATTGCCAAACTTGCCGGTAAAGGCGAGGCTGTACAGGCTGTTACCGCCCAGGCGATGCGCGGAGAACTGGATTTTAACGAAAGTCTGATCAGTCGCGTGGACTGTCTTAAAGGTGTGCCTGTTGCGCAATTGGAGCAAATCAGAAATAACATACCGCTTATGCCGGGCGTCCAGTTATTGATTCGCGAACTGAAGCTTCGCAACTGGCACATCGCCATTGCGTCGGGTGGATTTACGTATTTTGCTGATTATCTTAAAACACGGTTGGGTCTGGATGCTGCTTTTTCCAACGTGCTTGAAACCGCTGATGGCCAGCTGACCGGTAAAGTCATTGGCGACATCGTCAATGCCGAGGTAAAAGCACAAAAAGTCATTGAGCTGGCATCGCAGTATCACATTGATTCGCGGCAATGTGTTGCGATGGGAGATGGCGCAAACGATTTAAAAATGATGGAAAAAGCCGGATTGGGTGTCGCCTGCCACGCTAAACCCGTGGTAAATGAGAAAGCAGATACCGCCATTCGCTTTGGCGGCCTGCACAGCTTACTTTATTTGCTAGGTCAATAGAGAAGCGGTATCAGCAAAGTTGCCAGCGTTGTGACTGATGGCGCTTTGCTGGCGGTTTTTGCGTATAAGGGCAGGTTCGATATTATACCTGCTCAACACTTCATCAGTGACATCCACCAGATGTGCACAGGCAACAATATCCCACATAAATTCTTCTAACTCTCTGGCCCGGTGAATGGCGTACATGCTGACGTAGTTCATCTCTGCCTGTAGCATTTCCATATCCGGCTTGCCGGTGGTCGTTAACAGTACATGCAGGGCGATAAACTGACCGCGACCGATGGCCTCATTGATGAATTTTATCCGCCCCTCGTCCGTGGTGAACTTGTCATCAAAGCGCGGCAGAATAGCCATGCGACTGAGCTTCTGATTAGGGTCAAAGGCAATAAATAACTCTTGTCGTAATGGCAGGTGCTCCAGCTTAATTTGCTTAATACCATGCTGTATAAACGGTGACTCAAGGTTGCGATCGCGAAACATAAATTCAAAGTTCAGCTTATCCTCAGGCGCATAATGCGCAGCAATCTGATGGATACGATGATTATTGCGCGAGGCAATTGCCGCTTGCGGCAGATAGCGAACGCCTTCCTTATTCATGGCGAACGCTAAATTTGGCGTGTTTTTGGCGTTAATACAACGCAGGGCATGACCGATGCCTGGAATATCTTCCTGCTCATCGTAGGTTTTCAGCGATGATTTGTTTTGTTTAATGAGATCATCGAAAAAGTCCCGAGCGACAGCCCCGGCTTCGCCATCCGCCGCTTTTAAGTGAACAATATTCTGCTCACTGTTTTTGGCGACAACACGGTAGCGCAGGTGCATTAAATCGTAACTTTCGGTCAGGGCCTGAAGCTTGGGAAAGGCGACGTCAATCATCGTATCCACGTCACCTTCAAACGGCTGATTCAGCTCCACGCGTAGGCCGCGAACTGAAATATCTTCACTGATGCCTTTAAAAACGGTGGCACCATCGGTAGTGGTCAGACTGATAGTTGTCCGGACCAGATAACGCTTTTCCATTCGCTGCTCGTGATAGCGGTAGCGGTAAGTCTGTATCGGTGCTGGCGGCCGGTTTCGCGCATGTCCGAAAACACGAAGGTGCGGTAAATTACTTCGGTTAAATTTATACTGACTGTAATGGTGTTGCCCGCTATCGCTGGTGACATCAGTAATATGTACTACATAGCTCAGATTTTTCAGGCGTGACATCAGGCGTGCTGAAGGCGCCTGATTCTGTCGCTTGATTTTATCGCTGACGTTATCGGGGATGGATAACGGCGCATGGGCCTGGTCAGGGGACATATCACACATTACCAACTTGAACACCCGCCAGCTCACTTTTCTGGCGCCGAAGCCTAAAAACGTGGTTTTTATGACTTCTTTGGCATCCAGTTCCTGCGATGAGGCCGAATAGAAGTAAATTTTATCTTGCTGCAGATGAGTGAATGCATATACGTACAGCTCTCGTTCATTCACATCGCGGCCTGCCAGCCACTTAAGTCGAGATGGGCTAAGCAGATAACCCAGCCGCAGTGCGCGTTGTTCGTCTGACCAGTAATCGGTGATATCCGTATTAATCTCATTGAGCATGGCATATCGGGGCAGCAGCTTATCATCGATACTATCAATGAAAACAGGCAGAGAGGGGCTGCGGGGTGACAAAAACTGTTCGGCAATTTTGTTGTAAACCGCATCAATGGTATTGCTCATGTTAACTTTATACCGGCGCTTGTTGCCATGAATAAAGTTTTCCAGGAACTGATCAAATGGCGTGTTCTGGACCTGCGCTGAGCGTCTGAGCATCAGATATTGATGGTCGTTCTTGTAGACCATCTTTAGCACGCGATAAGCCACGCCATGCTTTTTGTCCATGGCAAATTCTTCTTCCAGCCCGCGGAAAAAAATTTCAATATCGTCATCGACCTGAAGCGTGGTGTCTTTACTCAGTTTTATTTGCAGGCCTTCGGTGGAGATATCTACGCTGTTTCCGCGCCACACGCTGCCGTCTTTAGCGAACACTTCAATGGTCACTGCGAAGTTCATTCGCTCCTGATTGCGACGGGCATACGATAGCAGATTAACAACCGGTACGGTGTACTTCTCCAGCGCCATGGTCTGAGGCTGGTTCAGGCGCTGATGCGTGACCTGGCGCTGCTGTTCCTCACGTTCGCGAATAACCCTGAAATTGTTTTCCGTCTCCATTACCGATTCGTAAACACCGAATGTAAAGCCACCAAAAATATTCAGTTGCTCTTCAAATGTGTCGATGGCCACCTCGTCAAGATAGTGCCGGATGCCTCTGTACTCATACAAACGGCAATCACCTTTAACCTGGCCGCGCAGATCAATGGAGCGCATGCACGGACGGGCCAGGCGCTTCATCTCCATTTTAATCAGGAACCGACGTTCTTTAGGCAGGTGAGCCGTCAGCTCATTCAGCCGTTTGATAAAACCAGGCTTGGTGATTACCGGCTTAAGAGCGTCGATTATGTGGGCGTATTGGCGCAGGTCTTCATTCATGGGCAGTTACAACAGTGATGTCCATCCATTTATTATCGGCAGCGCATGGAGTTTCTACAGTGATAAAATGTGTACCAGTGTTCGGCATGCAGGCGCTTTGTTATCCGTGTAGAATACTCTGAATTGTTCGTTGTGAAAATAGTTTATGGCAAAACGAAAGACCGCTTACGTATGTTCCCAGTGTGGCGCAGACTATCCACGCTGGCAGGGACAATGCAGTGCCTGCAAAGAATGGAATACGATTACTGAATATGTTGTCTCCGCGGCGAAGACCAGCAGTGCATCGCACTCGGGCTATGCCGGTCAAACGGCGGCGCGCATCGAAAAGCTCAATGAAATTGACCTGGCGGCATTACCCCGCATCACCTCTACCTTTAAAGAACTCGACAGAGTGCTGGGTGGCGGCATTGTGCCCGGGTCTGCGATTTTGATTGGCGGCTCCCCTGGCGCGGGTAAAAGCACACTGCTGCTGCAGGTAATGTGTCAGATGGCGAAGGAGCATAACGCGCTGTATGTCACCGGAGAGGAGTCATTGCAACAGGTGGCGATGCGGGCAAGCCGGCTGAACCTGCCGGATGACAAACTGATGATGCTGGCAGAAACCAATGTTGAGACTATTTGCCGGCTGGCTATTGAGCAGAAACCGAAAATTATGGTCATCGACTCAATTCAGGTAATGCATGTGGCAGATATACAGTCAGCCCCTGGCAGTGTGTCGCAAGTGCGCGAAAGTGCCGCGTATCTCACCCGATTTGCCAAGCAAAATCATATTGCGATGTTCATTGTCGGACACGTGACCAAAGACGGCAACCTGGCAGGCCCTAAAGTGCTGGAGCACTGTATTGACTGCTCGATGATGCTGGAAGGTGAGAGTGACGGGCGATTCAGAACGCTGCGCAGCAATAAAAACCGTTTTGGCGCGGTGAATGAGCTGGGTGTTTTTGGGATGACAGAGCGCGGCTTAAAAGAAGTCAGCAATCCCTCGGCCATTTTTTTAAGCCGGGGTGAAAATCCGGCGCCGGGTTCCAGTGTGATGGTTATCTGGGAAGGTACACGTCCGTTGTTGGTAGAAATTCAGGCGCTGGTGGATTATTCGCAAATGGCGAACCCGCGGCGCATTGCAGTCGGCCTTGAGCAAAATCGTCTGGCTATGTTGCTGGCTGTTTTGCATCGCCACGGAAATGTACAGATGAATGATCAGGATGTCTTTGTCAATGTGGTTGGCGGTGTGAAGGTGTCTGAAACCAGCGCAGATTTGGCGCTGCTTCTGGCAATGGTCTCCAGCTTCAGAAACCGCATTTTGCCGCGCGAATTAATTGTATTTGGCGAGGTAGGTCTGGCCGGTGAGATACGGCCGGTGCCAAACGGAACAGAGCGCATTGCAGAAGCTGCCAAACATGGTTTTAAGCGCGCTATTGTTCCCAAAGGTAACATGCCTAAAACCCGGCTAGAGGGCATCGAAGTGGTACCGGTGTCGCAGCTTTCTCAGGCGCTGGATGCGTTGGAATAAACGGCATCAATGAACGCATCCAAGTCATGTTCATCAAATTGTGCGTCTCCGCTGTTCAATAACAGCAGGCGACGCAGGTCCGCCAGAGACTCAAGATCGATATGATGCACTTTACAGCCCATGGCTATGGTAGGCAGACGACTATCTGCATGCCGGTAGAGCTGCTCGATATACATTTCAATTAACGGATGATTGTCATGGGCGAGAAACTGAATAAGGTAAGGTTCATGAGAGTCAAAGGGCAGAGTGTTGAGCTCTGTTTCGGGGGCGCGCAGACGCAGTCCCTGCAACGAGATATCTTCAATGATCACCGGCACACTTTTATCGCCATGACTGAGTGTCCCGTTTACATTTAATTTTATCCGCTGAAACTGTCGCTTATCTGACATGACGCTCTCCAAACCCATCATTGTTTTCTTTTTAATTCACCGTGCCACCCGGGTCAATACGAATTTTTTGTATAACAGCCCAGTCAAAAGATTAACCCCTGGCCATTTTTTGTACTTTTTGCCTTGATAAAGTGCATTGAAACAGGCATAAAAAAACCGGGCTGTTGCCCGGTTTTCACATCGTTACTTTTTCGACATTCTTTTGTACTTAAGGCGGTGAGGTTCAACCACATCCTGACCGTACGTTTCTTTCAGCCAGGTTTCGTAATCGTTGTAGTTACCTTCAAAGAAGTTAATCTTTCCTTCGTCCCGGTAATCCAGAATATGGGTAGCGACCCGGTCGAGGAACCAGCGATCGTGCGAGATAACCATCGCGCAGCCGGGGAATTCTAATAATGCATCTTCCAGTGCCCGTAATGTCTCTACATCAAGATCGTTGGTAGGCTCATCGAGAAGCAACACATTGCCACCGGCTTTAAGTAGCTTGGCCAGGTGAACACGGTTACGCTCACCACCCGACAAATCCTTAATATATTTTTGCTGTGTTGTGCCTTTGAAGTTAAAGCGGCTGCAGTAAGCGCGAGCATTAATTTCAAAATTACCGATACGGATAATATCCTGATCATCAGATATTTCTTTATAGACCGTATTGTTTTCATTCATGTGGTCACGGAACTGATCCACGCTGGCAATGTGCACGGTCTCACCAATGTCAATATTGCCACTATCAGGCTGTTCCTGACCGGTAAGCATACGAAACAGTGTGGATTTACCTGCACCATTGGGGCCGATAATGCCCACAATAGCGCCTTTTGGTACCGAGAATGTCATGTCGTCAATAAGAACACGCTCACCGTAGGATTTATGCAGGTTCTCAACATCAATGACTTTGTCACCCAGTCGTTCGCCCGGCGGAATGAACAGCTCGTTTGTCTCATTACGCTTCTGGTAATCTGATGTCGATAGCTCCTCAAACCGGTTCATTCGTGCTTTAGATTTAGCATGACGACCTTTCGGGTTTGAGCGAACCCATTCCAGTTCCTGTTTAATCGACTTCTGACGAGCATTTTCAGTGCGCTCTTCCTGCTCAAGACGCTTATCTTTTTGCTCAAGCCAGG
>CAZOYR010000073.1:0-15852 GCA_964584105.1 uncultured Alteromonas sp.
AGTGCATATTGATATAAAACAGGCGATGGTCGTAAATCTGCCGCGCACACGATTAATTTACAGGGAAATCCAATGATCAAGTGGGAAGATTTGAGCTGGCAACAAAAAGCGGCATTCTGGATTGTTATCGGTGTTGTGGGCTGGTTTTCACCGGAAATTGCGCTGCTGTTTCATTTTGGTGGCATTGAAGTTGTTTTTGCGTTTCTGGCATTTTACCTCATTCCTATCCTCAGGCAGATTCAGGCACATCATTATAAGTTCAGGCAAGCGCTAACCCTTGCCATTATCACTTACCAGTCAAGTGCTTCTGCAAAACCCAGGGTTTATTTCACGCAAGCAGTGTTTTGCTCTATAGCGTTTATGCTAACCGGATCTGTCGTGCTTTCCGCGGCATTCCTCATGCCGGGAATGATTATGAACGGTATTTTAACGTAATCCGATATCTGGTGCCCCGACATCACTCTGCCTACGCATCGAATGCCGCTTGGGTAGGTCTTTCACGTTATGCATTTATGTAACACGCATCATTGCTTACAGCCATGTCGGTCGAACGCTGTTTCGGTAACTTGCCACGCAAATTAACATTTTTTAAACATTTTCTTCCCTTCAGGGCCTGTCACTGTGGATCTCAACAGAATATTCGGCTACGTTTTGTTCATGCGGTACAGGAAATATACAACTCGCGGGTACATCGTTTCCTGGGCCAAAATAATCATTGGTTTTCGCTGCACGGCAGCACGGGGAGCGCTACATGTTTCAATTTCTATGGAAAAATAAAAAAAAGAAAGTTCATTTTTTACACATAGGAAAAACCGGCGGTAGCGCTATCAAATCCGTGCTGAAGAGGTTTCAGGAAACACCAAAGTATTCAGTCGAACTGCATGGGCACAGTGCATCTTTAAAAGATATTCCGAAAGGCGAGGCAGTAATATTTTTTCTAAGAGAGCCTGTCTCCAGGTTCGTCAGCGGCTTTTACAGCCGGCAACGAAAAGGCCAGCCAAGGTACTATTCTGAGTGGAGCCCGAAAGAAAAGAAAGTATTTGAGCAATACGCAACACCCAACGACGTGGCGGTATCGCTTGCGCAAAAGCAGCCTTCAGCGGTTGCGGCGATGGATAGCGTTAAGCACTTTAGTCACTACCAGAACTGGTATGTAGACCTGGATTACTTTAACTCCCGCGCCGATGATATTTTATTCATAGGGTTTCAGGAATCGTTGAATAGTGATTTCGAAAAACTTAAAGATTTGTTAGCGCTTCCTGAAGGCATTGCGTTGCCGACAGATGGCGTTGAGGCACATAAAAACCCGGCCAATCTGGATAAGTCCATAGACGAAGAGGGCGTTTGTGCACTAAACGAGTGGTACGAGGAGGACACTCGGTTTATTCATCTGTGCAAAAAAATGATGTCAGAGAAACTGCCGTCAGCTGTGCAGTAGATCACAACTAACGGTATTAGCCCTTTCACCGATTTATGATGGTGTATACCGATTTTTCTGGTTGCACTTATCAAATTTCACTTCTCGTAGCGACCCGCATCACTTTTGTGGTTAATTGTGGCAAATGTATTTCTGACCATAAGGTTAGGGTGATTTGTGACTACAATGCAATTTATGACTGGTCTGATAGCGTCGTGGATGGTTTTTTCCGGCGTTGCAGCGACCTCAGTTGACCAACAAACGCTGAATGAAGCAGACTCTAAGAATGATCAGTGGCTCGCTCACGGCAAAAATTACAGCGAAACCCGCCATAGTCCCCTCAAACAGATAAATACCGACACGGTGAGCGATCTGGCGTTACTGAATAAAACGGTACTGCCGGACTGGCGCGGTGTTGAAGCTACGCCCCTTCTGATTGATGGCACACTTTACATCACAGGTCCCTGGAGTAAGGTCTTCGCTATTGATGCTATATCCGGTGAAATTCAATGGTCCTACGATCCTGAAGTTCCCCGGCAGGCGGCAATTAACGGTTGTTGTGATGTCGTAAATCGCGGTGTAGCAGCCTGGAAGGACAAACTGTTCTTTGGCACTTTTGATGGCAGACTTATCTCACTTGACAGAAAGACTGGCAAAAAAGTGTGGGAGCAGCTAACGGTTGATAATAGTAAGCCATACACCATCACCGGTGCGCCAAGAGTGGTAAACGGGCTCGTGTTTATTGGTAACGGAGGTGCTGAATTTGGCGTGCGAGGCTATTTCTCAGCCTACGATGCTGACTCCGGTGAAATGCAGTGGCGCTTTTATACGGTCCCAGGAAACCCGGAGGAAGGCTTTGAGAATGAAGCGATGCGCAAAGCCGCCGATACCTGGACCGGACAATGGTGGAAGTACGGCGGGGGCGGTACGGTCTGGGATTCAATGGCCTACGATCCTGAGCTTGACCTGTTGTATGTCGGAACGGGTAATGGCTCACCCTGGGATCGTCACCAACGCAGCCCTGAAGGCGGCGATAATTTATATCTCTCATCTATTCTTGCCATTAAACCTAAGACCGGTGAGCTGAAGTGGCATTACCAGACAACGCCGGGCGACTCCTGGGATTTCACTGCAACCCAACACATGATTCTGGCTGATATTGAAATTGAAGGACAGACTCGCAAAGTACTGATGCAGGCCCCAAAAAATGGCTATTTTTATGTTATCGACAGGGTCAGTGGAGAGCTGATTAGTGCCGATGCATTCACCTACATGAACTGGTCTACCCTCGTTGACAAGCAAACGGGAAAACCGGTAGAGGCGGATTTTGCGCGTTACAGTGAGGTTAATGCGCAGATAGCCCCAAACTATGATGGTGGTCATAACTGGCACCCTATGGCCTATAACCCTGAACTTGGTTATGTTTTTATACCTGGCAGGGATACCGTATCGTTTTACGGGCGGGATTTGGACTGGAAATACAACGAGCGTGGATTTGGTACTGGTGCCGGATGGAATCTGGCAACGGGAAATCAGGATGATAAGCCGGATATTTATGATAAAAAGGCACCCCAAAAAAGAGGCTTTCTGAAAGCCTGGGATCCGGTTAAAGGAAAATCCGCCTGGACGATTGACCAGCATGACTCATGGAATGGCGGGGTTCTGTCCACTGCCGGTAATCTGGTATTTCAGGGAACATCTGACGGTCATTTAAAAGCCTACGATAGCCGTAACGGTAAAGAGGTATTTAGTTATGACGTGGGGGTAGGCATCCTGGCCCCACCCATTACCTACATGCTCGATGGTACGCAGTATGTCACCGTAGCTGCCGGCTGGGGCGGTGGATACGGTATGAAGAATATTCTTACCGATAAGTTACGATCAGACCTGGTGTTAACGTTCAGATTGGGTATCGACAAAAAAGAAAGCAAGGTGAATGTGCTTCACAAAGAAAATCAGGTGGCTTTTCATCGGTATGCTCCCAAAAATGCGCCGATACAGCCAGGGCCGAAGGTAACAATATCCAAAAAAACGTTCCTGCAGGGAGAGACTATTTTCAATACAAACTGCGCCGTGTGTCATGTGGTTGATGATAGTCGGGGTGGGGTAGCGCCAAACCTGTTAACCAGCCATATGATTGAAAAGCAGGTTTTGCCAGTAGTTCTACTTGATGGCGTGCTGCAGAGCAGAGGAATGCCATCGTTTGAAGGCAAGCTTGAGCGCAGTGAGGTAGAGGCGCTGAGTGGCTATCTTAAAACGCTTCAGCAGCAGAAGATTGGCGATAGACCCTCAAGCCGGTAATGCGCCGGCTTGTGCAACGCCGGGTAACGGATTACCTGTTGCTGCACGGGCTGGACAATTAAAGGCGGGGTAACGCTTTTTCAGGTGGGGTTATTGCCCCGGGATAGCCAATAACAAATGCGGCCACCTTAGCGCCATATTTTGCAGCACTGACCGGATCTGCACCCTTACCCCGAGCGGCCAGGTAGCCTGCGTTAAAAGCATCGCCCGCCGCGGTCGTATCAACAACATTTTTTACTGGCTCAACAGGCACCGACCCGCTATCGCTCTGTGTATTAACGACAACTTCATACGCCCCGTTCTTTATAATTTGCTCTTCAATAGAAAACCGGGACAAATGCGTAACAATTTCGCTGACAGATTGGTGTGCGAACAACTGGGCATGATCATCCGCACCGGATAGCGCGATGTCGGCCATAGCATAAAAGCGATCGGCCCACTGCCTGGCGTGATCAGGGCTTTTCCACAGCGCAGGCCGGTAATTGAGGTCAAAGACAATTTTGCAGCCGCGTTGGCGCAGTGCTGTCAGCTTATCTACCAGCATGTGACGCTGCGTATCATCAAGGATGGCCACGGAAATACCGCTTAGATAAAAAAGATCAGTATCAGGTAATTCGCCATCCACGCTATACAAAGTTTGCGTGGCTGCCGATTCACTGCGCCAGTAGGTAAAGCTGCGCTCACCGGTGTTATCGGTATGCACCATATACAGACCAAGATGTCGGCTGGCAGAGCGGTGAACCATGTCAACCCCAAGCTTTTCCTGCTGCATTAAATGATAAAGTTCGTCGCTTTGCGCGTCACTGCCGATAGCGGTGAGGTAGTGCACTTGTAACGCGGGAGCGCAGCGTTTCAGGTAAACGGCAGTATTGAAGGTGTCGCCGGCAAAACTTTTAGCCAGTTGATGAGCAGACTGTGTCACCAGCTCTATCATACATTCGCCGAATATAACGATGTGATTCATGCCACGGATTCCGGTGTTAATTTAAACGCGTGTAGATTTACTGACATAGTGCGGTCAGCTGTGTAGATGCATTTTTCTTATCGATGGTCGCGACAATCGCCAACTGCGCTAATACGGTCTTGCGAAAATTGGTATGCCGCGACAAATCACCAAAAATACGCGAATCGTCCAACAGGGCGTTTGCCACCGCGGACACCTCACCGTCATGATTTTTCACAACACCGGTAAGCACATCGTCCATCGGGTCCACAAGCTTTTTGTTCGCCTGCACTGAACGAATAACAAATACTATCCATGCCGCTACCGTTGCCGATAACAGTTGAATACTGCGGTTGGCGACCAGATTATCTTTTACAGTATTTAACAGGCGGGGTGGCAATTTTTGCGACCCATCCCAGGCAATCTGTGAAAGTAAATGTTGAATATGCTGGTTTTTAAAACGCGTCATCGTCTGTGCGACATAGTGCTCAGGGTTCAGCGCATCACTGGCATCAACCGTAGGCAAAATTTCTTCTTCCAGCAGCTTATTCAGAAACCTATGCATCGCGTCGTGGGAGACTGCCTCATATACCGTTTTCAAATGACAGAGTGAGCCTAAGTAAGCCAGAGCAGAATGGCTGCCATTCAAAATGCGAAGCTTAGCTTTTTCAAACACCCGGACATCATCAGTAATAATAGCGCCTGCGTTCTCCCAGGCAGGGCGAGGGCCACTGAAGTTATTCTCGATAACCCACTGGCTGAACGCTTCGCGCTGGACCGGCCAGGCATCGTCAAGACCGGTAGCTTCCTGGCTGGCGTTTTGCAAATCGTCATCCGAGGCCGGCGTGATGCTATCTACCATGGTATTGGGAAAGCTGACGGTATCTGAGATCCACGTACTGAGCGCCTGATCTGACTTTTCGGCAAACAATTGCACTGCGTCGCGCAGCCTGTCACCGTTATCGGGCAGATTGTCGCAGCTGATGACTGTTAATTCTGCGATGTCTTTATTCATGCGCTGTTTCAGCGCAGCAGTTAGCAGGCCAACCGCTGAAACAGGCTTGTCAGGCTGGACAAGATCGTGACGAATATCGGGGTGCTTAAGGTTAAGAGTGCCATCATTGTTCAGGCAATACCCTTTTTCGGTAATTGTCAGCGAAATAATATGGGTTTGCGGTGACGTCATTCTGGCCATCACCTGCTCGCGATCTTGCTCCAGCACCAACACTTCTTTAAGTGCACTTACAACGATTGTTTGCGGAATATTATCCAGAACCATTAAGGTATACAGATTGTCCTGCTGCCCTAATGCTTCTTTTAAATGCGCACTGCGCAGTGAAACCGCACTAATACCCCAGCGTCCCTCTGTATCAGCCTGTTGTGTGTAAATGGCCTGATGTGCACGATGAAACGCGCCGGGACCCAGGTGGACAATGCCGATTTGTGTAGAAGCAGGATCAACACTGGCAGTGGCTACCTCATCAGGTATCTGCTTCAGAGTTTGGTAAGATAGTCTGGTCATTACGCCTCCAGCTTATACGCCTTTTTGGCGAGCGTGTAGGTAAGTTGGCGAGCAACGCTGAACGCCTCATTTTCACTTAGCCGGTGCTCGGCGACCAGCTGCGCCAGAAACCGACAATCAATGCGTCGCGCAACATCATGGCGGGCTGGAATAGACAGAAAAGCACGGGTATCGTCGTTAAACCCTGCAGTATTGAAAAAACCTGCGGTTTCAGTGGTTTGGTGGCGAAAACGAAGCATGCCTTCCGGGCTGTCGTGAAACCACCAGGCCGGTCCCAGCTTCAGGCAGGGATAGTGGCCAGCCAGCGGTGCCAGCTCCCGTGAGTAAGTCGTTTCATCAAGCGTAAACAGAATAATCGAAAGCCCCTGTTCGTTACCGTATTTATTCAATAATGGTTTGAGAGCGTCGACAAAGTTTACTGCAACAGGAATATCGTGTCCTTTGTCACCACCGAACTGCTTATGTAATGGCACATTGTGGCTGCGATGAGATCCCGGATGGATTTGCATAACCATGCCATCTTCCACACTCATTCCCGCCATCTCGGTCAGCATCTGAGCGCGAAACAGTTCTTTATCAGCGTTGCTGGCTTGTCGGGTCAGCACTTTTTCAAACAGGGTCTCACATTCATTTGCCGACAAGTCCGCCGTCAATGCAGTTGGGTGGCCGTGGTCAGTTGCGGTAGCGCCGTGTGCCCTGAAGACTTCCCGTCGCTTTCTGAGCGCATTAAGATAGCCGCTCCAAGACGTGGTGTTTTCTCCGGTCAGCGCGCCAAGCTTTTCAATATTTTCTGCAAAATCATCTCGCGAGGCATCTACCACATCATCGGGTCGAAATGTTGTAATTACGCGCTTTTCCCAGCCAGAGCCCTGTAATTGCTGGTGATGTGTTAACGGGTCCAGCGCTCCCTCGGTGGTCGCAATCAGCTCGATGTTAAAACGATCCATCAGCGCACGGGGCTTGAAATTCGCCGTAGCAAGCTCAGCGGTGATATGGTCGTAATAGGCCATCGCATTTTCACTGCAAAGCATTTCCTGCATGCCGAACACATCATGAAAAACTGTATCCAGCCACAGTCTTGAAGGCGTAGCGGCGAACAGATAATAGTGGTCTGCAAATATTTGCCAGGCCTTGCGGGGATCTTGCTCAGATGGTTTCCCGTCCACGCGCGCAATGCCCAAAGACTCGAGACTTACCCCCTGACTGTACAGCATTCTGAATACGTAATGGTCGGGCGTAATAAACAGTTCGGTTGCGTTAGTGAAGTTGTCGTCATACGCAAACCAGCGCGGATCAGTGTGACCGTGCGGGCTGATAATGGGTAACGCTTTCACAGAGTTATACAGCGCTTTTGCGATATCGTGGGTTGGTTTATCTGCCGGAAAAAGCCTGTCTTCATGCAATAAAATCGGTTCCATCACGTCCTCTTATCATCTGGTGAAGCGGGGAAAAGCATCAAATAATTATTAATGCCACCGGTGGCATAATAGAAGCAGAAAAATTCCTGATCAAGAGAAATCTGACTTTTTGCGGGTGGATTCGCGCACAATTAACTGCGCTTTAACTAGTTGTGTGGCGATGTTGTCGGCAGGCAGATTCTCAATCTGAGCAATAAGCTTTTGCGCTGCGATGGCGGCCATATCACGCACCGGCCGACGTATGGTTGTCAGTGACGGGAGCATACGGGCGGCCATAAGGTTGTCATCAAACCCTACTACTGACAGCGACTGCGGAACATTGATTTTCAGATCGTGCGCAGCCCTGATAACGCCAATAGCCATATCATCGTTATTGGCAAAAATGGTATCCGGTATTGGATCCTGTGTTAATAATGCCCGACCGCAGGCAATACCACTTTCATAGGTGTTGTCTCCCTCAATGATTCTGTTGTCAGGAAGGGGGATACCTTGTTTGTGCAATGCCTGGCAAAATCCTTCTAACCGCTCGGTGGTCGACGAATACGCGTTAGGGCCACTGATTACTGCTATGTCTTTATGCCCCTGAGCCACCAGATAGCGGGCTAAATCAGCCACTGCGTGGCGATCATCGGAAATAACCATTCTGTATGGCTCATCCAGTGCGACAGAGGCCATGCGAACGTAATTAACACCGTGACGATTAAATGCGTCGGCGAGCGCTGCAGACTCAGAAACCGGTGGCAGTACAATAACCCCGTCTACATTTGAGCGGTGTACGAATCCGGTACAGTTATCAACAAATCCGGCATCCTGATAGCTGCAGGGGTGAACGATAAGTTCATAACCTTTTTCGGTGATTACCTGTAGGACACCCTCCTGAACCTGATCAATGTAGAACGTGCCCGGGTTATCATAAATAATACCCAGCAGGTAAGAGCGCCTCACTGCCAGACCGCGCGCTTTTTTATCCGGCGAAAATCCCTGTTCCCTGATAATTTGCTGAATATTTTCACGGGTCTTCGCATTTACATTTGTCGCGCCGTTAATCACTCTTGATACAGTACGTTTGGAAACGCCTGCTTCTCTCGCGATATCATTGATGGTAGGTCGTCTGGTCATTAAAAATCGTAGCTAGGCATATTGTTTAGCAGAACTGCAGAGTAGCGCGCTAACGTACAACAGACAAAAACTTTCTAGCGAATAATGTGACTCACGTTTTGTTCTTTTTCGTAATTTAGCTTTTGGTTTACTTAAATTTAAATCTGGGTTTACATTTGTTGTCTTAATGATTAGCGTCAGCTTTCTTGTATACAAGCTAAGCAGGGCTGACGTATGAAAACTATGATTTCTCTCCTTTGGCTGGGCTGCGTGTTCATCGCAGGCACCTTTCCCACGTCGGCACAGCAGCGAGAGCGGCAATCTTTAAATGAGGGATGGCAGTTCTTTAAATATGAAACAATGGCCCAGGCTGATAACCTTGTTTATGATTCACGGCCTTCGGTTGAAGGTTTCAATGATAGCAAAGCTGCTGACACTAAACCCACCGATGCGGTCACGGTAACGAATAAACAGCGTGTACTGAAGCCCTGGATTATGCCAACAGGCAATGCATTTATCCGACAAGCTTCAAAACGCTATACCCGTCCTGAAGGTAACCCCGGCCACGACTTTGCTTTTGTTCAGTCTAACTTTGACGATTCACAATGGGAGTCTGTCAATCTACCGCACGACTGGGCAATAAAAGGTCCGTTTTTTACCGGCGAAAACCCCGAAGTGGGTGGAGGCATGGGACGATTACCCTCACACGGTGTCGCTTGGTATCGTAAACAATTTTCCCTTGAAGAAGGAGATGGTAATAAACAAATCTATCTGGATATCGATGGTGCGATGTCCTATTCGATGGTCTGGCTTAATGGAAATCTGGTGGGGGGATGGCCTTATGGCTATAGCTCTTACCGGCTGAATCTAACGCCTTATATTAACAAAGACAAACCCAATCAATTGGCGATTCGCCTGGATAACCCTCCCAAGTCGTCTCGCTGGTACCCCGGAGGTGGGATTTATCGTAATGTCTGGCTGGTAAAAACAAGTCCGGTCCACGTCAGTCATTGGGGAACCCATATTCGAACCAGTAATGTCAGTGACAAATCTGCTGATATCGCGTTAACTGTATCGGTGGACAATGCATCAGCTAAGTCACAAAAGCTCACCATTATCAATTCTATTTACGCATTGGATGATACTGGAGCAATTACCGGTGAGCCCGTATCTTCCTTTCCCCAAATAACGGCGCAATCAGATAAAAAAGCATCGAAGACATGGAAGCGCCACCTGACTCTGAAAGCGCCAAAGCTATGGGGGCCGCGTCCTAGCCAGACACCACATCGCTATGCGGTAGTAACACAAGTGTTCAGTAAGCAGCAATTATTAGATGAGTACCAGACAAATTTTGGCATTCGTAAACTCACGTTTGACCCTGACAAGGGCGTAATAATAAACGGACAGCATGTGCGTCTGCAGGGCGTAAATCAGCATCACGACCTGGGGGCATTGGGTGCCGCGTTTAATACTCGGGCTGCAGAGCGACAGCTTCAGTTATTGCAGGAAATGGGTGTAAATGCTATTCGGGTGGCGCACAATCCGCCTGCACCAGAGCTGCTCGAACTCACTGATAAAATGGGTATTCTGGTATTAAACGAATCGTTTGATAGCTGGTATAAAAAGAAAACACCGCTCGATTTTCACCTTATATTCGAAGACTGGCATGAACAGGATCTAAGAGCGCTGGTTCGCCGCGATCGTAACCACCCTTCAGTGATTATGTGGTATATCGGCAATGAAGTCGGTGAGCAGTACTCAGGAAAACAAGGCGCAGAGGTTGCGTTAAATCTAAAGGAGATTGTCAAACAGGAAGATCCTGACCGCCCGGTGACTGCCTCCATGAACTGGGCCAAGGCCGATTTCCCTTTTAGCGCGGCGATGGACTTAATCAGTCTGAACTACCAGGGGGAAGGCATTCGACAGCGACCAGAATTTAAGGGTACGGAACGGATTAGAACGCCCCCTTCATATCCAGCATTCAGGAAAGCACACCCTGACAAAGTGATTTTATCCAGCGAAACTGCATCTGCGTTCAGTTCCCGGGGAATCTATCTTTTCCCGGTTACCTCAGAGACCAGCGCGCCAGTCAGAGATGGATTGGGTGGAGATTCATCTTTACACCACGTTAGTGCTTACGAGCTTCACGCCGTCGATTTTGGTTCTTCGGCAGATAAAGTGTTTAAGTATATGGACAAATATCCGTTTGTTGCAGGTCAGTTTGTCTGGAATGGTTGGGACTACCTTGGAGAACCGACACCTTATTATTCGTCGCGCAGCTCCTATTCGGGCATGATTGACTTAGCAGGGTTTAAAAAGGATCGCTTTTATATTTACCAAAGCCAGTGGCGCCCAGAGTTACCTATGGTGCACATCTTACCGCATTGGAACTGGCAGGGGCGGGAAGGTAAAACAACGCCCGTGCACATATTTACCTCTGGGGATGAAGTTGAATTGTTTGTAAATGGTGAATCTAAGGGGCGTAAGAAAAAAGGCAGGTTTGAATATCGATTGCGCTTTGATGATGTAATTTACGCGCCAGGTCAGTTGAAAGCGGTAGCCTACAAAGACGGAAAAAAATGGGCAGAAGAAACGGTAGAAACAACCGGCGAAGCAGCCGGTCTGAAAATCACTTCAGATCGCAACACGATTGATGCCGATGGAAAAGACTTGGTTTTTATCACCGTGGAGGTGACTGACAAGCAAGGTCGGACCGTCCCTAACGCGGTAAACGAGGTAACCTTTTCTGTAGAAGGAAAAGCAAGTATTGTTGCCACCGACAACGGCGACCCGACTAACTTCACGCCATTTCCCTCTGTAACGAGAAAGGCATTTAGTGGCAAATTACTAGCTATTGCAAAAGCTGAAAAGGGAGCGACCGCGAGCTTCACTGTTACAGCAACCAGCAATCAGGGATGGACGGCAAGTACTGTCATTGATGTCCGCTAACGGGCAGGGCATGCACAAAATTGCTGTAGTCACCTCATATTTTATGCGCTCAGAAAGCGGCAATGCCGCTTTACTGGCCATCATTGGGGCAAACGCTATGATGACACTATCCTGCGTCGTCAAAAAATTCTGGGTGACGTGTTTTTACCGAATCTAAAACCTGTAATATCAGGTGAAGGTGACTGCTCATTGCTTCACGGGCCGCGATAGGATCACGAGCGCGCAATGCATCAACGATTGCTGTATGCTGCTCCAGTACACTTTCGTATTGCCCACCAAATTCTTTCAGACTTAAATTTCTTACTCTATCCATGTGTGCCTTTTCATACTGAATAAGACTAGCTGCTCGTTTGTATTGCGCAAAGTCGGAGAGGGTCTGATGAAACTCATCATCGAGTTGCTGAAAGCCTAATGCATTGAATTGTCTGGCGGCACTGCGCTGTTTTTCTATAAGGGATTCACACGCTGCGATAAGGGAGTCGCTGGCGTGTTGCGCGCAGTGGGCCACGACGGCTACCTCAAGCGCCTCGCGAATAAACCGTGCTTCCACAATTTTCGAAATACTGAGCTTCGACACAAATGTACCGCGTTGAGGCCTGACTTCCACGAACCCCAGTGTGACAAGTTTAGCAATGGTTTCTCTGACCGGGGTACGGCTGACACCATACTTAGCGGCTAATTTGTTTTCAGACATTACCGAACCCGGCTCGATAGCCATATTTACAATCTCATCGCGTAAATATTCAAACAGCTGGTCTGACGTAGACTGATGATAGGACAACTGTATATCTGGTTCTGCTACTATTGATTTGTTTTTCTTTACATTCACTCTGATACCGCCAACGCTGAATTTGTGTAACAGCTATTGATAATCCTTAATCGATAAACCACTTTTTTAGCCCGCTGTCTGTCATTGAAATCAATACTACGTGCCCATCTTTCACTGTGCTTGCCCGAAACTCCGAACTTTGCATGAGCGGCAGCAATAGTTATAAGAAATATAACGCTATAAAACGCATTATCAACGCAATATGCCTCCAAATGTTAATCAAAAGTTATACCGCCTTTATGATTTTTAATAATTGTTAAATTTTCGATCATTTACGGTAGTCGCACTCAAATCTCACCGTTATAGTAAGCCCACATTCAAGTTGTATACAAGTATTCATGTGTCGGTTCGACCTTCTGATTGCAAGTCAGCTATCGACACTTTCAATACCGTTCGATGCTATACGCAAGGGGTTAAGTATGAACACACGCAAGGCTTTTTCGCTGAGTAAACGCGGACTACTGATGCTGGCAGTGGCTTCGGCTTTCGGTGCTGCAAATGCTCAGGAGCAAACAGATGAAGAAACACAGGTTGAAGAGCGAGAAACCGAAGTTATAGAGGTAAAAGGCTATCGCGGAAGCTTGTTTAATTCTACCGTTGCTAAACGTGATTCGCAGGGGTTCGTAGATGAAGTTTTTGCGGATGATATCGGTAAGATGCCCAGCCAAAACCTGGCAGAATCATTAAGCCGCATACCGGGCGTTAAAATCAACCGCGAAGTGACCGGTGAAGGACAACAAATCTCAGTACGCGGTCTTGGCCCGAGTTTCACCAAAATTGCGTTAAATGGTAATTCTATATCCATTGCTTCTGACGGGAGTCTGGGGTCGGGCAACCGTAATCGTGAAGTGGATTTGGATATTTTCCCTACTGAACTGTTTAGCAGTTTGTCTGTTTCCAAAACAGCGAAAGCACATCAACTCGAAGGCGGCGTGTCTGGCTTTGTGAACATGCGTACAGCACGTCCCTTTGATGCGGGTGACCAGACGTTCAAATACTCATTAGAAGGGGCATATGGTGATTTGCGGGGGGATATCAGCCCTCGTTATTCAGCAATTTATAAAAAGACGGTCAATGATAAGTTCGGTGTACTGGTTGGCGTTGCCGGGGCGAATACTAAGTCACGGGTTGATGGGTATGAAGCGGTGGCGCTGTTTACCGATGGCTGTGTGGCGCAGTGGAATAATCCTGAACATACAGCGTCAGGGTGTGTGGATGGCAGCCAGGGACTGAACCACTTTTTCTGGAGCCCGGAAGCAACGCCGGATTATGCTGCGGCAAATCCGGGAGTGAGTGTCGGTGATCCGGTGGACCCAGTTGCGACCTCCGGACTGGCTGCAGACACATTAGATACAGCTTTACTTCCTTATCTGGGCCGACCCATGTTTACGTACGGTGATCGCGACCGCGTATCGGGCATCATTTCGCTACAATATCGCCCCAATGACAGTGTGGATGCGGTGCTGGACACCATGTATGCCAAAGCTTCCAAGGATTTTGTCAGAACTGAAGCGATGTGGTGGGGCAGACGTAACTATTTGCATCAGGGTGGTGCGATTATTCCTGAGAATGTAACGGTGGATAACAACGGGTACGTGACCGATGGAACGTTTTATAATTCCCACATCTGGGTCGGTTCACACGATTATCAGGAAGATCTGGACTTTTACAGCATCATGCCCAGTGTTTCCTGGATTGCCTCCGACATGCTTACGGTAGATGTATCTGCCAGTCTGACCAAGTCAGAATTTGATCGTGATGAGCCATATGTATTGTATATGTCGCCGGGTGGTACCATGCAATTTACCAATGGCGAAGTGCCGAGCTTTAATTTTAGTCAAAACCCTGCAGATCCTACCATCGGCTATACCTGGCAGCAGGAGTATGACCAAAATAAAGATGGGGTGATCAGCGAAGATGAAAAGTTTGGCGACATGTTCCGTATCCAGCGTAACCACCGCGAAACCGAAACGAAAGGCTTCCACCTGGATTTTGCTTACGGTGAAGCCCCTGATTATAACGGCTTCAAGTTTGGTATTGCCTGGGATGAAAATTCATCCAACATGGATGCCTTCGGTGGTACCGCAGAGTTTACCGAAAATAATGTGATGAATTCCGCTGCATACGGTAATTTTGCGGAATACCTGTCGCCATCAATTGTGAATGATCTGGGTACAGGTATTGATGGCTACAATGGCTATACCGGCATTGCCCAGGTTGACTGGGACCGCATCAAGGCAGCCACCAATTACGACAGTTTTGAGGCAATACCCTCTCAGGGGGACCAGTTTGGTGCCACCGTGGGTGATATCAACGAAGAAGTGCTGGGCATCTATATTGAGGCCAATACTGAAACCGAGGTGGCAGGTAAACTCCTGCGTGTTAACACCGGCGTTCGCTGGGTTGATACAGAACAAAGCGTAGCAACCTCTGAAAGCAGTACAAGCACTAGTTATAGCAAATTATTACCGTCACTAAGTTTAGTTTATGACGCGATGGAAGATGTGAAGATCCGAGCCAGTGCATCGCGCAGTCTGACCCGGGCTAACCCATCCGACCTTTTCCCCAATGCTTCGTGGGGTGGTTCAGGTATTGAAACCGTGAATGCGGGTAATCCTTATCTGTCCCCCTTCGAGGCGACCAATTTTGATATCGGCGGTGAGTGGTATTTCTCTGAGCTAGGCTATATTGGCCTGACGTTCTTTGAAAAAGAAGTGACCGGCTTCACTCGCTCAGACAGTATCACGGTTGCTTTTGAAGACCTTGGCCAGTACGGCATTGATATTAATGATATCGGCGACGACCGTCAGCAGGCGCTGCTGGAATGCGGTGGGCCTTCACAATGTACCGCTACAGTAAATACGCGGAACAATATCGATGGCGCCACAACCTTAACCGGTTTCGAGGCGGTCTGGGTACAGCCTTTGGATATCGTGCTTGAAGGTATGGGCTTCAATATCAGTGCCACAACAATCCGTCAGGACGCCAGCGATGATGATGCCATTATTACCGGTATTTCTGATTTGAGTTACAACGGTACACTGTTTTATGAAAACGAGTCGTTCCAGACGCGTCTGACAGTCAACCACCAGGATGGGGCCGCAAGTTACTATACACAGGGTAAAGAAGTCTTTTCGTTTGATCGCACGCAGATTGATGTATCAGCAAGCTACAACCTTCCGGTGGATATGAACATGACCGTTACGCTGGACGCTTACAATCTGACCAACGAACCGGTAGGCAACTGGCATGAGTACACGGGTATTGCGTTTAATGCCTTCTATCCGGGAGCGACTTACACGCTGGGCCTTCGAGGGTCATTTTAACTTCTCGTCTTAATGTGTGGGCCGGTTTTCATGCCGGTCCGGTAAGAGG
>CAZOYR010000074.1:0-636 GCA_964584105.1 uncultured Alteromonas sp.
TGTCTTGTTATAAATTGTTAAAGAACATTTTGCTTCGTTTCTCCCCGAAGCGGGACGCGCATTCTACGCGGTTGGCTTTCGTTGTCAACACCTTTTTGAAACTTAATTTCGAAGGCCTTGGAAAACCGCTTTTCATATCGGCTTGCGCCTGTCTGATAAAGCCCTTCAACTGTCCTGCCTGTTGGCCTGTCCCGTCGAAGTGGTGCGCATTCTAGAGATCTGAGCCGCGCCGTCAACACTTAATTTCAAAAAACTGTCATATTGCGTTTGTTTGCTTATTTGGTGTTCAATTTCCAGTATCCGAGGCGTTTTCTAAGCTTAAACTTGCGCAGTAAGTTCATCGGTTTGGCTTTTATGTTCCCTTTATACCGTTTACTAAAGTCATCTACCGCGTCCAGGACGCGAGCAGCGTTCTTACCATCCCGATGTGTTTCATGGTTCCAAGTGTACTCACTGATATTCTGCATAAGGGTGGGTGGTCTTGTTGCTGCATGCTCGATCGCCTTCTCGACTTCATCTACATCTTGCACATCGATTAAATGCTTTCCCGGATTCGTATTACGAAAGGTGACTACAGGTTTATCTAATAACATGAACTCAAGAATTATTGATGAACTATAACACAACATCATGTCA
>CAZOYR010000074.1:646-15663 GCA_964584105.1 uncultured Alteromonas sp.
AAACGTCTCAAGTCCCTTATTTCTTTCGAATGAAACGTTTGGCGCGTTATCAGCTAACGCTTTATATTTATTAAGTACATTTTTGTCAGTAATTTTAGGGTGGAATGTAATTATCCATTCCCAGTCCTTTTCCTCAGCCAAGCGCTTAATCGTGTCAAATAATGCATGAACTGACGTTATACCTCTACTGAAGGTTGGTGAGTAAAGAATTGTTAGCTTTTCATTCCGTTGAGGCATTTGTTGGTTAAAGAACGGATCGACTTTACACCAACCCGTTTCGTAGACCCGAAAATAGCCTTTCTCTTTTTCCAGCCTCTTGAACGTTTCGGTACTGCTAGGTCCTTGCGTACAATAGATGTCGAACCAGTCTCTAATAGTGAAGTGATCATCAAGCACATCACCTTTCTCACCACGCTTACCTACAGGGTACCCGTGAAATACCGCAACCTTTATTCCGGGAAAGAAATGATAAATAACGTTCCCACAAGCGAAAACCGCTAAAGGATCATACTGTTCAACCTCGTTGATGGAAGATAAGGACTTTTCATCTTCCGTAAGCAGGTTTTCACATCCAGACTCCAGATACCACGCAACATCATCCCCCCGCTTTCGGATTTCGTCCTGCAACGGCCGCAGTATTGAGTACGCATAAGGTAGAGAAGCAAATAACACATAACGCTTAGACATGATTAGAACCCAGCTATAACCAACTTCGCAGTGTAGCATTTTAAATAAGTAATTTTATCTCCTGCCTTAGTTTCTGTAATCTTAACCAAAATCGATTTCCCCAGATGCAGGATATCTATGACTTCAATGCTTTCTGCTTTTAAAGGCACACTTCCACAACTCGACGACACTGTTTATCTGGCTGACTCGTGTCGCTTAGTAGGCGACATAAAGATAGGCACAGACAGCAGTGTCTGGCATATGGTTGCCGGACGCGGTGATGTAAATTACATTCGTATTGGTGAGCGCACCAATATACAGGATGGGACCATTTTGCATGTAACCCGCCGCTCGTCAAACCTGCCTGATGGCTTACCACTTATTATTGGCGATGATGTTACCGTCGGCCACAAATGCATGCTGCATGGGTGTACATTAGGAAACCGTATTTTAGTCGGGATGGGTGCAATCATAATGGATGGCGCGGTGGTAGAAGACGATGTCTTTATTGGTGCAGGTACACTCGTCCCGCCCAACAAGACGCTCGAAAGCGGCTATTTATATGTTGGCAATCCGATGCAAAAGAAGCGACCGCTTAAAGAAGAAGAAATTGCTTTTCTTAAGCAGTCAGCCATTAACTACGTTGAATTGAAGAACGATTATCTGGCTGAGTAGCTCAGCGCTTTCTTAATGATTCGATAACCGGTCTGGTTTGGGGCAATTTTCCTGTCCATATAGTAAACGCCGCGGCCGCCTGTTCCACCAGCATACCCAATCCATCGGCGCTGCGTACAGCGCCCTCTTTTGTTGCGTGCTGCATGAATAGCGTCGGATCCTTGCTATACGCCATATCGTAAGCTAATTCACACTTCACAAAAGAGACATGCTGTAAGTCAGGCAATTGATTGTGCAGACTGGCTGATGTTGAATTGATAATGATATCTGCATCAAAAGACATTAACCCTGGTTTATCCAGCGCAATGCAATGAGAAACATTCACCTCGTCACAAATTTGTCTGGCGCGCGCCATTGTTCTGTTGGTGATAGCCAGTGTTTTAACCCCTGCCTCCAGAAGCGGATGAATCGCCCCGCGCGCGGCGCCACCGGCACCAATGATTAACACCTTTTTGTCAGCCAGTTCAACGCCCTGATTCTGAATATCAGCCACCAGCCCGATACCGTCAGTATTGAACCCCTGAAGTTGGCTGTCCTTTTTGTATAAGGTATTTACCGCGCCGGCCAGTTCAGCCGCTTTATTTAATGTGTCGGCCTGTTGCAGCGCCCTGCCCTTAAACGGCGCGGTAACATTACAGCCCACCGCATCAGCGTCATTAAAAAAAGTCGCCAAGGCATTTTCAAAGTCATTATCATCAGGCCCGATTTTTTCATAACTGATAGACAAGTTATGTTGTTCGGCAAACATCTGATGGATGGTTGGTGATAAACTGTGTGCTATTGGATTTCCAAATACGGCAAATTTATTCATGGGGTTATTCAGCTTTTTGAAAAAAGATAAGCAGCCGGCAGCTGCATCAAACAGTGTTTACGAGGCTATCGGAGGAGAGCCCACTGTCAAGGCAATTGCGAATACTTTCTACGATATTATGGAAACTGACCCGATGGCGTCAGAATTACTGGCGATACATCCGCAACCGCTCACCCGGATTCGACACGTGTTTTTTCTGTACCTGCAAATGTGGATGGGTGGGCCGAATGATTTTGAAAAGCAATTCGGTCATCCACGTCTTCGAGCCAGACATTTGCCTTTTACCGTCACGCCTGCGCTTAAGGCACAGTGGATGTATTGCATGCGTAAATCAATGATGACTCACGTATCTGACTTAGCCCTGGCTAATCGTATTCTCGATGCATTAGATAGCCTGGCAGAACATATGATAAACCAGCCCGATGATACTAAAAAAGCGCCCTGAAGGCTCAGAGCGCAAACTGGCGATGCCAGGACAAGCAAAGCGTCAGAAGGTATAGCCAATCGCAAGTGTATAAACCCAGGGATCGATTTCGATGTCATTTACCCTGCCGCTAGCTCCGCCCACATCGAAAGATGCTTCGGTATCGATATCAATCCATCTGATTGACGTATTGATATGCCAGTCGTTAGCTAGCATGACATCCAACCCAAGTTGTGCAGAAAGTCCGACGCTGTTATCCAGTGACAAGTCAGACAAACCGGCCTGCCGATTAGTGCCTGTGAATTCTTCATCATAAATAAAGGTATAGTTTACGCCCGCCCCTACATATGGCTGTAATACAGAGGCACTGTCATTGAAGTAATAATTGAGGGTAAGTGTCGGCGGTAAATGCGTAACTTCTCCCAACTGGTTGCCGGTCCCTAACGGATCTGCGATGTCAAAATCTACATCATGTTTGAAAGGCGTGGCCGCCAACAACTCAAGATTAAGATGGTCGGTAAAAAAGTACGCGATATTAAGACCCAACTGCGTATTGCTGTCGATAGTCAGGCCGACGCCCAAATCAGCATCTCCTGCAATAATCGTAGAGGTAGACTCGTCGGGCGCCACTGTGGTTACCCCACCGCGTACAACAATATCACCTTGCTCATACGCCGTAGCAAGACCCGAGGCAACCATTGAGAGGGCAAATAATGATGAAAGTAGTACAGATTTCATGATGATTCTCTTTTTTAACAATCTGAGAACACCATAAAAAATTCATTCACTGGACGTGTTGATCTGGAACAAGTTTCAACAGGTGCGACGTGTGCGGCAGGAACATTCATTGATGCAGATCAACCTGCCACCGTTCTCACCAGTCGGCAGGTTTGAGCCAGTCAGTAAGTTTTGCCTCGGGACTTCCCGCCGCAGGCTGATAGCCATATTCCCAGCGAGCTAGCGGTGGCATGGACATCAGGATCGACTCAGTACGCCCTCCGGTTTGCAAACCAAATAATGTTCCACGGTCCCAAACCAGATTAAATTCGACATAACGCCCGCGCCGGTACAACTGAAACTCGCGCTCGCGCTCACCATATGCTGTCGACTTACGACGCTCAACGATGGGCACATAAGCATCCAGAAATGCGTTTCCTACAGCCTGCATAAAACCAAAGCAGGATTCAAACTGCCAGTCATTCAGATCATCAAAAAACAACCCGCCCACACCACGGTTTTCGCCGCGATGCTTGAGATAAAAGTAGTCGTCGCACCATTTTTTATAGGTAGGATAGACATCTTCACCATATGGCGCACACGCTTTTTTAGCAACATTGTGCCAGTGCTGAACATCTTCTTTGAACGGGTAGAAGGGTGTTAAATCAAATCCACCACCAAACCACCAGATAGGCTCTTCACCAGGCTTTTCGGCAATAAAAAATCGTACATTAGCATGAGAGGTAGGCACATAGGGATTGTGCGGGTGAATTACCAATGAAACGCCCATCGCCTGAAAACTACGTCCCGCCAGTTCAGGCCGGGATGCCGTGGCCGAGGCTGGTAGCTGGTCACCATTTACATGAGAAAAGTTTACACCGCCCTGCTCTATCACAGCACCGTTTTTAATGACCCGTGAGCGACCGCCACCGCCTTCTTCCCGTTGCCATGTATCTTCTTCGAAGTGGCCCTTACCATCCACCAGCTCTAAGGTCTGGCAAATATTATCCTGCAGGGCTAACAGGTAAGTTTTTACCTGTTCAACCTGTTCTGATGTCACATCACTGGTCATATTAATCTCTGATTATTTGTCCGGTCTGCCCATCCCGAATAGTGCTGGGGCGATCATGCCCACCGACACTACCCTCTACATAGGTAACACTACTACCGAAATACTGTCTGGCCTGTGCGATATCTTTTGCCGGCATTTCTCCCGAAGGATTGGCACTGGTTGAAACCAGCGGCTTACCCAGCTTTTCGCAAAGCTGCCTGACCACGGGGTGGTCGGTTACCCGAACCGCAATGGTGTCGTGCTCGCCGGTAATCCACGCCGGGGCATTACTCGACTTAGGCAGAAGCCATGTAACCGGTCCCGGCCAACTGGAAAATATCTCAGTGCGCTTATCCAGTTTGATGGCATTGTCGTTAACATAGGGCAGTAGCCGCGAATACGTATCGGCAATCAGTATCATGCCTTTTTCTACCGGGCGGTTTTTTAGCGCTAGCAACGCGCCCACCGCCGCTTCATTGTCCGGGTCACAACCAATTCCCATTACCGCTTCCGTGGGATAGACAAGTAACTGGCCCGCAATGAATGCTGCAACAATAGGATCTTCGCTGGTCGACTCACTTTGCATGGATATTTCTCTGGTTAACTATTCAGCTTGTTTGTAATCACATAATGGCTGAGGACAACACACCTGACCTTTCTTTTTGATCAGTAACTGCCAGCCACAATCAGGGCACGTGCCCGCCACCGGCGCGAAATTTACCACATATCGGCAGGTAGGATAATTATCACAGGCATAAAAACGCTTTCCGTATTTATTTGTCCGCTCGATGATATGTCCTTTTTTACATTTCGGACATGAAAGCTGAGTGTCTTCCTGCGTTTTTATCGGCTCTATATGATGACATTCCGGAAAGTTGGTACAGCCTATAAACATGCCATACCGACCATTTTTTATTGCCATCACCGCACCACAATCCGGACAGGCAGTTTGAGGAATTTCCTTTAAAACAGTCGTTTGATTATCGTGTAATGGCTTGCTAAAGGTGCAGGTTGGGTAGGCTGAACAGCCTATGAAAGGACCGGTTTTACCGTTTCGAATCTGAAGTGGATTTTCACATTCTGGGCATGTCCCAAAGTCATGCGCCGGCCCATCAAACAGGGAATGATCAATTTTTGACATTACGTGGTCAGAAGACCCTCCACATTAGTGCAGTACGCCGTCTGATTCTTCAAATAACAAATCTTCCATCTGGGCGTACGCATTTTCTTTACCGGGTACGTTAAACAGTACCATCAGCACGACCCATTTCAGATCTTCAAGACAGAACTCTGTTGAGTCGATTTCCATTACCCGGTCAATGACCATTTCGCGGGTGCTGGCATCAATGACACCAACCTGCTCGAGGAACAGTAAAAATCCACGGCATTCAACATCCAGACGCATTTGTTCTTCATGCGTATAGATACGACTCAGGCTTGAAGAGATCCCTTTACAAAAATAGGGCTTTATATCCGTTTCCTGTAACGCAGCCAGCTTTTCAAGCCACGCTAACGCTTTATAGATTTCATCGTGATGAAAACCCGCACGCACAAGTTCATCGGTGAGTTCGTCCTGATCGACCCGAATTTCCGTTTCACTGTGAATGAAGTTTTCAAAAAGATACATGAGGATGTCGAACATGTTATTTCCCCCTCAACTTAACGTAGCCACCAGGAACAGTGGTTACCAGGCCACGCAGCTCGTATTGTAATAATGTCGCCAGCACTTGTGATACCGGCAGATTGCTGCGCTCACAGATGATGTCCACACTCGTGACATCATGACTCACACTAGCTAATATTTTATCGGTTGCCAAGCTTTCCCCATGAGTTTTTTGTTCGCTCATCATTGTAACACCTTCCTCTGGCAGCATTTTTTGTACAGGTAAGTCGAGCTCCATCAGAATATCCTGGACGTTCGTTACCAGTATAGCACCTTGCTTGAGCAAATGATGACAGCCCTGTGTCAGCGGGTTGTCGATACTGCCGGGGATTGCAAAAACATCACGCCCTAGATTTGCGGCCATATTTGCAGTTATCAAGGTACCGCTTTTAATCGTTGCCTCAACCACCAGCGTTCCGTGACTCATTGCGGCAATAATGCGGTTACGTCTGGGAAAGTGCTGCGCCCGCGGCGGCGTGCCGGGCCAGAACTCAGAAACGATGGCCCCATTCCCGTTTATAATCTGTCCGTGCAAATGCTGATTCCGGCGAGGATAAATGCTGTCGGGCCCGGTCCCCACGACCGCCAATGTCACCCCATTACCGTTTAGCGCCCCACGATGCGCTGCCGCATCAATACCAGCAGCCAGGCCACTTATAATCCCTACGCCTGCCTGACTGAGCTGACACGCCATTCTGTCAGCCAGTTCCAATCCGCTATGGGATGCTCTGCGACTGCCTACAATTGCAACGTAATGACTCAGCAGTGCATTTATATCTCCGGTTATAAATAAGACAAGCGGTGGCGAGCTGAGTTGCCTGAGCATCGCTGGAAACCAACTACTGCCATAACTGATAATGTGATGAGCCGCACTTTGTTGCTGCCACGCCAATGCATTTTCTATTTTTCGGTGGTCGATATTATCCAGTAGTGTATTGAGTGTTGTGCAAAGTGATTCATCAATGCCGCCGAAGTTTCGTGCAACAAGATCATCGGCGCTGATATTCAGTGTATTGAGAATGTTGAGCCAACGGGCAGGTGACATTTTTGGCACTGAGGCCAAAGCAAGATAGCTGTAAAGTTGCGAGGATGAATCAGACGTAAGCATCGTATCTCGTATCGGCAAGATACGATACTTAGCCCGGTGTTACCTTTAAAGAAAAGAAGGTAAGTATGGGAGTTATGGATTAGCCACGATATCGCCGTTTTTAACCATTTCCCTGGCACGGGTAATAATGCCGTAACTTGCTTTTTCAAAAGTTTTGAAAATAACCAGCTCTCCGATTTTGAGCGCTGGCTGAATGACGGTAGAGCCATCATTGAAAGGACTTTTCACAGCATTTGACTCACTGGCATAACGCGGCTCATCACCATCAATAATATCCGGGCCCTGCGCATAAATGCCCATTACCGTACCTGGCTGAATGTCTTCCTGCCCCAAATCAACGACTACAACATCATTTTTGCCCAGTAGTTCATGTTGATGCAGGTTGCCCACAACATGCGCGCGCTGCGATGTGGCTGGCTGTAAAATCATGTCCTGAGGCTCAGGCGTTTTACCTGAAAAAAGACGATCTCCACGACGCGCTTCCAGGTTAGAGTTATCGACTTTTACCAGCCATTGCGTCGGAATGTTGCTCTCTACCATTTTGGCATTGGCAATATGGTGAATCTGTATTCCTAACACATTGCCATCCAGGTCTTCGATAGTAGACTGCTTTCTTACCACACGATACTGATCCTGAGGACGGCCATAGCTGCGGCTAAGGACAAGATCATCACTGATAAACCGGATACCTCCACGCTGATTACCCAGCAAATGCGGCAGTATTTCGTACTTATCCTTGGCGATAATTTCATTTTGATTCACATAAGGGGCAATCGCAGACCAGGGTAAAGTATTTATGGGTGCGGGCTTGGTTTGCTTTTGGGTACTGGGAGTCAGTGTCAGGCGTTTTTTCTCGCGGGCAACTTCCAGCACCGGCTGTCCATCCACCATACGTATGCGTAGTACATCTCCCGGATAAATCAGATGCGGGTTAACAATCTGCGTATTGGTTCGCCACAACTGAGGCCACAACCACGGTTTGTCTAAAAACAGGTTAGCAATATCCCAAAGCGTATCGTCTTTTTTCACCGTATAGGTTTTGGGCGCATCTTCTTTGAGCGTTACCGCGGCCTGTACGACCGAGAGGGGTAATAGCACCAACGCCACCAGCCAGTGACGCCATGCGCGTTTCCCTTTTACGTTTTGCGGGCGACCAGTCATGCTTGTTTACCTTTCCTATTGTTGATTTTTCGCGCAGCGCCTCTATATCGGCTGTATAATGAGATAATTCAGTTGCCGGATAAAAAACTGCACGTATAGCTGTTATACGGTAGAATAGTACTCATTATTCCGGTGTAAATAATGCTGGCAGTTGGATCGTATATTAATTCATAAGCGAGAGTGTAATAACGACAGATGGCGATATTAGACGTATTACGTTTCCCTGACGAGCGGTTGCGCAATGTTGCAAAACCGGTTGAAACGGTAAACGATGAAATAAAGCAGTTAGTCTCAGACATGTTCGATACCATGCGTGATGAGAAAGGCATTGGCCTTGCGGCAACGCAGGTCGACCGTCATGTGCAGGTAGTTGTCATGGATGTGTCTGAAAATCAGGATGAACCACGTGTTTTTATTAATCCTGAAATTACAGAAAAACAAGGCAGTACTATCAGCGAAGAAGGGTGTCTTTCTGTGCCCGGTAACTACGCCAAAGTAGAGCGCGCTGAAGCCGTAAAGGTAACCGCGCTGAATGAAGAAGGCGAGTCTTACGAGCTTGAGGCAGATGGCTTACTGGCAATCTGTATTCAGCATGAACTGGACCACTTAAAGGGTAAGCTTTTTGTCGACTATTTGTCGCCACTCAAGCGCCAGCGTATTCGCAAAAAGCTTGAGAAAGAAGCCCGCTTGGCAGCAAAAGCATAAGGATTTCTGTGGCAAATTCTCTTCGAATTATTTTCGCCGGCACACCGGATTTTGCCGCTGATCATCTGCGGGCGCTGCTGGACACAGAGCACCAGGTTGTAGCGGTATATACGCAACCTGACCGCCCTGCAGGCAGAGGTAAAAAACTCACCGCCAGTCCGGTAAAACAATTAGCGACTTCCCGCGATATCCCTGTCTATCAGCCGTCATCGTTGAAAAACGAACAGGCGCAGTCTGAGCTGCAGGATATCCAGGCAGATATAATGGTCGTGGTGGCCTATGGTCTGATTCTGCCTCAAGCCGTGCTTTCCACACCACCATTGGGCTGTATTAACGTTCACGGTTCAATACTGCCCAAATGGCGTGGTGCAGCCCCTATTCAGCGTGCACTGTGGGCCGGTGATACGCAAACCGGTGTCACCATCATGCAAATGGATGAAGGGCTGGATACCGGTGATATGCTCTACATTGATACCCTGCCTATAACCTCCGATGACACCAGTGCAACCCTTTATGACAAGCTGGCGATTCTTGGTCCCGAAGCGCTCGTTCACGTACTGAATAGTCTTGACGCTTTGACCCCGGAAAAACAGGATGAAGCACAAGCCACCTATGCCAAAAAACTGTCTAAAGAAGAGGCTGAGATCGACTGGACGCAACCTGCTGTACAGTTAGAACGGAATATTCGAGCGTTTAACCCCTGGCCCGTCGCCTGGGCAGACATTGCCGGCAATAAGGTGAAAGTCTGGGCAGCTGACGTAGAGCCAGCCTCTGTAAATATGGCCCCGGGTACCGTTTCGCGTGCAGATAAACATGGCATTGTTGTGGCCTGTGGTGAACAACAACTGAAAATCACCAGCTTGCAAATTCCCGGTAAAAAACCACTGAGCGCTGCCGAAGTGCTCAACGCCAGAAAAGAGTGGTTTACGGTAAATCAGATAATAGGTGGAAATTCTCAGGCATGAACGCCCCCCTACCTCGTAAGAAAAACCTGCGCGGCGACGCCGCTTGGGTTATTTTTCAGATTTTAGAAAACGGTAAATCCTCTCGCGATTGCCTGGCCAAAGTGCAGCAACGCCACAGCAGTAAAGACAGCGCCTGGTTACAGGAAATGACCATGGGTACCATGCGTCAGCTTCCTCAGCTACAAATCTGGCTACGCCGTTTGTTGGACAAACCCCTAAAAGGTAATAAAAAAATCCTGGAGCATTTGATGATGCTGGGATTTTATCAACTGGCCTTTACCCGGGTTTCTGCTCACGCCGCTGTCGCTGAAACAGTGAATGCCGCACCGGCACTGGGTGGCGATAGCCTTAAAGGGTTGGTAAATGCGGTCTTGCGTAATTTTCAGCGTCAGGAAATGCACACGCAGCTAAGCGACGATCCGATTGTCCAGAGCGGCCTGCCTAAGTGGTTATATAACGCGCTCTCTGAACAGTATGAGGATAATGCTGACGCTATGCGAGCCCAGGCTAATGCTATTGCACCACTCTGGTTGCGCATTAATGCTCGTAAAGTATCTCGTCAGGCTTATTCAGATATGCTCACAGAGGCTGGCATTAAACATACGTTGAGTGATGATCACCCCCAGGCAATTATCGTACAAAGCCGAACTGATGTTGTGAGCTTGCCCGGCTTCGCTGACGGGTTGTTTGCGGTTCAGGATGGTGCAGCGCAACTTGCAGCACACTATCTTGGCGCGCAAGACGACGAACGTATACTGGACTGTTGTGCGGCCCCTGGCGGTAAGACCGGCCACATTATTGAAACAACCAATCATCTGAAGGCGATCATTGCCCTTGATTCTGACGGCAAACGTCTGGCCCGGGTTAAAGAGAACATGCACCGGTTAGGGCATACTGCCACCATTGTTGAAGGTGATGCGACCAGCCCCGCCCATTGGTGGGATGGCAAGCTCTTTGACAGAATTTTGCTTGATGCCCCCTGCTCTGCCACCGGCGTGATTCGTCGCCATCCGGATATCCGCTGGTTGAGAAAAAAGTCTGACATCGACGCACTGGTCGATTTGCAGGCCTCAATTCTCGATGCGTTGTGGCCACTGGTAAAACCAGGTGGAACAGTGCTCTATGCGACCTGCTCAGTGTTACAGGATGAAAACCGCGAGCAGATGAAACGCTTTCTCGCGCGCTACGAAGATGCAACTTTACAGCCGTTAACAGCATCAGATACGCCAGAAATGCCAGGCAGACAAATTCTGCCCGGTGAGCAACAAATGGATGGTTTCTATTATTGCAGGCTGTTAAAGTCTTCCAATTAAATCAATCAGTAGAGCGATAACAGAGTCTAATGAAAATTATCATCCTTGGAGCCGGACAGGTTGGCGGTACACTGGCGGAAAACCTGGTTGGTGAAAAAAATGAAATTACTGTTATCGACTCTGATCCCAATCGTCTTCGCTCATTGCAGGACAGGCTGGATTTGCAGGTCGTAGTAGGTGTAGGCTCACACCCTGATGTGCTAAAGAAAGCCGGCGCCGAAGATGCGGATATGCTTATTGCTGTGACCAACAGCGATGAGAGTAACATGCTGGCATGTCAGGTCGCCTATAGCTTGTTTAAAACCCCCACTAAGATTGCCCGGGTACGTTCAGAGCAATACATTATCTATCAGGAACAGCTGTACAAGCAGCAGGATATCCCTGTTGATCACATTATTGCGCCTGAACAGCTGGTGACAAAGGCTATAAAGCGTCTTATCGATTACCCGGGCGCGCTGCAGGTTGTAGAGTTTGCTGAAGGCAAAGCCAGCCTGGTAGCCGTTAAAGCCTATTACGGCGGTCTGCTGGTA
This sequence comes from uncultured Alteromonas sp., assembly GCA_964584105.1. Taxonomy (GTDB): domain Bacteria; phylum Pseudomonadota; class Gammaproteobacteria; order Enterobacterales; family Alteromonadaceae; genus Alteromonas. The sequence goes on from CAZOYR010000074.1 coordinate 12,436, forward strand.
GGCCATGCGTTATCAGCACTGAAAGAACACATGCCCAATGTTGAAACCCGCGTAGCCGCCATTTACCGTCGTGGCCGCCCTATCCGACCGCTCGGCACCACGGTCATAGAAGCCGATGACGAAGTCTTTTTCATCGCCGCCACCAAGCATATCCGCGCTGTGATGAGTGAGCTGCAAAAGCTTGAGTCCAGTTATAAGCGCATCATGATTGCCGGCGGTGGCCTGATTGGCGCCGGACTGGCAAAGCGCCTTGAGCATAATCACAATGTTAAGTTAATCGAATTTGACCGTGAGCGCGCACAGTACCTGTCAGCGCATCTGGACAAGACCATTGTATTTTGTGGTGATGCTTCAGATCCGGAGCTGCTTACAGAAGAAAGTATTGAAGATGTGGATGCTTTTATCGCGGTGACGAATGATGATGAAGCCAACATCATGTCTGCGATGCTGGCCAAGCGCATGGGTGCGCAAAAGGCGATGGTGCTGATCCAGCGCAGTGCTTATGTTGACCTGGTACAGGGCGGCGAAATTGATATTGCGTTTTCACCACAACAGGCAACCATCTCAGCATTGCTGACACATATTCGCCGCGGCGACATTGTTAATGTGTACTCACTTCGCCGTGGGGCCGCAGAAGCAATAGAAGCCATTGCCCATGGTGATGAAAATACCTCGCGTGTAGTTGGCCGCGAAATAGGTGATATCAAACTTCCACCTGGTACGACCATCGGTGCGGTCGTACGCGATGATCAGGTCATCATTGCCCATAGCGACACAAAGATAGAAGCCAACGACCATGTCATCCTGTTTCTGGTCGATAAAAAATACATCAACGATGTGGAAAAAATCTTCCAGCCCAGCGCGTTTTTCTTTGGTTAAAAGGTCCGGCCGGCGCAGCGGGATTTAGCTGCGCCAGAATGTGGGCGAGAATAGTACCAGAAGCGAAAATACTTCCAGCCGCCCGAATAACATCGCGCTGACCAGAATCCACTTACCTGAATCTGATACCTCAGAATAATTAGCTGCCACGCTGCCCAGACCCGGGCCCAAATTATTAAGCGTCGCCGCGGTTGCCGTAAAGGCGGATATATTGTCCAGCCCGCTGGCTATCATCCCCAGCATGATAATGACAAATACAATGGCATAAGCTGAGAAGAACCCCCATACCGCTTCCACCACTCTGTCTGGCATGGCCCGCTCGCCCAGCTTCACAGAGTACACCGCTTTAGGATGGATAAGACGGTCTATTTCCCGCTTACCCTGCAGATAGAGCAGAAACACACGAATTACTTTTAGTCCGCCGCCGGTTGAACCGGCACAGCCACCAATAAAGCTGGCAAAGATAAGCAGAATGGGCAGAAATGTCGGCCAGGAAGCGAAATCTGTGGTGGCAAAGCCAGCGGTGGTTCCAATTGAGACCGCCTGAATCATCGCCTGATCCAGCGCTTCTTCTGCTGAAGTGTAATAGCCTGTCAGTACCAGTGTTAAAAAGCAGACCAGAATCAGCGTCGCCTGAATAGTGAAAAATGCCTTGAACTCAGGATCCTGAAAGTAATTTTTAAAGGAACGTGCGGTTGCCGCGGTGTAATGCAGTGAAAAGTTCAGTGCAGCTATCAGCAGAAATACCGAACAAATGACGTTGATTGTCGGGCTTTGAAAATAGCCCAGGCTGGCATCGTGGGTGGAAAAACCACCGATGGCAACGGTCGAAAACGCATGGCATATAGCGTCAAACCAGCTCATGCCAGCCAGCCAGTACGACACCGTACAGGCAATGGTCAGTGACAGGTAGATATACCAAAGATGCTTAGCCGTATCTGCAATGCGCGGCGTCATTTTAGAATCTTTCACCGGGCCCGGCATCTCGGCACGATATAACTGCATACCCCCCACACCCAGAATCGGCAGAATAGCGACGGCCAATACGATGATACCCATCCCGCCGAACCACTGAAGCTGTTGACGATAAAACTGGATAGAGTGTGGGAGAAACTCAATGCCCTGAATCACCGTGGCGCCGGTGGTGGTAAGCCCTGAAAACGATTCAAAAAATGCATCCGTCACCGTCATGCTGGGTTGTTCAAGCAATATGAAAGGAATGGCACCAAAGCTTGCCAGTACCGCCCAGAATAAGGCGACAATTAAAAAACCTTCTTTGGCACGCAGATCCTGACGGTGTTCGCGATTGGGATACCACATGGCCGTGCCGGTGAGCACACACAAAATAAACGCCATAATAAAAGGCACACCGCTGCCGTCCTGATAAAGCAGCGACACCAGTGCGGGCGGTATCATGGTGACACTAAATAGTGCGACCAACAGTCCAAGTATGCGTACAATCGCACGATAGTGCATGTTTTCTCAAAAGCCTTGTTATTATTAGTAAAAAAATCACCATCTTTTGTTTTTTAGACAGCGGTTTTTATTATGCGAAGAACCGGGCGAAAGGAAAAGCGTATTTCGCCCAGAAAAAGGCTTTATTGCATCGACAGAACGGTTTCCACCATTTTATTCAGGCCTGCTTCTGCCTCTAAAATGTCTTCTGCGAGCATATACGCCGGCGTCGTGACCAGCTTCCGGTCTGAGTCTACCACGATCTCATCAACGGCACACTCGACATGCTGCGCCCCTAACTCCTCCAGCCCCTGGGCAGTAGACGCATCATTCCCAATTGTCAGTTTAACCTTATTGCCGTACACAGAGGCCGCCAACGCTGGCGCGATACACGCATACCCGGCAGGTTTGCCGCTTTGCGCGAAGGCTTTGCATACGTTAAGGACGTTCTCATCCGGCTGACTGTCAGCCCCATCCACAGCAAATGTGCACAGGTTTTTAGCCGCACCAAAACCACCGGGAATGATCAACGCATCAAAGGCTTCAGCATCGCATTCAGTGACTGGCTTGATTTCACCGCGTGCAAGTCGTGCTGATTCAACCAGAACATTTCGTTTCTCGCCTTCTACCACTTCACCACTAAGATGATTAATGACATGAAGCTGCTCTTTATCCGGCGCAAAACATTGATATTGTGCGCCAGTCCGACGTATAGCAAGCAACGAAATGACCGTTTCATACAGCTCCGACCCATCGTAAACACCACTTCCGCTTAATATGACCGCTACTTTTTTCATTGTTGCCTCCTAGCCGTTTGTACTGTTGACTTATGCCGTTTCAGTTTAAAAAACGAACAAAGCGGTTAAAAAAAGATCTTAGTAAACGCTTAGCCTG
>CAZOYR010000075.1:0-1219 GCA_964584105.1 uncultured Alteromonas sp.
AAAAATTTAGGCTTTTCAATATCGATATCAGTCATTTGTACAATACTTCTGATGTTCCTGGGGGTCATAGCGCCTTCACACGTTTTAATAACATCAGTGCTTATGTCGTTAGCATGTTTGTTTTACGGCGTCGTTGTTAATAAAGAAAATACCCTTTGCGCAGTTAAATAGCGCTTTTCGCATAATGCCCAAGCCGGCCCCTTATTGTAAGCGCGGGTTCGCTTTCGACCAAAAACGTAAGTTATGTGAGAAATCGTGATTTCTAAAACTGCAGCTTTTGATATTACCGTCATCTTATCTGCACTAACCTGTTTTATCGTAGCGGTTTAGATAGAGTCAGCGCAGGCGATGCTATCTCTTCAAACCCCTGTTTCATAAGTGCGATGCTGATTATCTTTTTAGGTTATTTGATAAGAAAAAGCAGATTGACCAGTGATTTATCTGCTGGCTGATGGGAAAAAATCAAAGAAGCCAGGCTAACCTGGAGATGAAAAAACAACCGTTGTCGTTATTTAAAAAAGTACTGCTAGGCAGTGTACTGGTATTCACACTTTGTGTGTTGCTAAACCAATTAACTATTTTGGGCGCTTTTATTATTTCAATAACGCCAATAACGATTCGACAGTCACTGAGAAGCGGGAAAGAGCGTCGTTACCGGTATATCGACTATTCTGGCTGGTGGCTGCTCACTCACCCGACGGTACTCTTTCCCCTGATTTTGTTGATTCTTTTTCAAATCAGCTAATGGCTTAATTTAAGCCGCAGAATGCGCCAGGAACTCTTCGTAAGTACCTTCAAAGTTATTAAGCTTTTTATCTTTAATCTCAATAACCTGTGTTGCCAGCGACGAGACAAATTCGCGGTCGTGGCTGACAAATATGACAGTCCCATCAAAATTTAACAGCGCGTGATTTAATGCTTCAATGGATTCCATATCCAGGTGGTTGGTAGGCTCATCCATCACCAGTACATTGATATCCTGCAGCATGAGCTTACCAAATAACAGGCGATTCTTTTCACCACCGGAGCACACGTTGACCTTTTTGTTAAAATCATCGGATGAAAATAATAAGCGTCCCAGCATACCTTTAACCTGCAAGTCGTCGTGCTTTGGACCTCGCCACTGTGACATCCATTCAAACAGTGTCAGGTCACTGGAAAAGTCTTTGGTGCTGTCCTGAGGGATATAGCCTACAGACGCATTTTCTGCCCATTTCAC
>CAZOYR010000075.1:1319-15648 GCA_964584105.1 uncultured Alteromonas sp.
TGTTTTGCCTTTGAAGCGTTTGCAGAAAAGCGCGCCACAAAGCTTTGCAGTTCCTCTATCTCGGCCGACTTTTTGGCATTTTCCTGATGTAATTGCTCCTGGGCCAATGCTGCTGCCTCGGCAAATGCATCATAGTTGCCCGGGTAAATTCGCAGCTCGCCATAGTCGATATCGGCCATGTGAGTACACACAGAGTTCAGAAAGTGTCTGTCATGCGAGATAATGATCATGGTGGACTTACGTTTGGTTAGCTCTTCCGCCAGCCAGTGAATGGTATATATGTCGAGGTTGTTCGTCGGCTCGTCGAGTAGCAATATATCAGGATCGGCGAACAACGCTTGCGCCAGCAGTACACGCACTTTTTTACCTGGTGCCACTTCCTTCATTAAACCGAAATGATACGTTTCCTCTATGCCTGCGGCACTAAGAATATCACCCGCTCTGGCCTCTGCGGTATACCCATCCATCTCGGCAAAGCGAGTCTCAAGATCAGCTACGCGCATACCATCTTCTTCGCTCATCTCGGGCTTATTATAAATTTCATCCCGTTCCTGCTTAACATCCCACAGTTCGCGATCGCCCATAATGACCGTATCTACTACGCTCATTTCTTCAAAAGCAAACTGGTCCTGGCTCAGCACGCCTAACTTTGTTCCCGGTGCCATTGACACATTACCTGCTGAAGGTGTCAGCTTGCCGCTTAAAATTTTCATTAGCGTGGACTTACCGCAGCCATTGGCGCCGATTAGGCCATAGCGGTTTCCATTACCAAATTTAGCGGAGATGTTTTCAAATAATGGCTCAGAGCCAAACTGCATTGTGATATTGGCGGTAGTAATCAAATCAGGTGTCCAGCGGGTAAATAGAATGAAGAATAGATGGCTTCGCTTTGGAAGCTGCGGGCGCGCAATATAAAGAATCATGGTCGCAGTGTCGAGGAAATTTTGACCTTTTGACCATATTGACCTGTGTATTGTTATTGGCTGAGTCGCGGCGAGTCGACAGGGTGGTAATACGGTGATGCAATCCTTACCATTAGCGTATGATGAATATAACAGGTAAGAACAATGGCGAAACCCAATAAAAAAGGTCCGCGGCGCACTGTTCAAATATCCTGTTTACAGTGTAAAGCACCGATATTTAAGTACCGCAAGGGCGGTAAAGGCGCGCTGGTAAAGTGTTTTACCGAACGTATTGTTGAAGACTATACCAACACCGCCTGCATATGCCCGGGCTGTGGTCAGCAATTTGCGCGCGAAACCATGATTCGGGGCGCTCCCGCGCTGAAAATTGTCGGCGGCAAAGTGCATATGAAGTAGAGTAAAGTACATATTCAGGACAAAATATGCCGGTAACCGCACAACAGAAAAAACGTTATTCGCAGCTTTTACAAAAATGTGATGCTGTTATTCACCGCAGCCATCAGGCAAGCATCAAAGAAGAATTGCAGCATCTGAGCGACTACATTCAGCCAGATGACACCCGGGATACTTACGGCTATGGCGGCGTGACTCATCAGTTTGAAACTCAACTCGCTGAATTGTTTAGCAAACCCGCTGCATTGTTTCTACCCACCGGCACCCTGGCACAAAATGTCGCTATGAAGTGCTATAGCGAGACAGCCGACCGGCAATCTGTCGCGCTACATCCCACCTCACACCTGATGCTTCACGAATATGATGCAATTGAAACGTTGTGGCACTTGAAGGTAAAAACGGCTGGGCAGCCTGATATCATTCTTCGGGCAGAAGATATTACTCACCTGGATGCTACTGACGTTTGTGCGCTTATCATCGAAACCCCCATGCGTGAGCTGGGCGGCGTCATGCCTGACTGGGACACGCTGGTTGCTATCCGGCGGTGGTGTGATGAAAATCAGGTGGCAATGCATATGGACGGGGCCCGGATCTGGCAAACCACTTCGTTTTACCAGCGTAGCCTGCAACAGATTGCCGGGATTTTCGATAGCGTCTATGTCAGCTTTTATAAAGACTTAAACGGTATTGCCGGTGCTGCGTTACTGGGTGAAACATCTCTTATCGAGGATGCCCGAATATGGGCAAGAAGGGCGGGTGGAAATCCCATTACGTTATACCCTGAGGTTCTTGCAGCGCAGTACGGCCTGGAGCGGCTCACAGATAAGATGCCCGAATTTATCAGCTATACGAAAACCCTGGCACAGGAACTGGTAAATGCTGGCTTTACGACTGTCCCCGGCGCCGTGCAGGCCGCCATGTTTCATCTGAAACTAAACGAAGGCAGTCAGGTTATTGCCGACAAAATTCTGGACTATGCGGGGCGTTCCGGCGTCATGGTGTTGCCACTACCGCGTAGCGGCACTGAACGGTATTGTATTAGTGAAATCAGCATTGGTGATCAGGCTGTCAAACATCCGCCCGGTTTCTGGGTTGAACATCTCATAGCTTGTTTAGGTAATTAATACTGCACAGCAGATAGTCGGGCAAAGCATCTGAGCAAGGCTTTACGTCGTATCAGTTCGTGTTTATGAAATGTTAAAAAGATGAATCTGTTTCAGATACATGAAATGATAGCGCTTACAAAACGTAAGTCTAAGGAATGAAATGTTGAATTCGAATATCTTGCTGGCAGGATTTTGCACGCTGTTAATAGCAGGGTGTACACATTCAGGCGCGGTAGCGCAATCTGATACGTCAGCGCCGGCTCAGTCCGTCATCAGAACCTCGTTAGCTCAAACAGATAATGGCTACACAATACTAAGAGACGGCGACCCCTATTTCATCAAAGGGGCCGGTGGCCGAACCCGTTTGGCGCTTCTTGCCGATACCGGCGCAAATTCATTGCGTACCTGGGATACCGATAATGCAAAAGCGATTCTGGATGAGGCGCACGAGCACGGCCTTTCCGTTATGCTGGGGTTGCGATTAGGTCATGAACGTCACGGCTTTGATTATGGTGATAAAGACGCTGTTGCGAAGCAAAAAGCTGCGGTGCGCGAGCAGGTTTTAAAATATAAAGATCACCCGGCATTGCTCGCCTGGGGGATTGGCAATGAAGTCGATCTGTTTTATACCAACAAAGATGTGTGGTTTGCGGTACAGGATATCGCCGCCATGATAAAAGAGCTGGATCCTAACCATCTTATTACTACCGTAACAGCTGGTATTGATAAGGAAAAGTTAGAGCTGGTTTTAACCCGCGTACCGGATATTGATTATCTGAGTATCAATATTTACGGCGGTCTGGAGTCGTTGCCTCAGGACCTGTTGGATATGGGGTATGATGGCCCTTATGTGGTGACTGAGTGGGGCCCGACCGGTCACTGGCAGGTAGATCGTACCGACTGGGATGTACCCATTGAGCAGACGAGCACCCAAAAAGCAGCCTCCTACCGAAGCCGTTATGCAGGTGGTATCAAAGGTGCGCCTGGCCGGGCGCTGGGCTCCTATGCGTTTTTATGGGGCCAGAAGCAGGAAACAACCCCAACTTGGTATGGCGTATTTACTGAAGCCGGCTACCCCAATGAAGTGGTGGATTCGCTGTACTATAACTGGAATGGTGAGTGGCCTGAGGTAAGAGCGCCGTCAATTCAGAATTTTACTATTAACGGTAAACAAGCCGTTGATAGTATTCATGTTCAGGCTGGTGAATCGATGAAGGCCGAACTGAAACTGAAAGAACATCAGGATGATGGCACAACCATTCGCTGGGAAGTGTTACCAGAAAGTACGAATATCAAGGCCGGTGGCGATCCGGAAGCCAGACCTAAACCTGTGGAAGGGCTGTTTGTAAAAGACAATGATGGAACGCTTACCCTTACAGCACCCAGCACACCGGGTGGATACCGTTTATTTGCTTACGCGTTAAGCGGTAGTGGAAAAGTTGCTACAGCAAATATCCCGTTTTATGTGGATGGGAAGTAGTCTGTAGGAGCAATTAAGAAAAGGTGAGTGGCTAGCATCGCCACTCACCCTGCCATCAATATTGATTAAGCGCTTTTTCGATTCAGCCCGTATAGCAGATTAATACTGTGTCAGCTAATCCTCGGGTTTTCAGTGGGATCGGAATCGAGCAAGTGTATGAGCCAATCAAAAGATATTCACCTCTATACTGCTTCCACCATGAATGGCTGGAAGCCTGTCGTATTTTTGGAAGAAGCGGGAATTGAATACGATGTAACCCACATCGATTTTTCACAGAAAGAACAAAAATCGGAAGACTATCTTAAGCTCAATCCCAATGGAAGAATTCCCACTATTGTGGATCGCTCGAACAATGACTTTGTGGTATTCGAGTCAGGCGCGATCCTTTGGTATCTGGCTGAGAAATACGGCAAGTTTTTACCCCAGAGCGCTCAGGCCAGTTCAGAAACCCTGCAATGGCTGATGTTTCAGATGGCCGGCGTCGGGCCTATGATGGGGCAGGCTATGTATTTTCAACGCATTGCCGCTAAAAATGGCGATGAGGATCCCTTCGCCATTAAACGCTACGTTGATGAAAGCCGACGTTTACTGGAAGTTCTGAATACCCGCTTAACTGCGCGAACCTATTTAGTCGATGAGCAATACACTATTGCTGACATGGCTACCTACACCTGGGCCCGAGCTTATTACTGGGCAAAGGTAAGTGTGGCCGGTTTGCCTTACTTACAAGAATGGTTTGAACGTATTGATGCTCGACCGGCTACGCAAAGGGCGCTGGAAATTCCGGAACCATACTGGGCATTTTTCGGAAAAGGAGATGTTAAAAGCCAGGAAGACCAGAATGCAGCAAGGTTCAGAGGTGACTAGGCGCATACAGACACTATCAGATTAGCCACCCTTTTAGGGTGCCAGGGCATGGCCGGAGAGCGGATAAGTCTTTTTTACTGGTCAATTTCGACCTGTTGCTCTACTGACCAGTTTTTTACACTTTCCAGAATTGTCAGTGCAGAGCGTCCGAAATCGGTTAGCTGATAAGTGACGATGACGGGACGGTCTGAGACGACTTCGCGGGCAACCATACCTCTTGACTCCAACTCTTTCAGGCGCTGATCGACCATCTTTTTACTGGCGCCACCCAGCATCCTGGTTAAATCATTAAAGCGAACAGGCTCATCTTTAAGGTGATAGAGAATGGAGCCCGTCCACTTACCACCAATCAGTCGCATTCCTTTTTCAATTGCGCAGGGCTCTGTGCAAGGGGCAATAACTTTTTTTCGGCCCTTACTATCTGTTTGTATTTCACTTTTCATCTTTTCACCGCGCTATATTTTAGGTTACCAAAAGTTAACTGGTTGAATGCTGTAATCTAAATATTACTATATCTTTTCTACGAACACGAGACACCGGAGAAGAGTATGAGTAATGTTCTGATTATTAACGCCCACCATTATTACCCTTTTGCAGAAGGCAGGTTAAACGCCACCCTGGTGGAAAAAGCGCAGACTATTCTGAGCGAAAAAGGTCACGAAATTAAAGTGGTTAAGCCATCTGAAGGTTTTGATGTCGATGAAGCTATTCAGGACCACCAGTGGGCGGATTATGTAATTTTACAATCACCGGTTAACTGGATGGGTATGCCCTGGTCATTTAAAAAATACATGGATGAGGTGTATACCGCTGGAATGGGCGGAGGTATGTGCAACGGTGACGGTCGCTCAGAAGAAGCACCGAAGGAAAATTATGGTCGTGGCGGAACCTTATCAGGGACCAAATATATGCTCTCGTTAACGGCAAATGCGCCAGCGGAAGCATTTGGTGACAAGACTGAGTTTTTCGAGGGTAAAAGCGTAGATGATTTGATGTTCCCTATGCACATGAACTTCAAGTTTTTTGACATGGAACCTATGCCGACATTTATCGCTTTTGATGTAATGAAAAATGCGGAACCTGAAAAAGACTTTGAAAGATTTGAACAACATATTGCAGATATATTCTAGGAGATAGTGATGAGTCATTACACTAATAAGTTACATGCCGGTGCGTCGTTTCCTTCTCTTAGCGTCAAACTCTATGAAGGGGGCGAAACCGATTTGATCACGCCAGCGTCAGGTTGTGACTGGCAGATGGTTGTCGTCTACCGGGGCAAACATTGCCCAATGTGCACACGATATCTAAACGAGCTGGCAGGCTTTACGGAAGCGCTCAAACAGATCGGTGTCAGCGTTGTCGCGGTATCTGCAGATAGCAAGTCGCAGGTCGCACAACATCTTGACGAAATAGATATCAACTTTCCCCTCGCGTTCGGGCTTTCTGAGCAGCAAATGAAAGCGTTAGGGGTATATATCTCTGAGCCCCGTTCAGCGCAGGAGACAGACCATAATTTTGCAGAGCCTGGTCTGTTTGTCATTAATGCGCAGCAGCAACTTCAGGTGGTAGATATTTCAAACAACCCGTTTGTACGCCCTGATATAAAAACGCTGGTAAACGGCCTTGCGTGGATCAGAGACCCTGATAATCATTATCCCATCCGTGGTACGCATGAGTAAGGTGCTCACTATGAAAATGATATTACTGTCAGCGATAGCTGCTGTCTGTTTCTCAACGTATGCACTTGCGAAAGATAACGCGGCACCTGCCGCCCATATCGCCGCACCTGAGCAGTATGAGGTATTGTTAGAGAATAAAAGCGTACTGGTTCTGAAGATGGTGCTAGCGCCGGGAGAAAGCGATAACTGGCATAGTCACCGTGCAGAAACAGTTTATTTTGAAAAGGGCGGCAAGGCATCAATTCGTACTGAACAGACCGTTATGGACCTGGATATACCGGATGGACATACCATGTGGCATGATGCCTGGGCGCATCAGGTGACCAATAATGGTAGCTCACCGATAGTCGCAATCATTGTTGAGCAAAAGTGAGTTTGTCCGGATGATCTTTACTTATTAATTGTCGTTTTGAAGTGTAACAATCGAAACGTCTGACATTATGAAAAAGAAAACTGAAGATTCAGAGTTACAGGCACTCGCAGAGATTCAGGATGCGATTGATTTAATCAAGGGTAAGTGGACAGGCTCTGTAATTTATCATCTTCGGGGTCAGCCGGTGGGCTTTAATGATCTTGTCCGAATGCTACAGGGCGCAAGTAAGAATATTATCGCTCAACGGCTCAAAACACTTGAGGAGAATAACTTTGTTATTCGCCAGTTAATTAGCGAGCGCCCACTGGAAGTCACATATCAGCTATCCGAAAAAGGTAAGCGCGTCCTGGCCCTATATGATGAGCTTAAACAGTTGGTGGAAGGTTCGCAAGGCGAGTTAAGTAGCGAGTCGCTTGAGAAAAAGCGGTAATAGCGCATTTATTCTTAGTCGCAGATAATCTTTTGAGGTTGGTTTCAATTCATGCTTATTATGAGCACTGTTCATTGAGACACTCCTGGTAAGAAGGTATCACCCGCTATGCGACAAATCCTGACATCTTTGTTATTGTTTCTTTCATTGCCCGTGCTGGCAACAGAAGTTGCCAGCATGAAAGAGCGGGCACAAATCGTTGACAACATATTAGAGCAGCGATTTGATAATGTTTTGCCTCATCTTATGAACCGGACGGGTATCGACATGTGGGTAATCATGTCGCGTGAATACAACGAAGACCCGGTATTAAAAACCATGCTGCCTTCCACCTGGCTATCTGCACGCAGGCATACCATGCTGGTTATTTATAATCCCGGCAAGAATCAACCACTGGAAAAATTGGCAGTAGCACGATACGCGATGGGCGACACGTTCGAAAAAGCGTGGGATAAAGACGCACAGCCTGACCAATGGGCAGCACTGGCCGAGATTATTAAATCCCGTGATCCTGACCGAATCGGTATCAATGTTTCAGAGTCTTTTGCGCTGGCAGATGGTATGAGTAGTACCGAAAAAGCACAGTTCATGGCGGCCCTGCCTGACAAGCTGCATGCACGTGTCGTATCTGCAGAAAAACTGGCCATCGCGTGGCTGGAGACACGCAGTGAGCTGGAAATGACCTATTACCCTCAATTAGCTGAAATTGGTCATCAACTTATTGCCAAAGCTTTTTCTAATGCAGTGGTTACGCCGGGTAAAACGCGTACAGATGATGTCGTTTGGTGGCTGCGGGACCAAAGTAAAGCCATGGGGCTTGAAAACTGGTTTCATCCTACCGTGTCGATTCAGCGCGCTGGGAAGGGGCAGGATGAACGTGACTTCAGTCAGCGGCCTGAGGAGAATATCATTCAGCCCGGTGACCTGTTACACGTAGATTTTGGCATTACCTACCTACGATTAAATACAGATCAGCAACAACACGCTTATTTATTGAGACCTGGCGAAACAGAGCCACCGGCAGGGCTGGTAAAGGCGCTTGGCGTTGGGAACCAGCTTCAGGACATACTCACCGACAACTTTAAGCTGGGCAGAAGTGGAAACGAAATTCTGCTTAAATCCAGACAACAGGCGGTTCAGGCCGGCATCACACCCTCCATTTATACGCACCCTTTGGGTTTTCACGGCCATGCTGCCGGCCCTACCATTGGCATGTGGGATGCACAGGAAGGCCTGCCGGTGGTAGGAGACTACCCTCTATATCCAAATACAGCGTATTCCATCGAACTCAACGCCACTACTTACGTGCCTGAATGGGACAAAAAGATTCGCATCATGTTAGAAGAAGATGCATTTTTTGACGGTAAACAGGTTCGTTATCTGGATGGCAGACAGCGAAAGTTTCACCTTATATCGTCTGACTAACCAGGCGTAATTTAGCGTAGCGGAATGCCTAACCGGTAAACCGTTATTTGCATTCATAACCTAGTGCAGACACGGCGCTAACCCTACCTTTGCCACAATGTTCCAATGCAAGCTTTGCATTGTTTTGCACCTGTTGCGCGGTAGCCGACAGGGGCGCATCGGTACTGGAAGCAGGCTCCTTCGTTACGTTGGATGAGCATGCGGTCAGCATCGAAACGCACAGGCAAGCTAATAGTTTTTTGGTGCTGTTCATCGCTTTATCCTCACTGAAAAGTCAGGCTGACACATCTATGTCAGCCTGTATTTTACTTACCTTTTTTATCTCCACTGGTCTTCTTATTTCTTACCTGGAAGCTCCTTTCCGGGAACTTCTATTTCCGTTCTTTTTTAAAGGCCTGTTACAAGGATTCACAGCCACGGCGATTACGAAAAAGCCTAAGCGATTCCGAAGAAAAATGAACTGTACGAAATGTTTGTTTTATTAAACTACCGGTTGAGACGCGTAACCGATGTGCAGCAATGCAAGGCTCGCGGAATGTATTCACTGCAGGAGAGGGTGATTTCAAATCATCGGTTTAACTATAGTATGATATTACTTATTGAGTCTTTGTGGTTAGTAGTACTATTACTGGCAGCATTTAAGATTAGCGATATTAGGACGAAATTATGACAGCACATGACAAAATGACAGCCGGTGAGAAATACTGGATAAACGATCCTGACCTGGTAGAGATGCGCTATAAAACACGTGATCTGGTCGATAAGATTAATGCGCTGGGGCCGCGTGATGTAAAAAGGCGCACGCTATTACTAAAGGAATTGTTTGGCCAGTGCGGAGAAGATATTCATATCGAAAAACCTGTGCGCATCGACTATGGTCATAATATTCATCTGGGCAGCCATATTTTCATCAACTTCAACTGGACAGTGTTGGATTGCTGCAAAGTTACCGTAGGCAATAACGTGTTCATCGGGCCTAATACGTCCTTTTACACTGCTCATCATCCTATCGACCCTGACGAGCGCGCACAGCATATCGGGTTTGCTGAGCCCATCACAATCGGCAATGATGTCTGGATAGGCGGCGATGTTACCATCCTGCCCGGAGTCGTTATCGGTGACAGATGCGTAATTGGTGCTGGCAGTGTGGTGACCAAAAGTATTGCACCTGATACCGTTGCGGTGGGCAATCCCTGTCGCCCCAAGAGAGCTGCTTCAAAGTAAACCGGGATTTATTTTATACAATCAGGAGGCTTGTCAGCCTGAAAGTATAAACACGCCTATGCCTGTTTAATCGCCGATCAATCTGAGCTTTCTGCCGGTATTAGTCTTATACAAGACTGAAAAGCGAGTAGGCTGATGAAAATCATTTCCACCACAGCCGCCTGCATAAGTTTGTTCGCGTGTGTAAGCGCCAGCGCTGATTATGCTCAGGGCTGTAACGACCCCGACTACCAGCAGTTTATGCAGGATAGGTATGCCAGTTTCGATGCTAAAAACCGTCGCTTACTGGATGAAACATGGCAAAACTACCAACGAAGTCTGGCCGCTGGTGATAATCAATTTCGGATAATCAGTGATCTAAGCCAGCATTTAAGATACAGCGCGCAGTTTGACCCGATTGACGACGTTAAAGCCAAAATTGATACGGTATTCAGCCATGTTGACGCGCTCAGCGTCAATCAACAAATTGCCGGTGACGTCTTTGACAGTTTTGGTAGTGAAAAACACGCCGTAGGTATCGCTCAGGCGTGGCTGGCTTACCGGCAGGGCAAGCAGGAGAGTGCTTTTGATTATCTTTTAAAATCTATCGAGTCTGGCAACTCGGCAGTGCTAAACAGCTTCGGCCCGGATTTTAGTTTCGTCAGACAAATTTATCGCGACGGGCATATAGCGCCAGTCGTTACCTACATTGATAAAACCAGACAATTCTGGACCGGAAAACGGCCCGATAATCTGCGCTATGTGTGGCTAAAAATGATAGATGCAGGCTGTCCGGTGCAGTTCGACTTTTACGACACTATAAAGGTAAAAGAGCTGGGCCTGAGCATAAGAGATGTAAATCAGCGTGGAATGGCTGATTTCTAGATTGATCGCACGATGTATTAGAAGAAGTAATGCGATGACATCGGGTCTAATCTTGCAACAAATCGCCAAGTTAGTCAGCATTTGTATAAGCGCTTGACTGATTTGTATTTACAGAACGAGCAGGCTGCTTTTCTAAAGTAAACAGGCTACTTGGTTTCAATAAGTCTTACCCAGTGCGGTAAAGCTTCCAGGTTTTTCAAAATAATTTTAAAGCTCATCAGAATGGGTACCGCCAACAACACGCCGACTATCCCCCACAACCAGCCAGCCACTGATAACCAGAGTATGATAATAAGTGGGTTCAATTGCATGCTTCTGCCCAGTACAGCCGGCGTAATCAGTTGAGATTCGAGAATATTAATACACAAAAATACGCCAGCGGGTAAAAAGGCTGTGTTCACAAGTCCAAACTGCACCAGCCCTGCCACAAGCAATACAATACAGCTTGCCAATCCTCCCAGGTAGGGAACGAAATTCATCAGCGCAACCAGCGCCCCCCATAAAATAGCGTCATCAATGCCCAGGTAAGTGAAGACAACGGCTGTTGCTGTACCCAATAGCGCGTTGATTATACTAATGGTAACGATATAGGCAGACAGCTCTCTTTGAATGTGGTGCACAAGCACCAACGCGCGTCGCTTGTTCGTTACGATGGGAAAATCGCGAATAAATACTTTAAATAAGCCAGGGCCAAACACCAGCAAAAAGAATATAAAAATAAGGCAGGCAAAGATCTGGGCAAGCAGTAATGGCGCGTTACTCAGTACTGAAATGGCCATTTCAATACTATTTTGCTTCAGCTTGTCTGATACAGTATTTTGTTCTTCTGGTGGAGGTTCAACCTGTTCAGCCTCTTCGTCATCATCATCCCCGAACCAGTCGAAGAATGAGTCACTCTCTTCTTTTTTTGGCTTAGCAGGCGGCTGTTCTGTTTCTTCCACCAGGCTATCACTGATCTCATCAATTTCTTCAGTAATCTCTGCGGCCATCTTTGGCAGGGCTTGCATCCACCGTTCTGCCGGTTCAGCCAGTTGCAATCCTAAGAATGTAAACGGGGTCAGCAGCAGCACCATCAGCGCGGCGGCTGAAATGGTTCTCGGAATATAAATTTTTCTGGCGATCGCGACCAGCGGACTTAATAACAATGCGACAAATGCCGAGAAAAAAAGCGGTATAAGAAGTGATTTTGCGAGATACAGGGTATAGATGACGGCCAGCAACAAAAGTGTTTTCAGTACTTTGGTTTGCGGGCCTCGCTTTGAACCCGGAGTAGAAACTGTCATTTGCTATGTATTTTCCCAGTACTCGCTTTATTGTTTTACCCCGTTTTAGTACTGCGTGATTGGCGCTTTCGCAGGGGGGATTAATAATGATTATACGCACGGGGTTTTTGGAAGTTCATTGCCTGGTCAGTAACTTAAAACAATACGCTAGGATTGATAGAAAGCACAGTTGATAGCTTTTTTTTCGCCAATGGTTGTGTTTTTATCAGCGATGCTAAAGCGTTTTACGGATATAACAAAGAAAGTGTCAGAGTTGAAAAAGCACTGTATCCACAACACTGCTGTACGATGCAGGAAAAGCAAACAAATGATCAGCAAACGAATAGAAGAAATGGTGGCCCCACCCTGACTTGAACAGGGGACCTGCCGATTATGAGTATGAAATTTCGCCGCGCATCAATACGTTTAAAAAGGACGACTTATCGACCCTTTATCCCGAAGCGTGGAGCCGTTTCTGAGGACGAATAACTTGCTGCGATTACACGTTAATCATCGCTGATTTTAAAAAGCCCCGGTACTGGGGCTTTTTTGATAAAAAGTGCGAACATGACGATTCACATTTGTCGGTTTGTAACTGCGGGGGAGGGATCTGGTTACAAATTAATAGGAGTCCTTTTATGGTCCGGCGTTGACTACCAACCTGACCAGCCAGGACTCCCTCAGTTATTGGATATTAATGACGTTAGCCGAATGTCCGGTAAAAGCATTGTTCTCATCATTTTCACACGCGACTTCGCTGGTGGCAGAAGTCGCCTTCTCAAAGATATAAAACCAGGAGCGCAGGTCCCTGACGACATTCAATGAGCAACTTTGTCCCACAAGTTCACCACGCACTGCTTTGCGTTTACCATTAGCTGGAACGAGGTACGTCTTCATTTTGTCGCCAACATGTAGATATTGGCCTCGAATATCCTGCTCAAGCACCTGCACTGCAGTTTGCAGCATCAGCGCCATTTTGGCCTTTAGTGCGGCCTTTTGGCTTTCATCTGGCTGTTCGAGGTCCAATACCGGCAAGCTTATACCCGATACGTTCACCAAGTTCTGGTAGCGTGTGGTGCGGCCATTACTGCTTTCAATCCATGCGACGAGCTTCAGGCCGAGCTTTTTCATATCACGGTGACTAAAAAAAAGTGGTCTTAGCATCACCGTTGCACTAGCGCCCGCGGTATCGGTCGTAACGTGCTCACTACTCCCTATTAAAGATTGCAGCGTTACATCCTGCGCTAATGCCTGGAGGGGCGCAACTTTCTCATTGGCCGCCATTTGCGCTTTTGCCAGTCTGCTGTCCCGTTCGTGGTTTATAACCGCTGCGTGCACGCCTACCTGAACCAACATGCCAGCAAGGCCGCCTGCTCCTGAGTACAGCACCGGCGATGACCCGGTCGCGTCGTTTTTATTATAATAGCCTCTAATCTGCGCGGTTTGCTCACCACTAAACGAGTAGGTTAGGGAAGCATCCGCCAGATTGGTCTTCAGTGTATTAATATGTGCCGCATAATCATCCCGCTTTGGGGTGCTGCCGCACCCAGCAAGTGCGGCACAGCACAAAGCTAAACATAAGAGTCGCATAATGCGGCCTTAAATTGCTTTGGCAATTTTAGCTTTCGCGTTTTCAATCGCCTGGTAGTAGGAAGTTGTCAAATTAGGGAATGTTGGTGGCTCGTCCCACTCACCTTCCGGCTGCACCCTTTCGTTGATCTCCATGTATTGCAGATACTCATTTGTGGTGAGATCAATGGTATACAGTGTGCCGGCAACATGGCCCTGTGGATCGCTGGTCGGAATATACCCGTTGAAACTTCTGTAGGCGCCATGACGGTCAAACTCAAGCACCACAAGGACATCGACATTAAGCTGATCTTTTAGGGATCTGAAATCTTTCTTTGCAAAGCCAAGATCATTGCCGAACTTTGGCAGTTTTGAGATTGCGACAGGCATGGTCACACTGGTCAATGTCGTGCCGCGCAAATCATACTCTGAGGCGACAAGCTCACTGAGACCATCTAATTCAGTCAGGTCAACAGTGCCTTCCAGGTGCCCATCAAGTTTTGAGGTCAGAGTAGAGGCTACACCGTAACAAAGCAGGCAACTCGCGCCATAAATGTGGGTTGTAGCTTTGTCAGCGGGAGCGACATACACGAACCCTACTTTTTTATCCATCATCCCCTGGTTGCTTTCCGGCAAAGAGACTGTTGGCTGAGGTGTGCTGCCACACGCCGCTAACATGGCGGTCCCTGCCAGCACGATAAAGGCTTTCACGTGTTTGTTGAGCATGATTTTAT
>CAZOYR010000076.1:0-1628 GCA_964584105.1 uncultured Alteromonas sp.
AGTAGAGATTGCGTGCTTATAAACCATCTGGCTTACCGTGTTTTTCAGAAGTATTACAAACTGATCGAAAGACTCGACCTGACCTTGTAATTTAATTCCGTTAACCAAGTAAATTGACACAGGGATACGTTCCTTGCGTAATGCGTTCAAGAATGGGTCTTGTAAAGATTGCCCTTTAGCCATCTGAAATCCTTAGTTTTTATTATTTAGGTGACGAGCAATTACGGCGTCATCATGCCTAATGTATACCACACTCATGCACCTAAGGTGCGACTTTTGCTAAAATCTTAGCCATATTATCGTTAGCAAATGTGTCTAACCATGTCAGCTCTTCCCAGCCTCTGAGCCAGGTCAGCTGACGCTTTGCCAACTGTCGGGTGGCAATAATGCCTCGTTCCCGCATTTGTGGATAAGTAAGCGCCCCTTCAAGATAATGCCAAACTTGACGGTATCCTACTGAACGTATAGAGGGTAAATCTTCATGAAGATCACCTCTGGCGCGCAAATTCTCCACTTCAGCAATCAGGCCTGCATCCAGCATCAAATCAAAACGTTGTGCTATTCGCTCATGCAGTACAGCTCTATCTGATGGCGCGATGGCAAACTGCGTAATACTGTAGGGACACGGCTTCACTTTCTGGTTCTGCCAGTGAGTGAGCGTTTGCCCCGAACTCCGGAAAACTTCCAGTGCCCTGGTCAGTCGTTGAGGGTCATTAGGGTGGATTCTCTGAGCGCTAACCGGGTCCACTTGCCTGAGCTGGTCATGCATCGCTGCCCAACCGTAAACCTCTGCCTCCTGAGATATTGCCTCCCTGATCACCTCGTCGGACTTAGGTAAGGGCGAAATTCCGTTTATCAAGGCATTGAAGTACATCATCGTACCGCCCGTCAAAACCGGGATCTTGCCCCGGCCATGAATTTCACCAATTAATCGTACTGCATCATTGTAAAATGCTGCGACAGAATAACTTTGCGCAGGATCCAGTATATCGATTAACCAGTGTGGCGCAATAGCCTGCTCATCGGCAGTAGGCTTTGCAGTTCCAATATCCATACCACGATACACTAATGCAGAATCCACACTGACAATTTCACAGTCAATTTTTTCTGCCAGCGACAGCGCGAGTCCCGTTTTACCCGACGCTGTTGGCCCCATGATCGCAATAACGGGTAATGCATCAGCTATGCCATTACTCATTGAACATGCCCCACTTATCAATCAGTTGTGTAAGACCGATCCCTGTTCCCAGTGAACTGGACACATCGCCTTGCTGCGACAAAGGCAGATCATCAAACCACTGCCAGATATTCGAAATGACTTCATCCGGCCAGTCGATAGACAGCGCAGCTAACTGGCTGGCCAGCGTGTCGATGCTGTCTGCCTCAAGGCTGACCAAATGCGGAAATACTGACACCCATGGTAAGTGGCGACATCCGGCTGGCACCTGTTGCAAGCGCAGTTTGCCAGCCGCGTTGTTAATAACAAATCCGATCTCATTGAGCCGCGATATCGTCGATTCGCAGATATTATCAGTGTCTACCGCCACAGGCATTAACAGTGGTTGTGAAGTACGACTATGGTCTAATACATATCGCCACCACGGTGATAGCAAATCGGTAGCCCCTAG
>CAZOYR010000076.1:1728-3432 GCA_964584105.1 uncultured Alteromonas sp.
AATGGTGTGTTGCCAATGGGCGGATATAATCGTGAGTTACTGACGCATCATTAGCAGTACTGTCCACAGCGCCAGGGCCCGCCTCTTCACACAATGCATCATAGACCGCTTTGCAAATAAAATCGTGTACCAGACGGCTCTGTTGAAATCGCACTTCGTGTTTGGCCGGATGGACATTCACATCAACATCTTTCGGATCAACGTTCAGGTAGAACACAAATGCCGGTTGCTCGACCGCCCCATAGCTCATTTCATAAGCCTGACGAATCGCATGCAAAATCAGTTTATCCCGCATTCCGCGATCATTAACAAAACTGAACTGACAGTCATTGCTGCTTCTGAGCATATTGTGGTTGCCCAGCCAGGCCTGAATCTTCATGCCCTGATGTTCAAGCACTAACGATGTCGCATTATCCACAAATTTCTGCCCGACAACCTGTGCCAGTCGCTGCGCCTGATTCTCTGGCTTTACTGCAGCGAAACGTCGCATGACCTTGTTATTATGCTTAAGTGTGAAACTCACCTGAGGACGACTCAGTGCAATACGCTTCACCACATCTTCGATGTGCTGATATTCCGTTTTTTCAGTGCGCAGAAATTTGCGCCTGGCTGGCGTGTTGTAAAACAGATCTGCCACATCGATCGTTGTGCCATCCGGATGCGCCGCCGGCACAATAGACACATCCATGTCACGCCCCTCACAGCTGGCCTGCCAGGCTTCAGTTTGTTCCGGGGTTTTAGAGGTGAGTGATAATCGGCTGACAGAACTGATACTGGCCAGTGCTTCACCCCGAAATCCGAGTGATAAGATCTGTTCGAGGTCGTCCAGGGTCGCAATTTTACTGGTTGCATGACGACTCAATGCAAGCTGCAACTCATCTTTTGCAATGCCGCCGCCATTGTCTCTGAGTCTGATGCGCTTGTGGCCGCCGCGCTCTATATCCAGCTCGATGCGGGTCGCACCCGCGTCCAGGCTGTTTTCAATCAGCTCTTTAACAACAGACGCGGGGCGCTCAACCACTTCACCAGCGGCAATTTGGTTGGCCAGACGTGGCGGTAACAGTTGAATCGGCAAAATCGATAATCCGGGCTAGGTAAAATTCAGGTGCTGGGAATGGTAAGTACCTGGCCAATTCTGACCACATCGTTGTTCATATCATTGGCTTCTTTGATACTGCTGACCTTTACATTGTAACGCTGGGCCAGTAGCGATAACGACTCACCACTTCGCACTTTATGAGTACGATTACGCTCCTTATAGGAGGCCCATAGGGTACCATCTGGCGGAACCTGTTTGAAATACCGTTTTGTTGCATTGAACATTGAGCGGGCGAGCCTTTCCCTATACTCCTCCCACAACAGGTTCTTTTCTTCCTGCGGGTTTGAGATAAAACCCACCTCTACCAATATGGAGGGGATATCTGGTGCGGTCAGCACCGCAAAGCTGGCTGCCTGAGGTGCGCGCTTGTGCAGACGGGTAACACTTTTCATCTCTGCAATGACTTTTTCACTCAGGTCGTAACTTGCCGACATAGAATGGTCCATTGATAAGCCAATGATGGTTTCTGCCAGATAACGCTCACTGGCATTGTCTGAGATTACTTCAGCAGCCCCGCCCAACAGTTCTGAGTGCTGTTCGGTTTTCTCCAGCCAGCGACCTAATTCAGAGTCAGCCCGGCGCATAGATAATACCCACACAGAACC
>CAZOYR010000076.1:3532-15390 GCA_964584105.1 uncultured Alteromonas sp.
CCAAATCTGCAGCGTCGCTGGTGTTCGCCAAATCAATAACCAGCCGGTTAGGATTGGAAAGTGAAAAGTAGGTAAATTGTGGCGATTGTGATAAATCAAAAACCACACGGGTTTTATCCGGACCCGGCGCAACACGCAGCGCATTGATCTTACTTTGCGCAGCCTGAAGCGGCGCGACCAACAGCCCCGTGAAAATGAAAAGAATAAATAAGCGCAACATACCTTGCCTTTATGATACTGATTTAATTATTGCAGGCGCAGTCTCAACATTCCTGACTCATGCGTGATGGGCAAAGGCAGCCGTAAGTATCCCGGCACCGGTCTCGCCTTCAGCGCAGAGCGTAAAGCAGCGAATGTTTTCTTCAAGTTTTATAGTAATCGTTATATCTGCAGATGCCAACAGCGCACCGCCGCGCTCAGGCCATTCCACCAGACATACTGTATTATCTCCAAAATAGTCCCTGATCCCCATAAACTCCAGTTCTTCGGGATCGGCCAGACGGTAAAGGTCAAAGTGATACACATTGACCTCGCCCAACTCATAAGGTTCCACCAGCGTATAGGTAGGACTCTTAACCGCACCTGAATGCCCTAATGTTTGAATAAAGTAGCGGCTGAACGTGGTTTTCCCCGCCCCCAGATCACCTTCAAGATGCACCACCACACCCTGTTCGGCTACCTTTTTCAGGGCGCCCGCCAACTGTTGCGCGATTCGCTGGGTATGCTGCTCATCAGCAACTTCAAAATTATAGGTCACAGTTGTCATGTTTCATTTACTGCCTGTTACAAGACTATTGGTTCATCAGCGTTCTGACTGCACTGAACAGATCACTGGCCAGCATACCGCGCTGTCCGTCTCTGGCCGCCAGGTCATCACCGGCTCTGGCATGAAGCGTTACCCCATAGCGACTGGCGAGCTCTGTATCCAGCCCCTGCGCCAGTAACGCCCCTAATATGCCGCTTAATACATCACCGCTACCGGCGGTTGCCATCGCCGGATTGCCGTGCCGGCAGACCGCGACTGAATTCTCATTGTCAATGATGGTGCCGGCCCCTTTTAGCACGCACGTCGCATGATAACGTTCTGCACATTGCTTGGCATAATTGAACCGCTCCGTTTCTACATCATCGACAGACACACCTAACAAGCGAGCGGCTTCACCAGCGTGCGGGGTAAGTATACACGATGCGATTGTAAATGCGGTGGCCTGTCTGCTCAGTAAATTCAGCGCATCAGCATCAATCACCATTGGTTTTTCTTCACTCTGACAGTGTTTCATGGCCACTTCAAAAGCCTGTTGCGCCCAGTCATCCTGCCCCAGGCCCGGTCCGATTACCACGCATGTTGCCCACTGCAGTGCGTCTTCAAGAGCTTCACTGGTCACCATCAGCTCGGGACGCCCTGCACTTACCTGAATAATTGATTTTTCATGAACAAATGCCCGTACCATTCCCGCACCAGCGCGCAGTGCTGCCTCACTGGCTAAGCGAATCGCGCCTGCTGTGCCTTTGTTGCCACCGATACACAATAGCCGGCCGTATGTGCCCTTGTGACTATGAATATCACGAGGGCCCATGCCCTTAAACTGCTCGATATCCAGCCAGCTGGCAAAGGGTTTGGCGATAGCAGAAAACGCTTTTGATATACCTAAATCTTCAAATACCAGCTGTCCGCAGGATTGTTTACCCGCCCCGGTTGTTAAGCCAGGTTTGATGCCCACCAACGTCACAGTCACATCGGCCTGAACACACCGCCCCATAGACTGACCGCTATTTGCATCCAGACCGGACGGCACATCAATACTGACAACTGGCACATCTGCCTCATTAACCTTATCGATAATATGCGCAAATTCATTGCGGATATAGGTATTGATGCCCGTTCCCAGGAGCGCGTCGATAACCAGACCGGCACTGCTGAGTTTCTCTTCATCAAATGCTTCGATGGTGCCGCCGGTATCCAGCCAGTTTTGTTGCGCTCTGCCGGCATCACCGTCCAGCTTTCTCTCCGGCTCTACGGCGCACACGATCACCCGTTTGCCCGCCTGGCGCGCATTGCATGCTGCTACATAGCCATCGCCGGCATTATTCCCCTGCCCCACCAGCACCAGATACACCTCAGTGTTAGGCAGCAGATGCTGACATTGCCTGAACACCGCTTCACCAGCGCGTTCCATCAAAGTGAACATCTCGCAGCCGCTTTTGCTGGCCGCTTCCTGTTCATTCCCGCGGACTTCATCGGCACGATAAAGTTTGTATGATAAACTTGAGGTCAGTTGAGTATCTAGCATATGGGCATGTCCGGAATTCATTCAGTAGATTTAGGTCGGTTAGCAGACGATATCAAGGCTTGGGGCCGTGCGCTAGGCTTTCAGCAAGTTGGTATCAGTGATATCGATCTGACCAAACATGAAGCTTACCTGCAACAATGGTTGGATAACGGCTATCATGGCGAGATGGATTACATGGCCGCGCACGGTATGAAACGTGCCCGTCCGGCTGAACTGCTTCCCGGTACACTGCGCGTTATCAGTGTCCGGATGGACTATCTGCCGCCCGACGCTTCGTTTGCCAGACACCTGAAAGATGACCAGATAGGCTACATCAGCCGCTATGCACTGGGCCGTGATTATCACAAGGTACTGCGTAAAAAGCTTAAGCAGTTGGGTCAGAAAATCTCTGATGCATTTTCCGATACCCAGTTTCGCCCCTTTGTGGATTCGGCGCCGGTCCTTGAACATGCCTTAGCAGAAAAAGCCGGGCTTGGCTGGACAGGCAAGCATAGCCTGACGTTAAATCGAGACGCCGGTTCCTGGTTCTTTTTAGGCGAGCTTTTTATTAACCTTCCACTGCCGACGGATTCACCCGTCGAAGAAGGCTGTGGCAGTTGTAACGCATGCATCACGATGTGTCCAACAGGCGCTATCGTTGCGCCCTATCAGGTTGACGCCCGTAAATGTATTTCTTATCTGACCATTGAGCACGATGGTCCGATCCCCGAATCATTAAGACCGCTGATGGGTAACCGTATTTATGGCTGTGACGACTGCCAGTTGGTATGCCCTTACAACCGGTTTGCTGAGGTGACTGAGCAAGATGATTTTCATCCCCGCAAGGTATTACACGGTCAGTCCCTGGTAAGCTTATTCAGCTGGGACGAAGAGACGTTTTTACGTAACACCGAGGGTTCGCCTATCCGCCGCATTGGTCATGCAAAATGGCAGCGAAATATCGCCGTGGCGATGGGTAATGCCAATTTTGATGTGGAGATTATCAATGCCCTGCAAGGCGCACTTGCGCAGGCAGATGAACTGGTAAAGCCGCATATTGAATGGGCGCTGCAGCGCCAGCAGGAAAACGGCTCTCATCATCAGAATAAGAATCGTCAGCTGGCGCGTTTAACCCGTGTGGTTGAAAAAGGGTTACCCCGGGACGCCTAGCGTATCAGCGTTCAGCAGGCTCATCTATCAGTCGAGCTGTTTGATAAAAGCGGCTGGCACTCCGCCCACGACGGTGTTCGGTGCAACATCTTTGGTGACGACTGCGCCAGCCGCTACAATAGCCCCGTCCCCCACAGTCACGCCCGCAAGTATAGTGGCATTTGCTCCTATCCAGACATTCTCTCCGACAGTAATTCTGCCTGGTATCATATTCCCTCTTTGCGAGGGAGCCGAATCATGATTTAACGACGCAAAAACCACATTATGCCCGATTAGCGCGCCCGAGCCGATGTGAATACCGCCCTGGTCCTGAAACTTACAGCCTGCATTGATAAAAATGTTTTCATCAAACGTCAGATTTTTACCGCAATCGCTGTATATGGGTGGAAAGACTGTCACGGTGGGGCTTACCGTTTTTCCGGTTAGCTCACTAAGTAAGTCGGTCAACGCTTCAGGCGTGTGGTAGTGATTATTTATTTTAGCGGTGACTTGTAAGGCCTGCTGGCTGAGCCCATGCATGAATTGATGGACTGGCGAGCCTGCGATAACTTTGTCACCGCTATTGAGTGCGTTAAGAAATGTAGTGAGATCCACGGTAGTTTGCCTTTATCAGATGTGCTAACAGGTTTTACCGTATCAATAGCAGTCTTTTGAAAGTAACAAAATACGACCACCGACAGCCTGAACACTGTCAGTGACACGGTGTCAGATGTTGGAGTAGCCTGCCACGAAGGACGGCTCAGCCACGCTGGTACGGGTCAAACTGAGCTACGAAAAAGGTGGGATCGCTGTCACTGTCACTTTCATCAGGCAACGACTGATAGGTCCACCAGGGTGCAAGCTGCATTTGGTCGAGCATGACACGCAACGTTTCAGGCTTCCCCTGATATTGTCCGGTCAGCCTGCAACCTTCCTGCTCGCACGTTACCGCATGCAGCAATAAATACTCTTTGCTGGGATGCAGTGTAAAAGCATCTTTTTGCTTATTCTGAATCGAAGCCGCGCTGTTTTTTTCGCGCTTTGCAGCTGGTGTCGAGAGAGTTGCATCGTTAATGGATGGCCCGGCATTCAGTTTTGAACGCCGCTCCATCTCACCAAGCAACTGCTGCTTACTTTTTTCACTGACAGAAAGCTTATTCTGGTAATAGCCGAACTGGTATGCGGCCACGCCAATAAACGCCAGTAGCAGTATATAGCCCCACTTCTGCATAACCGCGTTACTGCCCGTTATGATAAGGCTTGCTCAACCGGTGCACGGCATCAACAAACACACCTGCGTTTTCAGGTGGCACATCAAGATGAATACCATGACCCAGATTAAAAACATGGCCACTACCGGTACCATACCTTTTAAGAATGGTTGCCACCTCTTCTTCAATTCTATCAGGGCTGGCGTACAGCATCGACGGGTCCATATTGCCCTGCAAGGCAACTTTGTCACCGATGCGCGCGCGTGCCTCGTCAATATTAATTGTCCAGTCCAGTCCTACAGCATCACAGCCTGTATCAGCTATGGCTTCCAGCCACATACCACCGTTTTTGGTGAACAACGTTACCGGCACCTTGCGGCCATCATTATGTCTGGTCAGGCCGTCAACAATTTTGGCCATATATTGCAAAGAAAATAAGTTGTAATCACGTGGTGACAACACACCACCCCACGTATCGAACACCATCACTGACTGCGCCCCGGCTGCTATTTGTGCATTGAGGTAAGCGATGACAGCGTCAGCCAGTTTATCCAGCAGAAGATGCAACGCCTGTGGGTCGGCAAATGCCATTTTCTTAATTTTGGTGAATGCTTTACTCGAACCACCCTCAATCATGTAAGTCGCTAGCGTCCAGGGACTGCCGGAAAAACCGATCAGAGGCACTTCGCCCTTTAGTTCTTTGCGGATAGTACGCACAGCATTCATTACATACTGAAGTTCTCCCTCAGGATCGGGAATGCCCAGCTTTTCAATCTCACGCTGGTTAGTCAGAGGATGTTTGAATTTGGGGCCCTCTCCAGCTTCAAAATACAGCCCCAACCCCATGGCATCAGGAATGGTCAGAATGTCTGAAAACAGAATGGCAGCGTCCAGCTCAAACCGGCGCAGAGGCTGAAGTGTGACTTCACAGGCCAGCTCCGCATTGCGGCAAAGCGACATGAAATCGCCAGCTTGCGCACGCGTTGCTTTGTATTCTGGTAAATAGCGCCCAGCCTGACGCATCATCCATACAGGAGTCATGTCCACCGGTTGCTTCGATAACGCTTTTAAATAGCGATCATTAACAAGATGGCTGGGGGATGTGTCAGTAGAATCGGACATGGCTTCCTCAAAAAGCAAAAGAATGTTAAAAGCGCGCAAGTATACCAAGTTTCTCAGGCAATGGGCGCGTTTTCGTACAGTAACGGGTAAAGGTTAATGACAATTTTACGATTGGTTACGTGCCACAACGGCATTGATCAATCGGCCGGCAACTGACATCGTCGGCGGAATTTTGGGTAGATCGTGAATGCTGAACCAGTGCGCGTCAACAATTTCCCGTTCATCGATATTAATCTGTCCGCCAGCATACTCTGCAATGTACCCGACCATCAGTGAGTGTGGGAATGGCCAGGCCTGACTTTCAAAGTACTCTTCATTTTTAATACGAATCCCTACTTCCTCAAAGACTTCGCGGTGCAGCGCCTGCTCAAGCGTTTCACCACTTTCCACAAAGCCAGCCAGTGTAGAATACATCTGCGCATCCTTATGCCTGACACCTCTGGCGAGCAAAATTTCATCGCCACGATAGATCGCCACAATAATACACGGCGAAACCCGTGGATAGGCGCGATGCTGACACTGCCTGCATTGCACAGCCATTTCCCAGCTAATGCTCTCAGTATGGCCACCGCACTGTCCGCAAAAGCGATGCGTGCGCAGAAAATGGATATACTGCCAGGCCCGTGAATATTCTTTATAATGAAACGCTGAGGCATCAGTCAGAATTTGCCTGAGCGATACCCATTGCCACCCCTGGATATCCACATGCTCTGCGCCAATGTCTAATACCGGCAAAGCCGGTGGCGGTGAATCAGTTTGCTCAAGGGGCGGCAGAGACTGCACATGTTCGGCATAATGGTGCAAAGACGTCAGTTCAGACCAGGCCCCCGTGGGTAACATGCCACTGCCGTCAACCAGGACCTTATCGCGCCAGAACACCATCCACTCACCGCGGTAGCTAAGCAAATCCTGCTTGCTTAAGTAGTTCATCATACCTGTTGCCCCTTACGTCACCTGTTGTCTGCTGATGATAAAGCGATATGCCATGTCGAACAAGAAAGCGCGAAAATGATTGAAATCACCGGCAAATTTGTACTGATTAATGGCAGTGTTATACTCATGGAACATTCAAGCGGTTTCCTAATCATACAACGTGTGCGAGGCACTATGCTTAGTCAACAGGAAGAACTGCAACAAAAGTGGGGCGGACGCTCATCAGCAATCGATCAATGGCTTGAAGCACGCAAAACCTTGCTTATACGCTATTGTGCACTGGCAAAGCCGGATAACAATACCAGCGCAGAGCAGCGTGAGTCAGATATTGTAGAGTTCTGTAATTTGCTAATGGATTATCTGTCAGCGGGTCACTTTGAAATTTACGATATGCTGATTGGTGACGATGCATCCGGGCAGCAATTAAGGCAACAATCTTATCCGCAGCTGGCTCGCACCACAGATTATGCATTGTGTTTTCAGGACCGGTACGCCGTACAGGTGTCTCCCCAACAGACAGTTGACTTCACTGCTGATTTGGCCGGGATGGGTGAAACACTTGAAACCCGATTTGCATTAGAGGATGCGTTAATTGAGCACATGTTAGCGCATTATGGCGGTAAACAGATTCAGCATATTCATCAGCAAAGAGCTGACGCTCGTTAGCGCACAACGTACAAGAGCAGCAATTTTTATTTATGAACAACTCAACACTGCTAAACAAAGCCCGGGCTTTTTGCGAACAACGTGGCGCCCGGTTTACGCCCTTACGTGAAAAAGTATACGAAATACTACTGGGGAAGCACGGGCCCATGGGTGCCTATGAACTTTTGGATGCGCTAAAGGAAACAGAATCCAGCGCGAAGCCGGCGACGGTTTATCGGGCACTGGACTTTCTGCTTGAGTTTGGGTTTATTCATCGTCTTGAGTCGACGAATGCCTTTGTCGCCTGCCATCACTTTGGCTGCAGCCATCCTGTCCAGTTTCTTATCTGCGACAGCTGTGGCGACGTAGCAGAGATTCAGTCGCAGGGACTGCAGTCAACATTGGACAAGCAAGCTCAGGAACACGGTTTTTCAGTTACAACGCAAACAATCGAAGCCCACGGACTGTGTGCCGATTGCCAAAAAGCCGAACAATCTGCTGTACAAGAGGCCAGATAATATGAATGCAGAGTTCGTAAATCCGTTTATCACTGGTTTGTTAAATGTGCTTGAAACTATGGCTCAAACCACATTAAAGCCGGGCAAACCCAAGCGAAAACAGTCTGAAATCGCAAAAGGTGATGTTTCTGGCCTGATTGGAATGGTCGGCCCTCAGGTAAAAGGCTCGCTTTCCATCACATTTGATGAGGAGCTGGCATTAACGATCATGGAGCGCATGGTCGGCGAGCGGCCCGAGACGATAGACGGCGAAGTGGGCGACATGGTTGGCGAAGTCACGAATATGATTTGTGGCAATGCAAAGCGCGACCTGTCTGAGCGTGGCTTTGAATTTGGTATGGCGACCCCGATTGTCGTCTCCGGAAAGCAACATACCATCAGCCACCAGGTGGACGGGCCTAAACTCATTATGCCTTTTCATAGCGATGAAGGTATGGCACATCTGGAAATCTGTTTTGACAAATAGTTACTGGCACAGTGAAATCATTACACTTCAACCACTTAAGCGTGGATTTCATCTCATCACCGACGACATTACCGCTGCTGTTCCGCAAATCAATGACTTAGAAGCAGGCTTACTTCACCTCTGGCTTCAGCACACCAGTGCTGGACTGACTATCAATGAAAACGCCGATCCATCGGTCAGAACTGATCTGGAAGCGTGGTTTAATCATACTGTTAAAGAAGACACGCCTTATTTTACGCACACGTTTGAAGGCAGTGACGATATGCCTGCGCATATCAAATCGAGCTTGCTGGGGTGTGAAGTAACCATCCCAATTGCTAACGGCAAGCTTCAGCTTGGTACCTGGCAGGGTATTATCCTTGCTGAGCATCGCAACCATGGTGGCAGTCGCCGTATTGTTGCAACCCTGCAAGGCAAGGTGCGGTAATATCCGCCTTTTCGGGCTACCCAGCCCACCCTGCTTCTACTGGCACATTACGTGCATAGCTGTTGGAATCAGTAAAACTCAACTTGTACAGGACGTGACTATGAAAAAAACATTTAGTTTAGCCGCTGTAGCGCTAGCAGTAATGTCAGCTCCATCAATTGCTCAGGAATCAGCAAAGCCGTTTGATAGCTGGATTGGACTGCATGGTATGTATTACAACGCTGAATCAGAAAAACCAGCTGACGATTTTATGGATGATGGTTTCGGGTTTGGCGGCGAATACGGCTGGCGCTTCAATGATGATTGGGCTATCCGTGCTGAACTGACAGCATTGGATGTTGATTATATGCAAATTCTGGGAAGCAGAACCAGTGTTTCAGGTGTCTCCTATGGTGTTGACGCTGTTTACTTTGCTCCTAACGACTGGTGGTATCTGTTTGGTGGTTATAAACGCCAGGACTTTGCTCAGGAACATGATTTAGTAGATATCGGTATTGGTAAGCACTGGGATATTTCTGACAGTGTTAAACTAACCACTGAAATCGCAGCCTATTACGATTGGGATGACGAGTACACTGACTACAGTGCGAAAGTCGGTATTATGTTCCCTATCGGCGGCTCGCCGGCAAGCTCTGAACCGACTCCGGCTCCTGCTACCCCGGTAAACAACGACACCGATAATGATGGTGTTATGAACAACATGGATGACTGCCCTAATACTCCGGCAGGTGTTCAGGTTGATGAACGTGGTTGTGAAATTGTCGGCGACAGCGACAATGATGGTGTAAACGATACTGATGATATGTGCCCGGATACACCAATGCGCGATAAAGTAGATGCGGATGGTTGTACCGTATTTGAGGAAGAAGAAGTGACCCACACATTACGTGTGCTATTCGCCTCAGAAAGCGCTGAAATCACTGACCCGCGTTCAGAAGATATCCAGGACTTTGTTGATTTCTTCAAGCGTTACGGTAAAACAGACGCACTGATTGAAGGTCACGCTTCTGCACCAGGTGATGCAGATTATAATATGGACCTGTCTGAACGTCGCGCTGAAGCATTTAAAGAAATGCTGGTCAACGAATACGGTATTGATGAATCACGTCTGGAAACAGAAGCGTTTGGTGAAACGCAACTGCTTGATGATTCAAATACCGCAGAAGCGCACCGTATGAACCGCCGTATTCACATTCGTGTAACTGCGACGGTAGAAAAAGCGGAAGAGCGTGAGTAAATCATTCTCAACACTATGAAAATAGGCGCCTTTTAGGCGCCTATTTTTTTGTCTTTGATTAATAATCGTCGCCTATTGGCGGCCCGGCATAATTATCAAACCGTGAGAACTGCCCCTGGAATGTCAGTCGGCTTGTACCAATCGGGCCGTTACGCTGCTTACCTATGATGATTTCGGCGATGCCCTTTTCTTCACTGTTCTCGTGATAAACCTCATCCCGATATATAAACATAATAAGGTCGGCATCCTGCTCAATAGAGCCGGACTCACGCAAATCTGAGTTTACAGGGCGCTTATCAGCGCGTTGTTCCAGACTACGGTTTAGCTGGGAAAGCGCAACAACCGGTACTTCAAGTTCTTTCGCCAGCGCTTTCAAGGAGCGGGAAATTTCTGCAATTTCCAATGTACGGTTATCGCTAAGCGATGGGACCCGCATCAACTGCAGATAATCCACCATAATAAGCGAAATACCTCCACGCTCACGGGCAAGCTTACGCGCCCTGCTTCGCACATCCATCGGCGTTAACCCTGATGAATCATCAACAAAAAGACTGTCTTTGTCTTTCAGCATGGCCATAGTATTTGAAATACGCGCCCAGTCTTCGTCATCAAGCTGTGCTGTTCTTATTTTGGTTTGATCGACGCGGCTCAACGATGCCAGCATACGCATCATGATTTGTTCAGAAGGCATTTCAAGACTGAACACCAGCACGGGCTTATCTTCAGCCATCATCGCGTTTTCACACAGGTTCATTGCGAAGGTTGTTTTACCCATCGACGGACGAGCAGCAACAATTATAAGGTCTGAAGGCTGCAGACCACTGGTCTTTTTATCCAGATCAGTAAAACCTGTCGTAACACCGGTCACTTCTTTATTGGTTTTTATCAGCGCTTCTAGACGATCGATGGTTTTACCCAGAACGGAATCAACCCCTTGCGGCCCCTCTGATTCACCCGTACGCTTTTCAGCGATTTCGAAAACCTTGCTCTCGGCGTAATCCAGAATGTCCGCACTTTCACGACCTTCCGGGTTGTAACCAATCTCGGCAATATCGTGCGCGACACCAATCAGTTCCCGGGTGACTGCCCTTTCACTGATGATTTTTGCATAGCTGACTACATTCGCCGAACTGGGGGTATTCTTAGCCAGTTCGCCCAGGTACGCAAAGCCACCGGCGTCTTCGAGCTCATCGTGCTGTTCAAGCTCTTCTGAGACGGTAATTAAATCAACCGGTTCATTACGGCCTAATAACCGGACGATGGCACGAAAGATAATCTGGTGTGAACGGTTGTAAAAATCAGTTTCGGTGACCACTTCTGCCACCTTATCCCAGCTATCCGGATCGATCAGCATACTACCCAGCACAGACTGTTCTGCCTCTATGCTGTGTGGCGGTACTTTTAGCTTTTCTACATTTTGATCTTTACCAGAAGATACGACTTTCACTGACTCTAAACCAATTGATACTGAGGGCAGAATATTATGCGCTATTTCGACAAGAAGATAAATTTAAGTCACAAAATCTGATGCAACAAGACTACAAAGAGTTGAAATTAACCCAAATTTTAATGTGCGAAACCTTTAACCCGTACCAGTAACCGCGTATATTCGCCGCTGTTTTTTTACTCGTACTGCTTAACTTATATAAATTTCTAATTATCTTATGTATTTGCGCTTAATCACTATCATGCTGCTGCTAATCTGTCCGACCGTATTCGCCGATACGCTTGAGGATTATGAGGCGAAGCGGCGTGACATTTTGCAACAAGCACCAGAAAACCGGCTTGAAGCGTTAGATGGTCACCCCTTTGATACGGGCACACCACTCGGCAAATACTTCTATCTCTCCTCATTTTTATACATTGAGAATAATCCGGCG
>CAZOYR010000077.1:0-13835 GCA_964584105.1 uncultured Alteromonas sp.
CGGCTCTGGTTGCGGCTGGCGGTTATATTTTGACGCAAATTCGCTATGCGCCGGATCCTCCGGCGGTAAGGCGGCCAGGGTCGCTTCCATCAAACCTGTTTTTTGTTGCTCTGCATAGGCCGTCGCTAAGGCCAGCGTGTACTGCCGGTTACCAGGCGCATATTGGAACAGGGGCTCGGTGAAGATGGCCAGCGCAGTCCAGCTTTTTGTCTGGGAGAGATTGGCGATAGCTTCATCAACCAGACGCTGCAAGCGCTGTCTGACCCTTTCGTGAACCGGGTCAGAGAGTGTCATATCAAGCATATCGTAGTAGTGCAGCGCCACATCGCTAAGCGGGGCGGTTTGCATAAGAAGCTCAGCTTCCAACAGTAACAGGTCTGCATCCTGATGATGATTCTTCAATGCATTTTGCAGCGCAAACCTGGCTTGTTCATAGTCACCCTGCTTCAAAAGCTGCGAAATAGAGACCTTCATGGATGCAGTTTGTGACATTGCTTGCTCAGGGCGCACGGTCGTCTTCGTGTTGTCACCGGCGTCAGCCTGCATGTCTGGCGTCGTTGGTAGTGGTATTACTGATTTTTCAGCCGGTGACTTTTTAATTTCAAAAAGTATATACAGCAGAACAACATTTCCGCTTACCGAGATAATAAGCAGGCCGCCTACTAGCCAGCGCCAGATTTTCATTGTTCGATAACGGCGCCGCAATAAACGTCTTTGAATTCTCTTGGCATGCGTCTCGGGGCGCCAGAGCTCAGCCGTGCGCACACAAACTCTGTTTTTGCTTTAAACACCGTTTTGCGTCGTCGTAAACAAATGAACTGAAACTGGCGGGTCAGATGAAGCCGGCCGTCACAGGCGGTTATCCAGGTACTGCAAGCCACCTCGTCACCCTGATGGCAGGGCAGTATGTAATCGAGTTCATGACGGTGGATAACCATCGCACTATCCAGTGCCTGATAATCTTCGAAACGCAGGCCCAGTGCGTTTGTGTGCGCCCACGCCAGCGATTCCAGCTGTGTCAGATAAGCCACATTATTGACATGGTTGTAGTGGTCGATGTGAGCATCCTGTATCGCCCAATTGTCCGTAAAGGGGGCGTCAAATTGCCAGTCTAAATTTGTCATGCTTTTTGTTAACGATCGATTGTGCATTTATGCTAACGAATTTCCCTACGCACGTCTGCGGTTTTTGCGCGCCGACATAGTCTGATTTCGAATGATTTGATAAACTCCTGCCAGTTTTTCGCCACAACAAAAGGTTTGCCTTGAATAATTGCGCCCGGGTCCGGGAAGAGGATAACGCGCTTGCTCAGTTAATCGTGTTATTCGACGCCACCTTCTTCGACGAATTTAATACACGTCTTATTCGCGGTGACGATGAGCCGGTGTACCTGCCTGCGGGAACGCAAACTTCTTATCATCAGATTATTTTTGCCCACGGCTTTTTTTCCAGTGCGTTACATGAAATCGCCCACTGGTGTGTGGCTGGTCAAAAGCGGCGTCTGCTGGAAGATTATGGGTATTGGTATTGTCCTGACGGGCGCAATGAAGCCGAGCAAAAAAAGTTTGAGCAGGTGGAGGTCAAACCACAGGCGATAGAGTGGGCGTTCACCATCGCTGCCGGCAGACAGTTTTCGGTGAGCACTGACAATCTTGATGGCGCGGAGCCTGACAGAGAAGGGTTTACCCGTGCAGTCAAAGAACAACTGACTCTTTATATTGAAGAGGGCTTTCCACCGCGTGCGCAGCGCTTCATTGCTGCGTTAAACGTAGCGTTTAATACCGCGCCGTTATCTCATTCCAGCCTTACAGGGGAGGCCGCATGAACAGCAGAGCCAGATTTCGGTTAGGCGTTGTGGTGAACCCTTATGCAGGCATTGGTGGTGCTGTTGCTCTTAAAGGCAGTGATGGTGCTGCTATTCGTGAAAAAGCACTGGCTCAGGGCGCTGAGCAAAAGGCGGCAGAAAAAATGTGCCGCGCACTGATGCAACTTCAGGATACCGAAAATCTTCTTGTCTTTACTGCCGCTGGTGAAATGGGGATGGACAGCTGCCAGCAAGCCGGGCTGTCGGCAGAGGTTGTTTATTCGCCGCAAACCGCACAAACCGAAGCCGAGCACACGCAGCAGGCGGCGCGTGCAATGATGGAAAAGGGCATCGATTTATTACTTTTTGCCGGCGGTGATGGGACTGCACGTAATCTTTATGATGAGTTAGGCACCGGACAGGTCGTGCTTGGCGTGCCGGCGGGCGTGAAAATCCATTCCGGCGTCTATGCGGTAACGCCTTCAGCAGCGGGTAAGGTGGCCCTTAAAATGGCAAGGGGCGAACTGGTCAGTGAGTTTGATGCAGAAGTACGCGATATTGACGAGGAAGCCTTCAGGCAGGGAAACGTAACCGCTAAATACTACGGCGAGATGCGCGTTCCCAGAGAGCTTGAATATATTCAGGCAGTCAAAATGGGCGGCAAAGAACATGAAGAATTGGTGCTGGATGATATTGCCGCATACGTCAGCGAAATGATTGAGCAGGATGATGAGACCTGTTATGTCATGGGCTCTGGCTCAACCGTCGCGGCCATCATGGATGCGCTCAGCCTGGACAATACACTGTTGGGCGTTGATGTAATTCGTGCGGGACGGGTTATCGCCAGTGATGTCAGTGCCAAAATGTTGCTGGAAATCACCGACGGGCAGCCGGTTAAGCTTATCGTCACCCTCATAGGCGGTCAGGGGCATATTCTGGGGCGCGGAAACCAGCAGCTCAGCCCGGCGTTCATAAAACGTCTGGGCAAACAGAACATGCTGATTGTGGCGACGAAGCAAAAGCTTCAGGCCCTTGAAGGCAGACCCTTACGATTTGATTCAGGCGATGATGCGCTGGACGAGGCGTTAAGTGGCAGTGTCCAGGTTATTACAGGTTACCAGGATAAAGTTTTATATCCGGCAGTATAGGAGGAAATTATGCAACCCAGTCCATTGGCAGAACCGGCGTTTATCGATGCGGTGATGCACATTGAAAATCAACTGGATAATGTAGTTGATCACGGCAGTGATGACGAGCTGTTTATCGCCAGCTACCTGCAAGGCCATTTTGCAGTCATCTCCCGCCCGCTGGAGATGGAGCAAAATGCTACTGTTGCGTTGCTGGATGAAACGGTCAAAGAGTCTCTGCAACAGGCTTTCAACAATAATGAGCTTGAGCCGGACGACCAGAAAAAAGTCACCGCACTGTGGCAGCAACTGATTGCCAGTGCGCAGCAGTAACGGCACGTTCCGTCCTTTTCTGGCACAGATTTGCCGCTTTGTTCGGTAGCTGTGCCGGTTAATCCTCCTTCAGGGGCCGAGCAAATTGCAAGGGGCCGTGAGTGGTACGATTTTTGCCACTATGACTCTGTATATCGATAAATTGCAGGATTTTTGACGCAGGCCCATGAAATTACTAATTATACGCCGCTTTTCTCTCGCGATTGCCCTGGCAGGGATAACGGCCTGTGCATCAGGCCCTGATACGCCGGATAATGCATCTCAAGCCACCGCAGAGACACCGTCACCGCAGCCGGTTGGTCAGTCGCTGGGCAACATTGAATATCAAACCTATCTGCTGGCCAATGAGCTATTTGCCAGTCTCAAGCCAGCCCAGCATTTGCGCTACGCCGTGGCCGGCTTTGTGCCGGTAACCTCACTGCAGTATGAAGGCCAGCAGCAGTCGCCACTGATGTTATTAGGGCATCAGTTAGAGCAGGGATTGATGACTGAGGCCACAAAGCGCGGATTTACGACTCAAGAGTTCAAGCTTTCGAACGATATAGTAATAGGGCAGGACAGTGATCGTGTGTTATCACGTAATATCGCCAATCTGTCTGCGCCTGAGAGAATTGATTTTTATATTACCGGAACACTGGTTCATCAGCAGGGCGGCGCGGTAGTCAATGCGCGCGTGATTGAAGCCAGAACTAAAGATGTGGTGGGTGCAGCAACCCGCTTTTTCCCATCAGGGTTGTTCTGGGACGAAGAGCAGGTTACCACCCGACAGGGGCGTTTGTACCGCATGCAGGATAAGGGGTAAAGAGGATGAAGTTGCAATATTACGCGATTGGCGCACTGTCAGTGGTGCTCACTGCCTGTTCGACAACACAGGAGCCTGAAGAGACGGCTGGACAGTCCTCTGATGCTTCTGAGTCAATGCAGATTATAGATGTACAGGATGCCGATCGCCGCAGCGCGCCTTTACCCGCCGATTACAACGGCGAAGAGACTGACAGCTTTGGTGCTGTGGGTCACCCGCGTATTTATTCCAGTGTCCAGGGCGCATACAAGGGGCGGCCACTGACCCGCCATGTTGGTGACTATGTCAAAAACCTGACACAGGATCTCATCTCGAACATGGAATATGTCACAGCAAAAACACCTGTGGCAGTGACCAATTTCGCATTGCTTGATTCTGACTTACAACAGACAAACTTGTTGGGTCAGCAAATGGCAGAATCCTTTGTTCACGAATTGCACAAGTTCAGAATTCCTGTTCTTGACTACAAAGCTACAGATTATATCCGGGTGACAAAACAGGGCGATTTTTTACTGTCCAGGGATTATCTGGACCTTAATGCCAGCTTGCCGATTGAGTATGTCTTGACCGGTACAATGGCAAAACACCAGGGCGGTGTTATGGTTAATGCACGAATTCTGGGCATTGAGTCGCGTGCTGTAGTAGCCAGCGCCCAGATGTTGATTCCGTTCTATGTGGTTGATGCACTTATTCCCAGTGATGGTGCTCAGCAGTCAGGCACTAAGGATGGCGTTAAGCTGACGCAGGGGTAAGCGATGATGGAAAACGTACTTCGTATCAGCGCTTTACTGCTTGCTGTGATGCTGACAGCTTGCAGCACCATTGATGAGCAATATCATGCGTTGCGCGCCGCTAAATGGGATACCTCAACCGGTGAGCCTGTCGTCATTCCCCACGAAGATACCGGCCTTGTGTACCGTCCTGACTCACGGGATTTAAAAGTCCGTCCCGAACCTACAGAACAGGCCCGTTACCAGGACCCGTTATACGTAGGGTTTTCTTCTGATCTTACACACAAGTCGTTAAACGATTATGCCGGGCAACTGGCCATGGAATTAATGGACACAGCCACCACTATCCGGCCACGCGAAAAAGTGGGCGTGGCGAGCTTCGTCAGACTGAATCATACCCTTCACGACACTACGGTACTGGGGAATCAGATGGCAGAATACATGCTGGGCCAACTACAAAGTTATGGACTGGCGGTTATCGACTTTAAGTTATCCGATGCATTGTACGTTACAGAACGCGGCGATTTGGTGATGCACCGTGGTTTTCAGAAAATTGCAGCGCAGTCTAAAATGGACCACATATTGACCGGCACCATGATAGAGACAAAACGCGGCGTTCGCATCAATGCGCGCATTGTCAGTGTGTCCGGTCAGTCACTGGTTGCCAGTGCCAGCGTGGATGTGCCGGCGTTCATGGTGACCAGCCTCAATCCGGTTGAGGCGGGCAACTAATTGTCGTCCTGATTTCGGATAGCCTTTCTGATAATAAATCGTTGCGGGCTGGTGGCTTGTAATAATGTTTCTGGTAGTGGCAACGGGTGGTGACAAAGCTGGCTTGCCAGCACGTCTGCCATGAGCGGCGCTGTTGTCAGCCCGCGGGAGCCTAAACCGGTCAGTACATGAATACGATTTGCTCCGGGGCGAGGCATCGCGCTAAGACGCTTTCCTTTTGCCAGTTCGCGCCAGGCTGGTTGTTGTTCCAGAGTTGTGGGCACGCTGCCACAGGCAACCTGATGGTCCGGCAGTCCCAGGCGAATCGCCGCCCGGGCCACACCATCTGTCTGAATATCCTCCACCCAGTTTTGACGCTT
Source organism: uncultured Alteromonas sp. (assembly GCA_964584105.1). Lineage (GTDB taxonomy): Bacteria > Pseudomonadota > Gammaproteobacteria > Enterobacterales > Alteromonadaceae > Alteromonas. The sequence goes on from CAZOYR010000077.1 coordinate 5,889, forward strand.
GAGCGCTTTTTTATGCGTCTCAATATTCTGCTGTGTTTCACCTGCTCTGACCTCAGTGCTCATATCACCCTTAACATAGGTGGAGCCCATCGCCTGACGCCCGTCCATCTGAGGCGTTAGGTATCCTTTGTGGCAAAGGACAGTTTGCAGCTCACTCAGTGATGCTGAGGATGCAGGCATGGCTTCAACCTGTCCACGCACTGGTCGTAAGGGCAGTAAATCGTTTAACAGTGAATTGATACTGTCGGCGCCTGTTGCCAGCACCACATGGTCAAATGACAGCGGTGCTGGCAAATGCTCAACGTGCAAGGTAATCGCATTGTCTGATTCAATTTTCGAGACGGCATGGCCGGTAAGCACGGTTAAGCGCTCAGTCTCCTGCGCCTGTTCAACCATTGCCGCGACTAAGTCAGGGGGACTGAGCCATCCGCCCTCAGCCGTAAATAGGCCTCCGCAATTGAGCATGATGCCAGCTATTTCACTGGCTTGCTGCGCATCAACCTTACGAATCAGTGCAGCCGGCCAATATTGGTTGTCTGACAGTTTTTGATGTCTGGCGGCAACATCGTCGGTAAAGTCCATTTGCAGTACACCACACCACTGATGAGGGTAAGAGTGATGAGCGGCGAGCTGCTGGTAGGCCCGCTTGGCGTATAGAAAGCTGTGCGCCTGTATTTGGCTGGCAGGGCTGGGCGTGGCATGAAGCTGCGGATAAAACCCGCCTTGCGGGTTACCCGAGGCGCCGTCAGCCAGTCTGTCAGCCTTTGTTAACAGCGTGACTCTGATACCGCGTCTGACCAGTGCCAGTGCACTGGCTGCGCCCGCTAACCCGCCTCCTACAATTGCTACATGACTGTTTGTGGTTACCGGAGCGGCTTCAAAACGCGCGTAGGGCCAGTCACGGGGAAATCGTGATGCATCCTGCTGCTTGCAGCCAGCATAGTGCCCGGCAAGCATGTCGCGCTTACGGCCAAACCCCTTTACCTTTTGAATATCGAACCCGGCGTCCTGCAGACCCCGCTTCACGATGCCCGCGGCGGTAAATGTGGCAAAGGTCGTTTCTTTTTTCGACAAGCGGGCCATTTGTTCAAACAGCGCATCGGTCCACATATCCGGATTTTTGCTGGGCGCGAAACCGTCCAGGAACCAGGCATCAACAAGTCCGTGGAGGGGGGCGTGCCACTGTGGCAACGATGTATGAATGTCACCCATCCAGATATCCAGCGTTGTATCAAAGCTGTCCAGCTGTAGCCTGTGGCATCCTGATAACGCACAGGGATACTGGGCAAGCAGGGCGTCGGCCGGCGCTGAGACCGCGTTAAAATGCGCCAGTGCCGCCTGTAGGTCCTCTTTTTGCAACGGGAATTTTTCCGTGCTGATGATATAAAGTCGCGAGAGCGGGTGGTGCGGGTTGTGTTTGCGAAATTCAGCAAAGGCCTGCATGGCAACCAGACAGTTGAGCCCGGTGCCAAAACCGGTTTCTGCAATCACAAAGTGAGACTGTTGATGCGTCAGCCAGCGCGCCGGTAGATGATTTGCTGCCATAAATACATGCATGGTCTCATCAATGCCACTGTCGTTGGAAAAGTAAACATCGTCAAAGTCGTCGGCCACAGGTGTGCCCTGTTCATTAAAGTGTACTTTTGCGTGGTCAGTTTTCACTACGATTTCCTGCATTGGACTGTGTTTCAACTGCATGATCATAGCGTGCATGATACAGTGAATATAGTGCTTAACGCACTTACTGACGATTTGATAGTCTATGAAGGATAATGTATCGCTCATCAGGGCTGAAAAGAGCAGACCACTTAGTGTCACAAAATCGTTACCATATGCCCCATCAAAAGAAAGGGTAAATTATGAAAAGAGCAGTTATTACCGGTCTTGGTATTGTTTCAAGTATCGGTACCAACAAAGATGACGTGCTGGCTTCTCTGAAAGCGGGCAAGTCAGGAATTTCGTTTTCTGAACAATTCGCCGAAATGGGCTTGAGAAGTCAGGTGTGGGGCGCGATTGATATTGATTTAAAAGAACATATCGACCGTAAAGCCATGCGCTTTATGGGTGATGCCGCCGCTTATGCATACGTTGCTATGCAACAGGCAATTGCCGATTCGGGCCTTGAAGAAAAAGATATTTCTAATGAGCGTACGGGTATCATTGCCGGTTCCGGCGGTGCGTCATCAGAAAACCAGGTGTTGTCGGCTGATATTTTGCGTGAGAAAGGCGTGAAGCGGGTTGGGCCTTATATGGTGCCTCGCTGTATGGCATCAACGGTTTCTGCCTGCCTGGCAACGCCGTTCAAAATTAAAGGCGTAAATTATTCGATTGCTTCTGCCTGTGCTACCAGTGCACATTGTATCGGCAATGCGCTGGAGCTTATTCAATTAGGCAAGCAGGATGTGGTCTTTGCTGGTGGTGGTGAGGAGCTGCACTGGTCACTGTCCAGTCAATTTGATGCAATGGGCGCGCTATCCACCAAATATAATGACAATCCGGCGGTGGCTTCACGCACCTATGATGCCGGGCGCGACGGGTTCGTCAGCTCTGGTGGTGGCGGTATGGTCGTTGTGGAAGAGCTCGAGCACGCGCTGGCGCGTGGTGCTACCATTTATGGTGAGGTGGTTGGTTATGGCGCAACCTCAGACGGCTTTGATATGGTCGCCCCTTCCGGTGAAGGCGCTATTCGCTGTATGAAGATGGCGATGCAGAATGTCAGTGGTAAAATTGATTATCTGAATACCCACGGCACCTCAACCCCCGTTGGTGATGTTAAAGAGCTGGCTGCAATTAAAGACGTATTTGCAAATCAGCAGGTGCCGATCAGCGCTACCAAATCACTGACCGGCCATGCGCTGGGTGCAGCAGGTGTTAACGAAGCGATATACAGCTTACTGATGATGCAAAATAACTTTATTGCACCATCAATTAATATTGATGAGCTGGATGAACAGGCAGAAGGACTGGATATTGTTACCCAGGCCCGCGAAGCAGAACTGAATACAATAATGTCGAACAGTTTTGGCTTCGGTGGTACCAATGCCACGCTGGTCATGCAGCGTTATAAGTAGCAGCCAGAAAGTTCTATAGATGCAAAAACAGCGCTTCGTGCGCTGTTTTTTTGTTTTTGATTCTCCTATTATTTGCTGGCATTAAAACAGGCAAACCTCTATGAAAATTCTTTACGAAGATACCATTCCGCGTGGACTTGATTATTTCTCATCGCTGGGTGAGGCCGTCTCTTACAGCGCGTCCACGGTTTGCGCAGATGATGTCGCATCGTGCGACTATCTGGCAGTGCGTTCAACCACATCGGTGAACGCAAGCTTACTGGATAAGGCAGAAAACCTGCGCTGCGTGGCAACTGCAACGGCCGGCTCTAATCATATCGATAAATCCTATCTGGAGCAGCGAGGGGTAGCATGGCGTGATGCCGGCGGGTGTAATGCTATCGCAGTGGCAGAGTATGTGTTGAGTGTGTTGTTGATTGCGCACCGAGATAACAAGCTGGATCTAAGTCGTATCCGGGTGGGGATCGTTGGTGCTGGACACGTCGGTACGAGTTTGTCCAGATTACTGGAGGCGCTTGATATCGCCTATGTACTAAACGATCCGCCGCGCCAGGAAGCCGGCGATCCGAGGCACTTTGTTGATTTTAGCGAGATATTGTCATGTGATGTCATCTCATTGCACGTCCCGTATGTTAAAGAAGGCGCGCATAAGACGCTCAACCTGATTGATGAGGATGCGCTCCAAGCTTTAGGCGCCGATACACTACTGATTAATGCCTGCCGGGGAGAGGTGATCAATGAAAAGGCGCTGAAGCAGCGGCTCATTGCCGGTTCTGCACCCACAGTTGTGCTTGACGTATTTGATAACGAGCCTGACATTGATACGACATTACTTAAGCACCTCTGGCTGGCCACCGGGCACATCGCCGGTCACTCTATCGAGGGAAAATTGCGCGGTACGCAACTGGTCTATGAACATTTTTGTGAGCTGGCCCAAAAGCCTGTAAAATTAGCGATGGAAGATTTTCTGGCGACCCCGCAGCCCATCTCGTTTATGCCTCGTGACCCGTCGATGGAAGCATTAAACTGGGATGAAGTGATATCGCTGCTGCTGTCTATTTATGATGTTACTATTGATGATGAAGATTTTCGCAATGCTATGCAGGCTGGGAATAAATTCGCTGCCTACCGCAAGGCGTATCGGGTCAGGCGGGAGTTTAATGCCTTTACCATTGCGCTAAGTGGTGTCGTATCAGAGGGTATTTTGCGTCAGCTTACCGGTTTAGGCTTCACCATAGAAACGTTATAATGCCATGCTTTTTCATCCCGATATTTCCATTTTGCAGGAGTAACCTTATTTATGTCACAAGCCTTTGATGTTGCAGTATTGGGCGCCACGGGGCTGGTCGGTCAGATGATGATCGAAATGCTCGAAGCGCGCAAATTCCCGGTCAACAGACTTTATCCGCTGGCCAGCGAACGTTCTGCCGGTGGTACAGTTAACTTCAAAGGGGAGGACATTGAAGTTATTAATGCAGACGGCTTTGACTTCAGTCAGGTGCAGTTTGGCTTTTTCTCTGCAGGTGGTGCAGTATCCGCCACGTATGCGCCTATCGCTGCGGATGCCGGGTGTATCGTAATCGACAACACGTCTCAGTTTCGCTACGAGCCAGATATCCCGCTGGTGGTGCCGGAAGTAAACCCGCATGCGTTGGCAGACTTCAGAACACGGAATATCATCGCGAACCCGAATTGCTCGACTATTCAGATGCTGGTGGCGCTGAAACCTATACACGATGAAGCGGGCATAGAGCGAATTAATGTTGCTACTTACCAATCTGTTTCCGGAGCCGGTAAAAATGCGATGGAAGAACTGGCGCGTCAAACAGCGGGCCTGCTTAACGCAAAGGAAATCACGCCGGAGGCCTTCAGTCGTCAAATCGCGTTTAACGCCATTCCGCAAATTGATGAGTTCATGGATAACGATTACACCAAAGAAGAAATGAAAATGGTGTGGGAAACGCAGAAAATCATGGGTGACGCCTCTATCATGGTTAATGCTACAGCGGTGCGGGTGCCGGTTTTCTATGGGCATGGCGAGGCGATACATCTTGAGACCAGAATGCCGCTTGAGGCAGATTATGTGAAGCAGCTATTGGAAAATGCACCCGGGGTGAAAGTGTATGATTTACCAGCAAGCTTTCCCACTCAGGTATCCAGTGCCAGCGGTAATGATTTAGTGCACGTGGGCCGTATCCGAAACGATATCAGCCACCCCAACGGTCTGAATATGTGGGTAGTGTCAGATAATGTGCGCAAAGGCGCAGCGACAAATAGTGTTCAGATTGCTGAAGTTCTGGTGCGCGATTACCTGTAAAGTACCTGTAAACTTTATAAAATATCTGCCGATAAGGTTGAAAGCGGCGCCGTCATTCTAATGATAGTGACGGACAGCTAGATTGAGGTTTCTCAGTGGTTTATAGTTTGTAGAAACAGAAACACGATATATATTAACTATCGTTGTTGAGCAGTTATCGCTCAGGAGGGAGACCAGCGGAGTCTGGTCTCTGGATAATAAAAACAGAAACTGTATCACCAGCTTTTACGGCTGGTATCACAATGCCATCAGCTCGCTGCCGGAAAACCCTTCGCGCGAGCTTTGCTATTTGTGTTGTGAGCGTGACATTTGAAGGCTTATAGGAACGCTATGAAATTGCATTTTATGGGTTTGGTTGTATTGCTGTTACTTAGCACATTCCCAGCAGCAAATGTGGATGCTCAGCAAAGACAAACTCAACTGCGTGGACCAAAGGATGCGACAGATCAATTTTCTGGCGCGACATATGGCCCTATTGATGAGCAGGACACGTTGTGGCGTATCGCCAGCCGGTATCGTCAAAACGATCAGCTTTCTGTTTATCAGGTGATGCAGGCTATTTATCAGCTTAATCCCGATGCCTTTGAACAAAATAACTTTAATCTGCTGGTAGACGGCGCAACATTGCGGCTGCCATCAGAGCGCTACATAGCACGAATAGATTCCTCCCAGGCAAAGCAGCGTGCAGATAAGGACGATAAAGCGTTTGCGCAACTGCTCAAAAATCCTCCGTCCGGTAGCAATATAAAACCAGCAGTGCCGTTGGTTAATAAAGATGAATTGTCAGATACCCGGTCACAAATCGAACAAAAGATCAGTGCGCTGGATGCCCAGCAGGTAGAAAAGTTTGAGGCGCTCAGAGATCAGTTCGCGCTTTCTCTGGATAGCGTACAGTCCTTACTGAACGAAAACAAAAAGCTGTATGACCGGGTAGAGCAGGTTAATACGGACCTGATGAATCTGCGCCAGCAGGTAGAGGGCGATGTTCAATCACAGATGGATGAACAACTGGCGCTACAAAAAGAGCTTCTTGACATAGTACGGCAGGAGCGGGCACAGCGTGAAGCCGAGCAGAGCAGTGGCCTGACTGCTGCACTCACACAGCCGGCCAGTCTGATTATCGGTTCAGGCATTATTACATTACTATTGGCCGGGGCACTGGCAGCCTGGTTACTGAAACGTCGCTCAGCTGAGCCCGACGCCGTTTCGGCGAAAACCGAGCATGCTAACGAGCAAGCAGCGCCGGAGCCAGACGCCGAAATTGATGATTTGTCGACCAGCCTGACCAGCGAACTCGCTCAGGATGATGCGGAGCTCTCTGACGATGAGCTGTTTAATGATGAAGAGCTGCTGGATGACGTTCTATCCTCAGAGCTCGAAGATGCCCTGGACGATGAGCTGGAGAATTTCTCTGATTTAGATGATGACATGCTGGTGCCTGATAACGAGGATGATGAATTTGAATCAGGCGAATCAGAATTAGATCAGGATGAGCTGGACAACCTGTTTGATGAAGAGGATTTGTCGGCTGAACTGCTAGAGGAAAATTTTGACGGTATCGACCTGGCTGACGATGATAGCGATATTTCTGATGCCGGCGAGGAGCCTGAAACGGATGAACTTGCTGAGCCGGCTCCCAAAGATGATTTTGCTGAACCGGTAACAGAAGATGACTTCAACACCACGGTGGAAGATTCTGCGGGCGACCCTGTACCGATTTCTGATGAACCGGACGCCATTGATGAAGCGCCAGTGGCACCATTGCCTGGCGCTGTCGCTGATACTGATGACAAACCGGAAATCAGCATTGATGATCTGCTCGAAGAAGAGCAGGAAAGTGTTGAAGACAAGCTGGATGTAAATAATGGCAATGTCGATGAATCGATGCTTAATAAGCTCGATAAAGAGATTAATGAACAGAACGAAGAACTGGATCGTCTTGCCGATGATATTCTTAATGAAATAGAACAGCTCGAACAAATGGGCGGTTTGCCGGATGTAGAAGACGATGAGGACGATGAGTTCACTGAGTCTGGTAACGCGCCATCTCCACAGGGTATACAGAGTCTCGATGACCTCGCTGAAGGTCTGGATGATGTCAGCCTGGATGAGATAGAAACCGACGAGATCAGTGCAGAGGTTTTCGATGACGACATTATCGAAAAACTCCAGAACGAGGAAGAAGCGAGTGCGACGAGCTTTGATGATCCGTTAAGTGATGAGCTTCTGGCTGAATTGTCCGCAGAGCAGGGTGAGGAAGAACAACAGCTCAATGACTTGTCAGATGAGCTTCTTGCTGAGCTTGAAAGTGGTATGGAGGCAGAAGCAGAGACACCTGCAACGCAGACAACTGATGAAGCACCTGACTCTGAGAGCGAAGACCTTCCTGAAGACGCGTTAACAGAAGAGCTACTTGCCGAGCTTGAATCTGAAATTGAAGACGATAACGACAATGTCGTTGAAGAAGGCGAATCGGATAATCAAATTTTTGGTGAAAGTGACGATGAAATATCTTCAGATGCTGATGATGACGTGTCATCAGAAAACGACGATGAATTA
>CAZOYR010000077.1:13935-15157 GCA_964584105.1 uncultured Alteromonas sp.
CTGAAGAAGACGTTGTAGCTGAATCAACTGATGCTGATACCGATGCGCCAGACAGCGCAACATCATCAGAAGAGGGTGATGAATTACCGTCAGATATTCAGGCCGATGACTCAGTTGAAGACGATGTTGCAGCTGAATCAGCTGATGCAGACACCGATGCGCAAGACAGTGCAACATTATCAGAAGACGATGATGAATTACCGGCGGATATTCAGGCTGATGAAACAGCTAAAGATGATGCTGTGGCTGAATCAACTGAGACTGAAACTGAAGAACCGGCCAGTCCGGTATCATCAGAGTCTGATGATGAATTACCGTCAGATATTCAGGCTAATGATACGGCTGAAGGCGATGTTGTAGCTAAGTCAACCGATGCTGGCACCGATACGCCAGACAGTGCAACATTACCAGAAGACGATAATGAATTAACGGCAGATGTTCAGGCTGATAATTTAGATGAAGACGATCTTGCACCTGAAATAACCGAGGCTGAGACCGAAGAGCTGAGTGAGTCAAACTCATCTGATACAAGACGAGAAGATGTTGATCCGTTGGATGATGCGCTTGCTGAATTTGATAAGACCTTCATTGATGATATTCCCAGCTTTTCTGACAGTGCAACGTCTGTTGACGTAACTAACGATACGGCTGAAGACAAACACAGATTTGATGACAGTGTCCTCGATGTCGATTATGAGGATGATGTTGAAGAGTTTGCTCTGGAGCAGGAAGTTGATGGCGTTATTCGTGAATCAGGCCCAGCAGAAATTAACGAGCTTGAGGATGTGCCGGGGCTCGATGAGTGGCTATCCGGAACTGACAAAAATGATAAAACAATTTTTGATGACCTGGAGTCATCAGAATTTGACGCATTGCTTGACGAGATGGATGAGCCTTCGCCAGCGAAGTCTTCAGAGTCAGCTGATGATTTAAAGCTTGATAATCCGGATTTAGATTTAGCCGCACTGCTTAATGAGCCTGGTACAGACGCGTCGTCAACCCAGCGTAGCCGGGAAGACGAGTTTCTTGATGTAGATACCTTGCTTGACGAATCTATGCAGGATGACACGCAGTTCGAGGAAATGCCGCTGGAACTCGACGTAAGCCTGTCTGATTACAGCGGCGTTAGCGAAGATGTTGATATTATTGACATCGATAAAGATGCCGGTCAAAGCGCTAATCTCGACCTGGCCAGGGTGTATATGGAAATGGACGATCTGGC
>CAZOYR010000078.1:0-15147 GCA_964584105.1 uncultured Alteromonas sp.
TGGCAATAAACAGAGGCGGCAAGTCATGTTCAGCCATCAGGGTTTGCAACTGATAGTTCAGCCTGACCAGTTGTTCAGTGCTCTGAATATTTTCTGAAAATAAAATCACCCCGCCGATACGCCCTTCAATTAGCAGAGACTGCACTGAGGCAGGCACAGTGGTCATGGGTTTGCGGCAGGCAGCTGATGGCGTGTCGTCCTCGCAAAAATAGCGAAAATCTAACATAAGCTTCTGTCCCAGCGCCGTTGTCAGTTCATCACGGCTTGCAGGCTCTGCCTGGCTGGCAAAAAGAGAAAAAATGGGGAGAATACAAAAAAGTACAGCGTTGCGCATAATTGCCCGGGTAAAAGCGTTGGTGACCTGCATATTACTTCAGCGCCTGCTTAAATTAAATGGCTACCGGTTAAGGCATCGCATCTAACGTGTTCAACAGGTATCATGTAATCAGGCAAAGAAGAACGCGGGCTGAAGGCGATAATTCCACTGGCTTTCATCTTAGACCGGCGCAACCAAGAATCATAAGAATACAGGATTAATTACATGGACTGGCTGTCTATTGTCCCACCCCTTGTGGCCATTGTGGTCGTTTTCTGGAAAAAAGAAGTCATTATGGCGCTGCTGCTTGCCGTGCTGACCGCAGAAGCCCTTATTCTTCTGCAATCAGCTGGTCAGAGTGTGCTGCTCTCACCCATTACATCGGTTGAGCGTGTTATTGAGGTTGCAGCCAGTCCTGGCAATACCCGCATATTGCTGTTTTCGGTGTTAGTCGGTGCCTTGCTGGCGTATATACGGGATTCCGGTGGCGTTGCCGCCATGGTCAACTGGCTGACGGGTAAAGGCGTAGCCAAAAGTCGTCGTCAGGTAGGCGGGCTTACCATGGCCACAGGCATTGCTGTATTTATTGAGTCGAACCTTAGTGTGCTGACATCGGGCATCTTTGCCCGTGGCCTGTTCGATAAGTTTAAGATGAGCCGTGCGCGCCTGGCCTACATTATCGACAGCACCAGCGCGCCCGTGTGTATTTTAATTCTGTTAAATGGCTGGGGTGCCTTTGTACTTGGTATGCTGGAAACCTACGAGCTGCCCGCGTCGGCAGTGAGCGTTCTGTGGGGCACCGTGCCCTTAAATTTTTATGCGTTATTTACCCTGCTCATCGTCATTTACACTATTGTGACCGACAAAGTGCACGGGCCGATGGCGCATGAAGAACAACAACAGCATCTGCAGGATACGCCGTTGGAAAGTGAGCCTGCGACCAAAGCCCGGTTTATGACCGTTCCGCTGGCAGTGATGGTATTCAGTATGGTGGGGTTTATGTTCTGGACCGGCAATGGCGTACTGGCTGAGGGTAGCGGGAGTAAATCGGTGTTATATGCCACTGTACTGGCTACCGCGGTCGCGTACTTGTTGTTGCTGAGTCATAAGCGATTCACCCACCATGAGGCGGTAAAAGTGGGCTTTAAAGGCATGGGTGAGCTGCTACCGCTGGTGACCATTGTTCTGCTCTCCCTAACGCTGGGAAGCAGCCTTAAAGTACTGGGAACCGGTGTGTTTGTATCTGGCATTGTGGGCGAGTACCTGCCACTGGTACTTATTGTTCCGATGTTGTTTCTGGCTGGCGCTATCATGAGTTTTACCACAGGAACATCATGGGGCACGTTTGCTATCTTAATTCCTATCGGAGTGCCGCTTATTCAGACACTCGGCTTGCCTCCTTCGCTGGTTATCGCGGCCATTCTGGGCGGCGGGATCTTTGGCGACCACTGTTCACCTATCTCAGATACCTCGGCAGTCTCATCTATTGCAGCAGGCTGTGACTTACTGACCCACGTCAGAACACAGTTACCCTATGCCCTGCTGGCCGGAGGAATGACACTGGTGGCCTATTTTCTTGCCAGTGTCATGCTGATTGGCTGAGATCAGGTGGCAAAAAGCTGCTCCGGTGAGGCGAACGCTTTGAATTCCAGCGCGTTACCCGCCGGATCTTTAAAAAACATGGTAGCCTGCTCACCCGGCTGACCTTTGAATCGCACATATGGCGAAATAATGAAGTCTATCTGCGCGGTTTCCAGTCTGTCTGCTAATGCCTGCCACTCGGGCATACTCAGTACAACGCCAAAATGGGGGACTGGCACGGCATGGTCATCAACGGCATTTTCGCCAGCCAGACCTGGCATGGTGTGCACTTCATGCGTGACTAACTGGTGCCCGAAAAAATTCCAGTCTATCCATTGCTTATCGCTACGGCCCTGTTCACAGCCCAGTGTGTGGCCATAAAATGATTTGGCTTTGGCTAAATCATCCACCGGAATCGCAAGATGAAACGGTTGTGGCATGCTTCTCTCCTATAACAACTTTTTTAACGCAGCCAGCTTCCAGTTCGAAAATGGCGCGTATCGCACTTTGATATCCATCCAGAACTTACGGGACATCACCGCTTTAAGATGACTCAGTTCATCAAACCCTGCTTTACCATGATAACGCCCCATACCACTGGCTCCCACACCACCAAAGGGAAGATCAGGATTGGTCATAAACATCATCGTATCATTGATACAGACGCTCCCCGCGCTGACCTGCCGGACAATCCGCTGCTCCACCGATTTACTGGAGGTAAATAAATACAACGCCAGCGGCTTGGATTGCGCCTTGATGACAGGGAGCATATCGGAAAGCTGTGTGGTGGTAATAATCGGCAGAATAGGGCCAAAAATTTCCTCTCGCATGATCGCCGCATCTGCTGCAGGATTCTCAACAAGCGTAGGTGCCATAGTGCAGTTTTCATAGTCCACCTGACCGCCGCTTATAACAGTAACCCCTTCAAGATAGCTTTCCAGTCGCTGAAGATGACGCGTATTGATAATTTTTCCGTAATCCTCACTGCTTGCAGGCGACTTACCATATTGTTCACGGATCTCAGCCTTAATGGCTTTGATTAGCGCATCTTTTACACAGGCTTCTACCACTACATAATCAGGCGCAACGCAGGTCTGCCCGCAGTTCATCCACTTACCCCAGACAATCCGGCGCGCGGTGACCGCAATATCTGCAGAACGCTCCACCAAACAAGGGCTTTTCCCGCCGAGTTCAAGCGTAACGGAACTAAGATGTTGCGCTGCTGCCTGCATGACGATTTTCCCGACGGTTTCACCGCCGGTATAAAAAATATGATCCCAGGAAAGCGCCAGCAGATCGGTGGTGATCGCCTTCCCCCCTTCGATCACAGCGATCGCGCTATTGTCAAGATACCTGGGGATAAGTTTTTGGATAAGGGCCGAGGTTGCCGGTGCCAGCTCGGATGGTTTAAGCAATACACAGTTACCAGCGGCAATGGCTGCCACACAGGGAGCCAACACCAGTTGCAGCGGATAATTCCATGCGCCAATCACCAGTACTGTACCTAAGGGCTCGGCGATGATGTAGCTCTTACCCGGTTGGGCAGCCAGTGGCGTCGATACTTTTCTTGGTTTAACCCAGCTTTTTAAATGTTTTACTGTATGCTTAATGTCATTGAGCAGAAAGCCTATTTCAGATACCCAACTTTCTGTTTCACACTTGCCCAGGTCCTTGTACAACGCGTCCTGCAGAGATTCAGACTCATTTTCAAGTAATCGCCTGAGTGCATCCAGCTGACTTTTGCGCCAGCTTAAATCGAAGGTTTTTCCGGTATCAAAACTGGATCTGAGCTGCTCGTAAACGGCTGCGCATTGCCCGGCATTTTCCTGAAGATGTTCACCGGATGAAGTAGAAGACTCGGACATACACATATCACTGCTGATTGAGATTTATGCAGTATACCAGAGCATCGTGGACTTAAAAGCGATAGGCGTGTAGCAGAGGGTTTTAAAACACAGCCTGCCTGGACAGGCTGTGGATAACTTTATGGATAAAGTGTGATCACGCGTCGTAAGGATGACGCAAAACGATCGTTTCGTTGCGATCCGGGCCAGTAGAAACAATGTCTACCGGCACGCCCGTGATCTGCTCCAGTCTGGTGATATAATCTTTTGCTGCCTGAGGCAGTTCGTCATAAGACTGTACACCGAACGTATTGTCAGACCAGCCTGGCATTTCTTCGTAAACCGGCGTGATTTGCTCGTAGTCATCAGCCGCCATAGGCGGAACGTCTTTCACGTTACCCTGTGCGTCTTTATAACCCACACAAATCTGCAGGGATTCAAGACCATCCAGAACATCCAGTTTAGTCAGGCATAATCCGGTAATTGAGTTAATTTGCACCGCACGCTTCATGGCAACCGCATCGAACCAGCCAGTACGGCGTTTACGCCCGGTAGTAGCACCAAACTCATGACCTTTTTCACCCAGGTGCTGACCCACATCGCAATCCAGTTCTGTCGGGAACGGACCAGAGCCGACACGGGTGGTATAGGCTTTAACAATCCCCAGTACATAGTCAAGGTTCAGCGGGCCAAAGCCTGCGCCGGTTGCCACGCCGCCAACAGTGGTATTTGAAGAGGTGACATAAGGATAAGTACCGTGGTCGATATCCAGCAATGTGCCCTGCGCGCCTTCAAACATGATAGGTACACCGGCATGATGTGCTTTATCCAGCGTATCGGTGACATCCACGACCATGGATTTCAGAATATCAGCTACTGCCATTGCTTCTTCGTAGACTTTATCAAAGTCTACCGCGTCTTCTTTGTAGTACTGGGTCAGCGTGAAGTTGTGCACATCCAGCACTTCTTTAAGCTTGGACTTGAAATCTTCAGCGTTGAATAAGTCGCCTACGCGCAGACCACGACGGGAAACTTTATCTTCGTAAGCAGGACCAATACCACGACCAGTTGTACCGATAGCACGTGCGCCACGGGCTTTTTCACGCGCCACATCAAGGGCAATGTGATAAGGCAGGATAAGCGGGCAGGCTTCGCTGATTTTGAGGCGGTCACGGACCGGTACACCGCGCTCTTCCAGCATTTTGATTTCGGTCATCAGGGCTTCAGGGCTTAACACCACGCCATTGCCGATAATACAGGTGACATTGTCGCGAAGAATACCTGATGGAATTAAGTGAAGAACGGTCTTCTCACCGTTAATTACCAGCGTGTGACCCGCATTATGTCCGCCCTGATAACGAACCACATATTTTGCACGGTCAGTTAGAAGATCTACTACTTTACCTTTACCCTCGTCACCCCACTGGGTGCCAAGTACCACTACGTTCTTAGCCATGAATCGAATGCGTAAAAAAATTAGGCGGGGATTCTACCAGAGATCAACCACTGTGATCATCTGTTTTTATGCGCAATTAATACACAAATCCCGTTGCGTGGTCATGCAATAGTTTTGAGCAATTACAACCTTATCAATCGTTCACAAATACTGATGCATCATCGCATCAGAAAGAACAACGCCACTAACCCGGTGATGACCAGAAAGGCGCCGGTCTGTCGTAATTCACCACCGGGCAACTGACTCAGCTTTTGCATAAGTCGTTGCCAGCGGTTGGGGAACAGGAGCGGTCCCAGACCTTCAAGCACCAGCACCAGGGCCAGCGCTATCCACACGCTATCAGTCATGTTTCAGGCACGCCAGGTCAATATCCTGCGCATCATGATACAAACCAAAACCAAAGCGCAGACGATTGCCCCTGAAATCCGTTTGAATATTGTTGTTGCGAAGAAACTGAGAGAGCATTTCTGTCACTTCACTGTCAGGCAGATTAAAGGTCAGAAAGTGCCCCCGTTCGCCTTCATCGTGGATCATGAGATTTTCCCGGTTCAGCAGCGGATGATGTTGCGCATCAAGTAAGTGCAGAAAATGCTTCTGAAGTGTTTTAACGTGCTTATCGATAGTCGCAACGTCTATGGATTGCTCGTCGAACAAACGCAATACTGCACGCAATCGGTATAGCGCGCAAAAATCCATCGTCGCGCCGGCAAACCGCATGGCATTATTGGCATAGTTTACTCTGTCTGAGCGCGGCTCATGCAATTCACCAAATTCTGCGAACCAGCCTGTATAAACCGGTCTTAACGTGCAACCCGGTGGCACATGCGCAAAGCATGCACCCTCACCTGCCTGGGCATACTTATACCCACCACCTAAGTAAAAAATGCGATCCGCGATGGGTGCAAGGTCTGTGGGCAGCGCCATGAACCCATGATAACCATCAATCACGATGATCGTATCGGAATCGGCCACTGCATCCACAATCTCCTGTAAATGCCTGACCACAAAGCCAGAGTTGAAAAACACCTGGCTGATGAAAATCATGTCCCATTTCTGCTCTAAAATCGCGGTAATGAAACGCGCTTCAAAATCAGAAAAGGGCAGCGTTGATACCTGATGCAGCGATATGGCGCCGGTTTCATTAAGACGGCTGATTTGCCGGTTGAAGCTGTGAAACTCGCTGTCTGTTGATAAAATCGCAGGGGGTGCAGTGTAATCCAGACAGCTCAGTAGTCGGGCAACCAGTTCATGGGTATTGGGAGCAAATACAATCTGCTCGGGCATGCCGGTGTTAAGAATACTGCTGATATAAGACTGAACCTGAGGCACTGCATTGGAAAAAAAATAGGTCCACTTTTCATCGACATATTTTGCGCTGTCTTCCCAGTATTCCAGCATGGCTTCGCGTGTAACATCCGGCCAGTAATAGTGGCTGTGGCAACTGTAATGTTGCACATCAGCGTTGGCGGTTAAAAAACGCCGGTAGTATTGCTTATACATAGCAGATCAACTCGTAAAGATTTTGTAAACCTTAACAAAAAAATATTCTGCAGAGTAGTTATCTAATCAGCGAGGGATTCGTATACAATACAGATTAGCAAGTACTTACTTGTATCTGAATGCAGCACCAAGAGCAGGCTTAATTATGCGATTTCCCAGCTATGGCCAGTACTCACTGGATAAATCCGGCAATATGCTGGAAGTCTATGCCACTGGCGCATGGACGATGCCAACGACTCGCGCATTTGTCGAAGAGCTGCATTTTCTGGCTACCTCGTTTGATGATCAGCCCTGGGCGGCGCTGCTTGACGGCAGGCGCTGGGTTCTTACCACGCCGGAGTGTCAAAAAGTCCTCGCCGATGCGATTGTCATGTGCATAGAAAATGGGTTGCAACGCTCAGGGTATGTGCTTGATTCAGGCATGGTTAAGCGTGCACAAATAGAGCGAACGCACCCTAATCTGCACGATCACAGTCTGTATCCGAATTACACCCGGCATTATTTTGATGGGTACTTTGCTGCACTTAAATGGCTGAAAGCAGAAGGATACTCTCCATAAAAAGCCTTGCCACAAAAAGGCCCGCTGCAGCGGGCCTGGTCGTAACGCACTATTTTTAGTAAAGCAGACTATACACCTTGCGACGATACAGCGACTTTTGTGGGTCGCCATCGGCCAGCGCATTGATCATGTCCAGCATGACTTTTTTCGCTTCCCCAAAGTTCAGGTCAGTAAGCAGCACCTCATGTAATAAAGGTAACGCCTCATCCACTTTATGCGCCTGCTGTAACTGAATAGCCAGATCAATTTTCAGTTGTAAATCATCCGGATTCTTTTCTACTGCAGCCTGCAGTTCTCTCAGCTCAGGAGAATCCGCCGCCTGTTCAGCCAATTCGACCTTTCCGGTCAGCGTTTGATACCGCTGGTCCTGATCAACCAGACGAATCGTCTCCAGCTCTGCTTTAGCCTGCGCTACTGAGCCTGTTTCAATAAGACAATCGATGTACAGATATTTGGCATCAATGTTATCAGCGTTCAAATCTACAGCCTGTTTAGCCAAAGGGAACGCACTTTGATAATCGCCCTGCTGAATAAACTGAGCAGCCTGCTGCATCTCTGCATCGCCTGGCTGGGGCAGATATTTTGCCAGCATCTCACGAATCTGGCTTTCTGACTGCATACCGGCAAAGCCATCTACCGGCTGACCGCCTTGTACAACCATCACGGTAGGCAGGTTGCGAATGCCAAACTGCGCAGCGATTTCCTGCTGCGCTTCGCAATCGACCCGTGCCAGAATCATCTCGTTCTTATATTCAGATGCGATTTTTTCCAGCATCGGCATCAGGTCTTTACAGGGCTCACACCACTGCGCCCAGAAGTCCACCAGCACCAGCTTTTCCTGGGATTGCTGCAGAATCACCTGCTGGAAGTTCTCAGGCGTAATATCTACCACATTGTTTTCGACTAGGTTGTCCATCGTTATTTGCCCGTGATTTTACAATTTGCCTGATGATATGGGGCAAGGCGCTGAAAAAACAAGCCACCCTGCGTTTGCAATGCCATGCATGCAGCCGTACAGTTAACATTATGATCACATCAGGACAGTTGCCATGTCGGAAACAAAAGCATATCAACGGTTTAAGGATTTTTATCCTTATTATCTCTCTGAACACGAGGATGCCACCTGTCGGCTGCTGCACTTTATCGGGTCCTGGCTTGTGCTTGCAGTGATTGCGCTGGCGGTTGTTACAACGCATTGGTGGTATCTGGCGCTACTACCGGTCATCGGCTACGGCTTTGCGTGGGTAGGCCATTTCTTTTTTGAAAAAAACCGTCCCGCGACATTCTCGTATCCACTCTATAGTCTGATGGGCGACTGGGTGATGTTCAAAGATATCCTGGCTGGCCGGGTGTCGCTTAAAGGTCGCGCACATGACGACCTGAATACATCCCACTCGCATAAACACTAACAAAAAGGAACCTCTATGGGGATTAAACGAACCTGGCTGGGACTTAGCGCAGCACTGCTGTCCACGCTGTCTTACGGGCAGACCAAAGACAACGCACTGCCCGACACGCTTCAATATCACGACGTATTTAATATTGAATATGCTTCATCGCCGTTTTTCGGCAAAGAAGATGATACGTTGTACTATGTGCGTCGCAGCATGGATATTATGTCTGATCGCACATTGTCTTCGCTTTGGCAGATCGATTTAGACGGTAACACCCATCGCCCGTTTCTTGCTGACAAAGGCAATATCTATCAGCCGGTTTTATCTCCTGATGGCACCAAACTGGCGTTTGTGAGCGACCACAGTGGCAGCGCGCAACTATATGTTCATTATATGGACAGCGGATTGCAGGCGAAGCTGACTAACCTGCAGGAAGGCCCCTCGAATATTGTCTGGTCGCCGGACAGTGAACACCTGGCATTTACCGCATTTACCCCTGCCCAGCCCAAATCGCTTTTTAAAGGTATGCCCGGTAAGCCGGAAGGCGCAAAGTGGGCCGAGTCGGCTAAGTACATCGAGCGTACAGAGTATCGCTCAGATGGTGCAGGCTATCTGCGTGACGGCCATAGCCAGATTTATGTGTTACCGGTAGCCGGTGGCACGGCGCGACAGCTGACCACCGGGGATTACCCAAACAGTGGCAATCTGAGCTTCTCCGCTGACGGTAAGTGGATTTACTTTGCCGGCGATCGCGCTGAAAACTATGCCCTTCATCCTTTGCGCTCTGATGTATTTCGGGTAAATACCTCCAGCCGCAAGGTAGAACAGGTCACTACCATTGAAGGCCCGGAAGGCAATCCTAAGGTAAGTCCGGATGGCAAGTACTTGGCATTTACGCAATTAAACGATCGCAAAAAATCCTATCAGAATGGCGATTTGGTTATCATGACCTTACCCTCTGGCGACATGACGCGCTTAACCAGCGATCTAGATCGCGCTATTGGTGCGTTTGAGTGGGCTGATGACAGTCGCTCACTGGTATTTGCGTATCAGGATAAAGGCCAGACCCGTCTTGCCCGTACCAGTTTAAAAGGCAAAATTAATAAGCTGGATGTCACTATTGGCGGGCAGTCGCTGGGCAGGCCGTATACTTCTGGCGAGTTTGCTGTAGCCAGTGACGGTAGTGTTGCTTACACCACAGATGACCCGCTGCGCCCGGCTGATCTTGCCATCGCCGCTAAAAATGGTAAAAGCACGGTTCTTACACAGCTTAACGAAGATGCATTCGGTCACCTGAATCTGGCTAAAGTCGAAAGCCTGCCCGTTAAGGCGTCGGTGGATGATCGTGATATTGATGCGTGGATTGCCTATCCACCGAATTACGACAAGAACAAATCCTACCCGATGATTCTTGAGATTCACGGTGGCCCGCACGCGGCGTACGGCCCGCATTTTTCTATGGAAATTCAGCTGATGGCTGCCAATGGGTATGTGGTGGTATGGTCGAATCCGCGCGGTAGTTCTTCTTACGGTGAAGAATTTGGCAATCTTATCCACCATAATTATCCTTCTGATGATTATCAGGATTTAATGGATGTAGTAGATGCTGCGGTAGCAAAAGGCAATATCGACAAAGAGAATCTGTTTATCACCGGTGGTTCCGGTGGCGGTGTTCTGACAGCCTGGTCTATTGGTAAAACGGATCGCTTCGCCGCCGCAGTGGTTGCCAAGCCGGTTATTAACTGGATGAGCTTTGCGCTTACGGCTGATGCTTATCCTTACTTTTCACAGTACTGGATGCCGGGTAAGCCCTGGGAAGTTGCCGATCACCTGTGGGAGCATTCTCCGCTGTCATTAGTGGGCAATGTAAAAACCCCAACATTATTGTTGACCGGTGAGTCTGATTATCGCACCCCGATAAGCGAATCAGAGCAGTTCTATCAGGCGCTTCGTCTGCAGGGCGTTGACTCAGCGATGGTACGAATTCCCGGTGCTTCACACGGTATTGCAGCTAAGCCATCAAGACTGATTCAGAAAGTCGGTAATATTCTGGCGTGGTTTGAGCGTTATCGTTCAGATAAACGCACGGAAAAGTCTGAATAATCCAAAGTAACAAAAAAGCGGGCTTACAGCCCGCTTTTTTATGTCTGCATAAACAGTGATTTTTATTTAATTACGCCGCAAAGCGCTCGCGCGCCGCCACCACCGAGTTTTTCAGGTGAGTCTGAATAGTTGTCGCCACCGGCATGAACCATCAGAGCACGCCCCTCTACATCACTCATTGAAAGTCGTGTAGCGATGACCGGATGTTTAGCCTCGCCATCTTCCCCAACATAGAGCAGTGGTAAATCGCCCATATGGCTGGTATCTGACCACGGATAGCCGTGAGAGTCTGTTTTTTCCGGGTCGTAATGGCTGCCCGCTGCACCGGCGGGCGTTTCCTCTCCGTTTTTCATCGCGCTTTCACATGATGGATTTTCATGAACATGGAAGCCATGTCCACCAGGCTCCAGTCCGGTCAGAGAAGGCGTGAATACAAGCCCGTCATCATGCTCTTCTATCATGACGGTACCCATTTTCTCACCAGATTCAGGGTCCATCATATCAATGGTTTTTGCATCTGACATTGCCTGCACACTCAGTGCGGCCAGTGTAAAAGGAAGTGCGGTTAAAAATCTTTTCATCATAAGCGTATCCACGTTGCAAGAGAAATTGACCCGACTGCAGAAACGGGTATGAAGAGATATAAACTCTGCTTATTGGTACAAGCGCGGGTAGGCGAAGAGATCAATGCGGTCGGGTTACGCGTTGTGTAACCCGACGCAACAAATCCTTATCTGGCAGGATTCATTGCCTGGCGAATCACATCCAGCGCTTCTGCGTTTTCATAGTATTGCGGCGTCAGTCTGCGTTGCGATACCTGCTCGTACGCGTATGCGTAAGAAAGCACATTAGCATCCTGAAGGTTGCTGCCAATAAATGACAACCCTACTGGCAAAGCCTGAACTCCGCCCATAGGCACCGTGGCATGCGGATAACCTGCTCGTGCAGCGGCAGAGCCATACCCCGGCCAGCCGCCCGGCCACACATCGCCGTTAATCGGATCAACCCGTGGCGCGATGACGCCTGTGGGTGCCACTAAAACATCAACATTTTGGTTAGCCAGCAGTGTATCAATATTCCTGCGACTGACTTGCTGTACCTGTCTGACACTGTCCCGGTATTCATCACTGTCCAGCGTGTCCATCTCCTGCGATGCGACAAAAATGCTTTGGTCGAATAATGCCAGCTCCTCATCACCGTGGGTTTGATTGTACGCAATCAACGCTTCCAGCGAGCGCGGCTCAACCTGGTCAGGTGCGGTAGAGGCAAGATAATCGTTTATGCCTGACTTAAATTCATATTTAAGCAGGTCATAAGCCATTTTTCCGAAATTGTCCGGGTTCTCTGGTTCTGCATTTATCTCCACCAGAATAGCGCCGGCGGCTTCTAAATCCTGTAAAGCGCGATCAAAAAGTGCCTGAATACGGGCATCTGAGCCGGTAGCAAAGCGCAATACGCCAACCCTGACGCCTTCCAGCGCGCCGTCATTCAGTCGACTGGTATAGTCAGTCTGCGGGGTTTCTGTTGCCATCGCATTCATCATCATTGCAGCGCCGGTAACGGTCTTGGTCATCGGCCCTGCTGTATCCTGCGAATGGGAAATAGGCACGATATAATCCTGCGGCACAATACCGACGCTGGGCTTAAAGCCCACAATACCGTTAATCGTAGACGGGCAGGTAATCGAACCATTGGTTTCTGTGCCCACCGTGGCTGCCGCCAGAGATGCAGCCATCGCCGCACCAGAGCCTGAACTTGACCCGCATGGGTTTCTGTCCAGCATATGTGGATTTTTCACCTGGCCGCCCAGCGCAGACCAACCACTCATAGAATGTTCTGAGCGAAAGTTAGCCCACTGACTAAGATTGGTTTTACCTAAAATAATCGCACCCTGCGCGCGCAAACCGGCAACCAGCGGGCTGTCACGACCCGTCATGTTGTTTTGCAGCGCCAGTGCCCCGGCTGTGGTTGGCATCGCGTCTTTGGATTCAATGTTATCCTTGAGTAATACAGGTACACCATGCAAAGGCCCCAGAATCTGACCGGCTTCGCGTTGCGCGTCCAGCTCTCTGGCAATATCTAATGCATCAGGATTAAGCGTCAGCACAGCATTGAGGCCGGGACCACTTTTATCTACCGCTTCGATTCTTGCAAGATACTGAGCGACCAACTCTTGTGACGTAATGGTTCCATCTGCCAGCGCTTCGGATATTTCCGGTAGTGTCATGGCGACAACGCCGGTGGGCTGATAATCAGCAGCAACTGGCGCTGCCGTAACTGATTCTGCAGTACGATTTGATGAGCTACACCCACTGAGTATTGTGACGGTCAGCGCTGCAACAGCTAACGCACACTTTGTTGATTTTGCCTTCATGGTATCTCCCTGTTTTTGTTATAACTTAAGGAATGCCTGGTCAAATAGCAAACACCTTATCGGCGAGGTTCGTACCCCGGATTAATTGTCAGGCAAAAAAAAGCCAGCAATCGCTGGCTTTGAGTTACTTCGCAGGCAAAAGCTGAAGCAGCTTGCCTTTTGTCGCATCGGTCTGCACATAGATACACCCCAGATAAACGGACTCGGGAAAGCTACATCCTATGCTCGGTCAATCGGGTACAGTCAGTACAAATAAAGATAGCCGAGACACCAAACATGCGTCGACAAATAGCGTCATGCTAAAACGACCTCTAATGCTTAACGGTATTAAAAATACTGATTAGCAATTGCTTCGATATTTTCCTGCAGAATCGGTTTATCAATGAAGCCACAGACATATTTGTAGCCGGCGGCTCGCTCCTTATCAGAATCAAACACCGACGATGAGTGCATGAATATATGGGTCTGTTCGCTACCCATAAACTGCTTCGCTTCAAAGGCATCAAGAAAGTCCCAGCCATTCATAGCTGGCATATTAATATCTAATATGATCACATTTGGCAGCTCATCCAGCTGACTTAAATATTCCAGCGCCGCTTCGGCACTGGTGTGAAATACCAACTGACCGTCATACTGATAATCATTAAATGCTTCCTGAGTTAAAAAGTTATACTCATCATCATCGTCAATACACAAAACTGTTTGTAACTTACTTCTGTTCATTAGTTTTTCTTTTCATATCAGGAAGAGACAGTACAAACTCAGTCCCTTCTTCCGGAGAGCGTGTAAATTCAATATTACCGCCACAGTCTTCAACCTGAGACTTAGTGATATAAAGCCCCATGCCTTTACCCGTTCCATCGCTACTCAACCTTTGAAAAAGACCGAATACCTTTTCTTTTTGATGCGGCTCCATACCCATGCCGTTGTCGCGGATATATAAGTAAACGGTATTTCCCTGCATCTCAGTACGCACAGTTACCACTGGCCGTCTTTTAGGGTGGCGATATTTGATTGCGTTGGTAAGCAAATTTTGCAGAATGCTTTTTAAAAAGCGGTGTATGTAATGGATTGTTGGAGCCTGAGTAAAATCAGCAGTGATCTGCCCGTCGTTGTCTTTAATCTGAATTTCAAGATCTTCAATAGTTTCATCAAAAACTTTCTGAAAACTCACTGGGAAAATTTCGTCAGCCAGTGCTTCTTTCGCTGTTACGACTTCAATAAGGTCATGAAGTGTATTTTTAACGCGCGAGACCGAATGCTCGATACGATGAAAAATCTCCTCATTTTCTGAATTCACATAGCCACGCTTTTCGAAGATCTTTACCATCCCATCTAAGTTAATAATAGGAGCTCTGAGGTCATGTGTGGCAACATACGCAAACTGCTCAAGATTCTGTGTATGTCTTAATAGCTCACCTTTTTGCTCTTCAAGCTTTCGTTGTGCTTGTTGGGCCAATTCCTTGGCTACATTCGCTTCTTCAAGACGATCCAGCGCTTCCCGCTCTGCCTGCTTAAGCTTTTCATTCTTGAGTTTAAGTTCGCTAAGAATCTTTTCATATTCCTTTTGTTTCTCAAACAAATTGGAACGGATGAAGGTTTTGACTTTAGACAGCAGAATTTCTTCGTTGATGGGTTTGATGATGTAGTCAATTGCCCCAACCTTATAACCTTGCAGTACATCAATATCATCCTGGTCGTAGGCAGTCAGAAAGATTATTGGGATGTTTTCAGTAATTGGATTAGTCCGTATATAGCGGGCTGTTTCGATGCCATCCATGATCGGCATTTTTATATCTAACAAAATTAGCGTGTATTCATCACGGATAAGTTGGTGCAGGGCAGCTTGACCAGAATCTACCGAATGCACGTCAACATCAAGCTTGGAAAGCAGTTTATGCAAAATTTCCCGCTCTGCCTGGCGATCATCAACCACCAGTACGTCGGGTTTTGTTTTAAAAGTGAAAATATCGTCCTGAGTCATTTTAATATGCTATCTTTTTATAAATTTTTTGTTCTG